>CBFGVH010000009.1:0-45560 GCA_965652415.1 uncultured Gammaproteobacteria bacterium | reverse complement strand
GCGCGCGACGTGGTCATCGCCAGCAACGGCTACACCGCCCGCGTGACCCCGTACCTCAGGCGCCGTGTGATTCCCATCGGCAGCTACGTGATCGCCACCGAGCCGCTGCCGGCCGGGGTCATGGACCGCATCATGCCCACCGACCGCATCGTCAGCGACACGCGCAAGGTGGTGTACTACTACAGGCCCTCGCCGGACCGCACCCGGATCGTGTTCGGCGGCCGGGTGTCGGCGTCGGAGACCGACACCCGGGTGAGCGCGCCGCGTCTTCAAGCGGCCATGACGGCACTATTTCCGGAGCTCGCCGGCACGGCTGTGAGCCACTCGTGGATGGGCTTCGTCGCCTACACGTTCGACACCCTGGCCCACACCGGCGTGCACGACGGCATGCACTACGCCATGGGCTACTGCGGCTCGGGCGTGTCCATGGCCGGATACCTCGGCACCCGCACCGGTCAGAAGGTGCTGGGACTGGCGGAGGGCCGCACCGGCTTCGACGCCATCGAAATGCCGACCCGGCCGCTTTATCGCGGCCGGCCCTGGTTCCTGCCGGCCGCGGTCGCCTGGTACCGCTGGCGCGACCGGCTTTCAGCATGATCATGACTTGCGACGCGGCAACGGACGGAGCCGGACCGTGTAATTCACACACCCAATCGAAAGCGAGAGGAGTTGATATGAAGCCTGCACGATACACACCGAAGAAGTTCACCGCGGCACGCCGCGGCGCGACCCTGGTTGCGGCGATTGCCATGACATTGACGGCCGGAGCCGCCCAGGCGGAGGGCAAGGTCATCATCGCCTCGTGGGGCGGATCGTACCAGGAGGCGCAGAGCAAGGCGCTGTTCGTGCCTGCCTCCGAGGCCACCGGCGTCGAGGTCATCGAGGAGACCTACGGCGGCATGGCCGACGTGCGCCTCAAGGTGAACGCCAACGCCATGACCTGGGACATCGTCGCCAGCGGCTCGGGCAGCGCCGCCCGAGCAGCCACGGAGGGCCTGCTCGAGAAGCTCGACTACGACGTCATCGACGTCAGCGACTTCGCGCCGGGCCTGTACACCGACTACTGCCTGGGCGGCGACGTGTTCTCCACCGTCATGGCGTGGAACACCGCGACCTACGGCGACAACGCGCCCAAGTCCTGGGCCGATTTCTGGGACGTGGAGAAGTTTCCCGGCAAGCGTTCGTATCGCGGCGGCGTGGCCGGCGCCCTGGAGCCGGCGCTGATGGCCGACGGCGTGCCCATGGAAGAAGTCTACGCGGTGCTGTCCACCCCTGAAGGCATCGACCGGGCGATCGACAAGATCCGCGAGCTCAAGCCCCATATCGCCGTGTGGTGGAGTTCCGGCGCCCAGCACGCCCAGCTCATGAAGGACGGCGAGGTCGACATGATCACGGGCTGGAACGGACGCTTCGACAACGCCCGCGTGGACGGCGCCAAGGTGGCCTACACCTTCAACCAGGCGCTGCTCGACTACGACTGCTTCGCGGTGCCGAAGGGCGCGCCCAACAAGGATACCGCCATGCAGTTCCTGGCCGAGATCTCCAAGCCCGAATACCAGGCCAACCTGCCGAAGTACATCACCTACGGACCGACCAACACCAAGGCCTACGAGATCGGCAAGATCGACGAGGAGGTGGCGCGCGCATTGCCCTCGCACCCGGACAATGCCAAGCTGCAGCTGCCGATCAACCTCGAGTGGTACTCCGAGTTCGAGCAGCTCGCCGCGCAGAAGTACCAGGAGATGCTCACCGAGTAGCGATCGTCATCGCGGCGGGCGCCGGCGGTCGGCGCCCGCCTGTCTCGCGCCCGGCGAGGCACGCCGGGCCAACGAGAGGAGTCGACACTTGAGCGAGGAGAACCCGACCACGAAGGCGAAGGCGCTGCCCATCGCCTTTCGCGGCGTGACCAAGACCTACGGCCGCGTTATTGCCCTTGACAACGTCGATCTCGACGTTCGAAGCGGCGAGTTCCTGACCCTGCTCGGGCCCTCGGGTTCGGGCAAGACCACGCTGCTGATGGTGCTGGCCGGTTTCATCCGGCCCGACAGCGGCAGCATCAAGGTGGGGGGCGAGGAGATCGTGCGCCTGCCGCCCCACAAGCGCGATCTCGGCATGGTGTTCCAGAACTACGCGCTGTTCCCCCACATGGACGTGGCCGCCAACGTCGGCTTTCCGCTGCGCCTTCGCAAGCTGCCGAAGGAGGAGGTCCGCGAGCGAGTGCGAACGGCGCTCGAGCGGGTGAAGCTCGACAACCTGGGTGAGCGCGGCGTCGACCAGCTCTCCGGCGGCCAGCGCCAGCGGGTGGCGCTGGCGCGCGCCATCGTCTTCGAACCGCGCATCCTGCTGATGGACGAGCCGCTGTCGGCGCTCGACAAGAAGCTGCGCGAACACATGCAGATCGAGCTGCGACGCCTGCACGACGAACTAGGCATGACCACCGTGTACGTGACCCACGACCAGCGCGAAGCGCTGACCATGTCCGACCGCGTGGCGGTGATCAACCACGGCACGCTCATGCAACTCGACGAGCCGCGGCGCATGTACGAGTATCCCGCCAACCGCTTCGTCGCCGACTTCATCGGCGAGTCCACCTTCATCCCGGTGACGGTGAGAGACGGCGCCTGCTTCGTGAACGGCGTCGAGCTGAAGTCGGACATGACGGCCGACGGCGATGCTCCGCGGCTGTTGTTGATGCGGCCGGAGCGGCTGCAGATCCTTCACGGAGAGGCGCCGGAGCACATGAACGTGTTCGAGGCCACGGTTGCCGACGTCGTCTACCAGGGCGAGACCTTCCTGCTCTACGCCGAGCTCGCCGACGGCACCCGGGTGTCGGTGCGCGCGGTCACCCGCGGCGACATCGTCGAGTCCATTCCCGGGCGCGGCGCACGCATTACCCTCGGCCTCGATCGCGGCGACACCGTGCTGGTCTCCGACGAGGGCGCCGCGCCGTGAGCGCCGCCGCGCCCGCGCTCAACGCCCGCGAACTGGCGCGCGACGCCCGGCGCGAGCGCTGGCTGCTGTTCGGCCTGTGCTCACCGGCACTGGCGCTGGTGCTGGTGATCATGGTGGTCCCGGTGGGATGGCTGTTCTGGCTGTCGTTCATCGGCCAGGACGGCACGTTCTCGCTGGAAAACTACCAGCGGATGATCGACTCGTCCGCCTACGCGCGCATCTTCCGCACCACGTTCGTGGTCAGCGTGGTGACGACCGGCATCTGCATCCTGATCGGCTATCCGCTCGCCTACCTGTTCGCCCAGATGCCGAAGCGGCTGGCGAATCTGTGCCTTATCACCGTGCTCTTGCCGTTCTGGACCTCGCTGCTGGTGCGCACCTACGCCTGGCTGGTGCTGCTGCAGCGCCGGGGCCTGGTCAACGAGTGGGGCATCGAGCTCGGCCTGTGGCAGGAGCCGCTGGCGCTGGTGCACAACCTCAACGGCACGCTGATCGGCATGGTGCACATCATGCTGCCGTTCCTGGTGCTGCCGGTGTACGGCTCCATGCGCGCCATCGACCGCGACTACATGAAGGCGGCCGCCAACCTCGGCGCCACGCCCACGCAGGCGTTCTGGCAGGTGTACCTGCCGATCTCGCTGCCGGGCCTGGCGGCGGGGGCGCTGCTGGTGTTCGTGCTGTGCCTCGGCTTCTTCGTCACCCCCGCGGTGCTCGGCGGCGGCAAGGTGATCATGGTGGCCATGCAGATCGCCAGCAACATCGAGCTGTTCTTCAACTGGGGCGCGGCCAGCGCGCTGGGAGTGGTGCTGCTGGTGATCACGTTCGTCATCATCTGGGCCGCCTCGAAGGTGCTTCGGCTTGACCGTATCCTCGGCACGGGGCACGGCTCGTGAACTGGCTCAAAAGACCCGCCACCGACACCCAGGTCACCCACGGCTCGCGGCTGTGGCTGTACGCCGTCGGCACCATGGTGATGGTGTTCCTGGTGCTGCCGACGGTCATCGTGGTGCCGATGTCGTTCTCCGACTCGCAGTACCTCGAGTTCCCGCCGCGCGAATGGTCGACCCGCTGGTACGAGCACTACTTCGGCTCCAACGCCTGGATGCTGGCCACCGAAACATCGTTCAAGGCGGGATTCCTCACCATGCTGGTGGCGACGCCGCTTGGCACCATGGCCGCCTACGGACTGTACGTGTCGACGCTGCGCCTGGCGACCTTCGTCTACGTGCTGCTGGTCACGCCCATCGTGGTGCCGATAATCCTGGTGGCCATCGGCGTGTTCTACGCCTACGCCAAGCTCGGCATGGTCAACACGCTCACCGGGCTGGTGCTCGCCCACAGCATCCTCGCGCTGCCGCTGGTCATGGTGGTGGTGAGCGCGGCACTTAAGAGTTACGACATGAACCAGGAAATGGTCGCCCGCAGCCTCGGCGCGAGCCGGGTAAAGGCGTTCTTCCTGGTCACGTTGCCGCAGATCCGCTTTGCGGTCATCACCGCGGCACTGCTGTCGTTCCTGACCTCGTTCGACGAGGTCATCATCGCCATGTTCGTCGCCGGCGGCGAGAACTCCACGTTGACCCGCAACATGTTCAACGCCTTGCGCGACCAGATCGACCCGACCATTGCCGCGATCTCCACCATCATGATCCTGGTGTCGTCGCTGGCGCTGGCCGCCTCGCAGATCTTCGGGCGGAGCAAGGATGAGTGAGGCGCAGCGGCGCTCTGGCAAAAGCTGCTGCACCGTGTTATACAGGCATCTCAGATGCCACTTTTCGACGGACGGAGTGCGTCCCGAGGAAACTGTGCGGGCGGCGCGGCCGCGTTCCCTCCCCGGAGAAGCCAGCATGACCGACGATTCTCTCTATCCGAAGCCGAGCCGCGAGTTGTCCGCCCGGCGGCGCGAACTCGCGCCGGATGCGGAAGCGGCGTTTCGTGCCTTCAGCCGGGCCGTGTTTCAGCCCGGCGCGTTGAGCCGGAAAACGAAGGAATTGATCGCCGTCGCCGTGGCCCACGTGACCCAATGCCCCTATTGCATCCAGGGACACACCCGTGCGGCTGCCCGCGAGGGTGCCTCGAACGAGGAGATCATGGAGGCCATCTGGGTGGCGTCCGAGATGCGGGCGGGGGCGGCGTTCGCCCATTCGGCAATCGCCCTGGCGAACCTGCCCGACGACGACGCCCGCAAGGAACCCGGCGCCGCAAGCTGATTCCCGCTCGCGGGGGCGCCATTGATTTCCCCCCGCGCGACACCAGATTGAGCCCATGACACTTTACGGACATGCCAGCACGATATCAGCGGCCGCCGCCCCGGCGGCCGTTCGGCATGGCTCGTCCGTCGTTCCCGTCGTCGTCCTCCCCGGCGCCGACCTCCCCGGGGCCGGCAACATCATCTCGCATGTCACCGCCCGGCGATCGCTCATCACCAGATAGCGCCACCCATCGATCGCCGGGCTGAAGCCAAGCGCATTCATGCCCGGGCAGCACCCGGGCCGCAACCCGGGAGTGAATTCCATGTTTTCCGCAGTATCCGACCGCGTCTTTACCGAACTCGACGCCGTGCGCATCGCCAGGCTTGGCGACGGCGCGGTGCCGCCGACCCTGCTTGACGATCTCGATGCAGGAGAAGTTGTCCCTTCAACGGCGATTCCGGCCGATGTCGTTACCATGAACTCCGTCGTGGAACTGCTCGATCATTCGAGCGGTCAGCACAGGCGCTATACCGTGTGCTACCCCGGCGACGCCGATCCCGGCACGGGCCGCATCTCCGTGCTCTCGCCGCTCGGCGCCAGTCTCCTCGGCCTTGCCGCGGGCGCCGAGGCAAGCTGGGTCGCGCCCTCGGGCGAGCGCCGCACGGTGACGGTCGTCGCCGTCCTGTTCCAGCCCGAGGCGAGCGGCGACTACGTCGCCTGACGGTTGGTCGCCGCCGAGCACCCAGATGCAATCGCCGGCGCCGGCCATGGCACTGTAGGAGCCGGCCTGCCGGCGATTGCCCGGAGCCTGCATGCCCGCCGATGTGATCGCCTGCGAGATCCATGGCGCTGCAGGAGGCACGCCTTGCAGGCGATGTTTTTGGGGCCGTGCCCGCCACGTCGATCGCCTGCAGGCAGGCTCCTACAGCGGCTTCGGCTTGCCAGCGATTGCTGGATGAGGTGCGCCTGCCGAGGCGATCGACTGCAGGCTCGCCTCCTGCAGCGTGGCATCGTTGTGGAGCCCTGGCACCAGGGCAGCCGCGCGGGATCGGTCAGCGGGACTGCTCGAGCTCGTGCTGCTCGCGCTCCTCTCGCTGTCCACCAAGCTGCGACTCGATCCAGTCGTAGGCCCGGTTGACCCGTTTGCGATGGCTGTCGAAAGTGTGATTGGCCTCGACGAGGGCGCGGCCGTGTTCCCCCAGGTGCCGCCTCAGTTCGGGGTCCCGTGCCAGCGTCACGATGCCGTCGGCAATCGCCTCGGGTCTGGGCGGCACCAGCATGGCCTGCTCCGTCGATAGCACCTGGTTGTGGGTGACGATGTCGGTGGCGATCAGCGGGCGGCCGGAGTGCAGGTAGGCGAATATCTTCATCGGCGTGTTGATGCCGCGGATCCTGGGGGAGACGAGGATGTCGGCGCCGCGCAGGTATTCGCCGAGCTCGCGGATGGGCTTTCGACCGAGGAAGAACACGTTCGCCAGCAGGCCCGCAGCCGCCGACCGCTCGCTGTACTTGCGGATGTCGTCGTCGTTCCCGCCGACGACGGCGAGGTAAAGATCGGAACACTCCTTCAGGGCGAGACGAAAGCCGTCGAGCAGCAGCTCGATGCCCTGGTAGGCCTCGAGGTTGCCGGCGTACAACAGCAGGGTGCCGGCGATACCGAGCTGCCCCTTCAGGTCGATGTCCGTGGACGGTTGATCGTCCAGTTGGGAAATGTCGTGCAGGACGACCGTGTTGCGCGAGCCCGCTCTTTCGCACAGCCGCCCGAGCTCGACGCAGACCGGCAGGTTGATCAGCGCACCGCGTATCGCCCGGCTCTCCAGGTATCCGAGCATGGCCGACAGCGGCGCCAGCACCGGGCGGCTCTCGACGAGTTGCTGGGCGATCGAGGAGTCGAGGTCGTAGGCGTACGGAATACCGTGGAAGCGCTTGAAGAACATCGCGAAGAACACCGATTCCTCGTCGGCGTGGACGAAGTCGTAGCCGCCGGTGCGGACCATCCGCCAGGCGGTGAAGAACAGCAGCACGTCGCATGCGAGCTTCTTCATCGAGAAGCCGGGGCGGATGCCGCGCAGAAAGCGGGGAGCCCTGATTCGACGGATCGATACATTCTCTAGCTCGACGTCATTGCCCTCGTGAAAGGTGACGACGTCGACCACGGCATCCTTGCGCTCGGAAAGTACCTTCAGCACCAGCAGGACGTCGATGGGCGTGCCACGGTCCTGGTAGAACGGGTGCGGCGCAAGAAAAAGTACTCTCATCGTTCAAGGCCCCTGGAAACCGCGGGCGAGACTATCAACCTGTCGACGCCTTTCCGTGTCGTCCCAGCCAAGGCAGGCAGCCATCTCCTCTGCGGCCGCCGCCACGGTTGTCCTGGCCGGTGGTCCGGTCGCCGCCAGCACGCACCGGCGCAGCACCACGTCCGGGAGATTGGTGGCGAGTTCATGCTCGACGGCATGGCGCACCATCAGGCCGAGTGACGGCGCATTCCCCTTGACGATTCGCGCGGTTTCGTCGCCATAGCCTTGTATGACTTCCAGCGGCACGCCGCGGGCAGTCCAGTGATCGGAGAATTGCGCCCAGTTGTCGATGTCGCCGCCAACCAGGCGGGGCAGCTCGCCGGTTGACGGCATGCGATAACCCGGTACCAGGCGAGACATCACCTGCGACGCGCTGGTCAGGGCAGTAGTCAGCTTGGGCGCCAGCACGGTGAAGGCGCCGGCCATGCCGTGGGCGGCGTGGTCGACGACGCGGGTTCGCTCCAGCGTCGCCGCCGCCTTGCGGCCCGCTCCCTCGTGCGCCGGCACCCGTGCCCCGAGTACGATGCGCACGTCCTCGATCGTTATGGCCCGGCCGGCGAAGCTGCGGTTGAAACCGTCGACGAGCGTCGCGACGGCAGACGAGTTCCGGGAGCGATCAGGCGGTTCTCCGATCGTGTCCGACCACAACGTTCCGATGATCGAGTGGCCCCGCCACGGTGTGACGAACCAGGTCGGCGTTCCCCGTTCGCCGCGTGCCGGCAGTCCGAACGCGAAGGTGGACGCGCTCACCGGCGGTGTGACGATATTCAGTCCGAAAACATATCGCGAAGGCCGGGTATTCGCCGCGGTTGCGAGGAAGTTCCACTGGCCACTGCAGTCGACAACGTGGTGAGCGCGCACCGTGAACGAGTCGCCGTCCGCGCGACTCACGCGAAGCCCGGTCACGCGGCCGTTGTCGGATTCGAGGCCGTCAGCGCGGGTGTAGTTGACCGCGAGGGCGCCTCTCGCGATGGCCGATCTCACGAAGGCCAGCACCAGGCGCTCGCTGTCGAACACCTGTGCATCCTCCCAGACAAGCGCACCACGCAGTCCGTCGCGCGGGAGCTCCGGTATCCTGTCGAGGATCTCGGCCGGCGGGACGACTCGCGGCGGCGTGATACCGTCCCGGCCGGGCGGCGGGGCGGGCCGGGAACTGAGCAGCGTCCGATAGATTCGGGCGCCGAGGCGCGCCGGCGCCGTCGCGCCGTACAGCGGCAGGGCGCACGGCAGCGGCCGCACAAGGTGGGGGGCGAGCCATGCGAGGCGCACCCGGTCGTCAATGGATTCGATGGTTCGGCCGAGCCGGCCGTGCTGCAGGTATCGAAGGCCGCTGTGAATGATCTTCTGGGATGCCGACGATGCCCCGGTAGCGAAATCCTGCTGCTCGACCAGGACCACGGACAATCCCGACACGCTTGCGAGGTATGCCAGCGCGGCGCCGGTGATGCCGCCGCCAACGATTGCAAGGTCGAACTGCGAAGCGGTCAACGCCTCGATCGGCGTGACCCGGTCCGCGGTGCACGAATGAAACCGGCGCGCTTCCAAAGGATGGGCAGACCTGCCATAATTCAGTTATTACGTTAAAACAACCCCTGCTGCGTAAATATTACGTTAATAATATGAGCACGGCAAATACTCGCCGCAAGAATTCCGGTGGGCGCCCGCCCAAGTTTGCCGAGCCGAGCCAACCGGTGACGGTGACGCTGCCCCTGCGCGTGCTGGAACAGTTGCGCCGGCTCGATGCCGATCGCGCGCGGGCGATCGCGACGGCCGTGGATGCCGTCCTTTCCGGCGACGACGCCGCCGCGTTACGGGTCGACCTGGTGGAGGTGTCTCCCGGGGCGTCGATGCTGGTCGTGCCGGCCAATCGCAGCCTCATGGGCATTCCGTGGCTGAAGTTGATCAAGGTCGCGCCGGCGCGCTACCTGCTGACCATAGAGCCGGGAACGTCCATAGAGAAGGTCGAACTGACCTTGCTCGACATGATTCGCGACGCGGACGAGTCGCTTCGCAACGAGTTGCCGATGCTTGAGGACCTGGCGGGCATCTTCAGCGAAATCCGGCGCCGCGGCCGGATCACGAAGTCCGAGATTCTCCTGTTTACGAGCGAGGAGTGAGGTCGGCCCCGGTTGCCGGCTTTTGCGCCCGCGCGGCCACTTTGCCGTTGCCCCGGTCGATCGGGGCGAAACCGAATGTCTCGATCAGGGCGACACGTCGGAGACGTTGGGACGGCGCTCGTCGACGACCACGAGGACGTCGCCCGTCGACTCCGCCAGCACGCGCCTCGTGACGCTGCCGAGAAGCAGTTCCTGGGTAACGTGGGTGCCGTGCTTGCCCATCACCACCAGGTCGCTGCGGTACCTGGACTCGTGCTCGATGACCTGGCGCGCGGCATCGCCGTGAACCACGAGGCCGATGTAGTCGTCACGGCGAAGGCCCGCGGACTCGGCGAACTGGCCCATGTGTTGAACCAACTGTTCCCTGGTCTTGACCCGGTACTCGTAGATGATGTCCGGGCGGACCCCTGCATACTGCATCTGGCCCTCGAACGGAACGTTGAACACGTGCAGCAGCACCATCTCGGCGTCGGGCGCCAGCTGGCGCGCCAGCAGTACGCCGGATGCCGACGCCGGGGAAAAGTCGACCGCAACCAGCACACGCGCGTAGTCGTGGCGTGCGCGCTGCTTGACTACAAGCACCGGGACCTTGCTTTCCCGAATCAGCCTCGATGCGGTCGAACCCAGCAGCATTCTCTGCAGGAAGCCGCCGCCGTGAGCACCGACGACGACAAGGTCGACGCCGGATTCCCTGACGCATTCGGGAATCTCCTTCGCGGCCGGGCCGCGGGCCACCCGCAGGTCGGCGGTCACCGTGCCGGCGTTCATCGAGTCCGCTGCCTGCTTCGCCAGGCGCCGGCGCGCGTCCTCGAGAAGCGTGTTCGTCACCGCGTCGGCTTCGTCGCCGAGCACGTCGCGCAGCGAAATGGCGGAGTCGATGCCGGTGGCGTACAGGATGGTGTAGCGGGCGCTGGTCAACTCCGCGATTCGAAAGCCACGGTCGACGGCGTCGGAGGCTATCTCCGACAGGTCGGTGCCGGCGAGGACGTGGGTGATTGCGCTCATCTTCGGGGTTCCAATCGGGTGACAGGGGGTGGCCGCGCGGCGCGGCGGAACCACGCCCCGGCGACGTTGAAGTCGGTTCGCCCTGCGGGTTACTGGGTGTTTCTCTTGCGCAGGTTCTCGAGCTTGCGCAGGTTCTGCTTGCGCGCCGCCTGGTAGCGCTTGGCGGCCATCTCCACGAACTTCTCCTGGGCCGGTTTCTCGCCCGCTTCCCGGAGCGGGCGGTAGCTGCAGTCGCTCTGCATCTCGAAGGCGCCGTGGCGGTCGTTCATGCAGGTGTTGAGGATCATCCTCAGGTCCTGCTTGAGGTCGCCCGATTCCACGGGCACGAGAATCTCCACGCGGCTTTCCAGGTTGCGCTTCATGAGGTCGGCGGAGCCGATGTAATACTCCTCGCCGGCGCCGCCGCCGTTTCGGAAGTAGTAGATGCGGCTGTGTTCGAGGAAGCGGCCGACGATGCTGATGACGCGGATGTTGTCGGACAGGCCGGGGATGCCGACCTTGATCCGGCAGGTGTCGCGGATGACGAGGTCGACCGTCACGCCGGCCATGGACGCTCGATACAGCTCCTTGCAGATGTCCGGGTCTTCCAGCGCATTGCATTTGAGCTGGATATGGCCGCCGCCGTCCGACCTGTGCAGCTTGACCTCGCGCCGGATCTTGTTGATCAGGCTGCTCTTCATGATCCGCGGTGCTGGCAGGATCTTCTGGTAGTTCCTGTTGGGTGTGTAGCCGGTCGTCAGGAAATTGAAGAACTCGGTGATGTCGTTGCCGATCTCCCGGTTGCAAGTCAGAAGGCCGAGGTCGCAGTAGAGCTGCGCGGTGCCCTCGTGGTAGTTGCCGGTGCCGATGTGGACGTAGCGGCGGATGCCGTTGAAGTCCTGGCGCACGATCATGATCACCTTGCTGTGGGTCTTCAGGCCCACCACGCCGTAGGTGACGTGAATGCCGGCCTCTTCCATGTGGCTTGCCCAGCGCACGTTGGCGGCCTCGTCGAAGCGGGCCTTGAGTTCCACCGCAACGGCCACCTGCTTGCCGTTGCGCGCCGCCTCGATCAGGCAGTCGACGATCTTGCTGCGGTCGGCGGTGCGGTACAGCGTCATCTTGATGGCGCGGACCTTGGGGTCTCGGCTGGCCTCCTCGAGGAAGCGCAGCACCGAGGTGGCGAACGACTCGTAGGGATGCTGCAGCAGGATGTCGCCCTGGTCGCGAATGATGTGAAAGATGCTGCGCGTGTCGAGCAGCTTGAAGTGGTCGACCGGCCGGTGCGGCGTGTCGCGCAGCTTGGGGATCTCGAGGTTCGATATCTCGAACAGGTCGCGCTTGGCGATGAGGCCGTGGGACTCGAACACGTCCTGGGTCTCGTTGAGACCGAGCTCGGCAGCCAGCATGCCGCGGCGCGACGGGTCCATGTCCTTCTCCACCAGGAGCTGGACGATGGGCGCGAACTTGCGCTCGCGGAGCTCCGAGACGATCATCTCCAGGAGGTCGTTGGCGGCCGCCTCGTTGCGCTCGGTGCTGGCGTTTCGCACCACCCGGAACAGTTCGCAGTGGTCGATCGCCATGCCGGGGAACAGCAGGTCCAGGTTGCCGGCCATGATCTGTTCGATGCGCACGAAGCGGCGCGATTCGCCGATGGCGATGAAGCGCTTGGTACCGGCGCCCACGGGTACCTTTACTCGCGCCAGCGAGCTGAACTCGCTGTCCGGGTGGTGCAGCGTCACCAGCAGGTTCAGCGACAGGTTGGAGACGAATGGGAACGGATGCGCGGGGTCCACGGCCTGGGGCGTGATCAGCGGGTATATGTTCTCGAGATAGTAGCGGCGAAGCCAGAGCCGGTCCGACTCGCCGAGGCTCGCGTAGTCGCACAATTCGACGCCGTAGCGGGGCAGGAGCTTGAGAATTGCCGACAGGCTCTCCTCGATCTCGAGTTCCAGCGAGGTGATGAACTCGCGGCACATCCTGATCTGCTCGCGCGGGCTCCTGCCGTCGACGGTCAGCTCGCGGTAGCCGGCGCCTTCCTGCTGCTTCAACCCGCCGATGCGCTTCATGTAGAACTCGTCGAGATTGGACGAGACGATGGCAACGTATTTCAGGCGCTCGAGCAGGGGCACGTCCTCGTCGCGCGACATGGTCAGCACGCGCTGGTTGAACCTGAGCCAGGTGATCTCCCGGTTCTGGTACAGCGACGGCCGCGAGAAATCGACGTGCCGGCGAGACGCCTGCGTGCCCGTCGCTCGCGCTGCGGCGGGAACCGCGTCCGGAGCTGTCGTGGCCGAAGGGTTCTGGGTCATGTCGAGCCGTCTGGTCGATGTTGGCGTGCACCCCGCGGCGCCGGCAACATGCATCGGACGCCGGCATCCGCAGGCGTATTGTCACACACAAGGTGTTTGCGCACTACGTCCACGGTGCCGCTGTAACGGAATTGTCACGTGCGCGGCGGGAACGTGCGGCGGCGCGTTCGCCGGCATGGTGCATGGCCGGCGGACTCAGGTGGTGGTCGCCCGCACCTGGTAGCCGCGTGCGCCGATCAGTTCGTTTTCCTCGTCGAACTGCGCGATGGTGAGGGGGTGGGCCTTCAGCCACTCGCCAGGGAAGGCCAGCTTGAGCTTCTTGTCGTCGGCGTCAAGGGTGAACTCCGGCGGCTCGAGCGGGCTTCGGTGGCGGTGCAGGGCGACCGCGAGCCGCAGCAGGATGGTCAGCCGCTCCACCGTCGGGACGATTTGGTCCGGGATGCTCAGGAACACGAGATGATTGAGCTTGCGGCGATGTCCGCGCACCAGGGCGGCGAGTATCGCTCGTTCCGGAAGGGAGAAGCCGGGCAGGTCGGTGTTGGCGATGATGTAGGCGCCGTGCTTGTGGTATTGATGATGGGAGATGTCGAGCCCGATCTCGTGCAGGCGTGCCGCCCACGTCAGCAGCAGGCGGTGCGCGGGGTTGTCGAGGCCCCAGTTGCGGGCGACGTCATCCAACAGCGCCAGCGCGGTCCGCTCCACGCGCTCGGCCTGGAGCAGGTCGACGTGGTAGCGGTTCGCCAGGTCATTCACCGAGTCCTCGCGAATGTCGCGCCGACGGCGGCGCCCGATCATGTCCTCGATCACGCCTTCACGCAGGGCCGCGTCGGACACCTCCATGCGGGCGATGCCGAGCTGGTTGAAGCAGGCATTGAGGATCGCGACACCGCCGGGGAACACAGGCGCGCGCCGGTCGCTGATGCCGGGCAGGTTGCGCGGCGTGCAGTGTCCGACCTCGATCATTCGGGTCGTCAGGCGTGACAGCGCCTCCGCGGTGATCAGGTTCTTGCACCAGCCGGCCTCCCGCGCCGCCTTGAGAACCGCCTTGACCGATCCAGACGAGCCGACCGCGACGTCCCAGCCGACCCGGCGGTAGTTCTCGACGATGGGCATGAGTTCGATGCTGGCCGAGAGGATGGCATCGTCCATCCGCTCCCGCGTGACCCGCGCGTTCGGGAAGAAGCGCGTCGACTGCGCCACGCAGCCCATGAACAGGCTCTCCATCAGGATAGGTTCTCCGGCCTTGCCGATGATCAGCTCGGTGCTGCCGCCGCCGATGTCGATGACGAGGTTGCGACCCTCGCCCGGCGCCCGGGTGCGCGATACCCCCTGGTAGATCAGGCGGGCTTCCTCCTTGCCGGAGATGATCTCGATGGGATGCTGGAGCAGCGCCTCGGCGCGGCTGATGAACTCGTGGGTGTTTTTCGCCTTGCGCAGGGTGTTGGTGCCGACGACGCGGATGTTGGCGCCGTCGATGTGACGCAACCGTTGCCCGATGCGAGCCAGCGCGCCGAGCGCCTGTTCCATCTTCGACTCGGTCAGGCGCCCCTCCTTGTCGAGGCCGGCGGCGAAGCGCACGTACTCGTTGAGACGATCGACCACGCGCAGCTGGTCGCCGTCCTCGCGGACGATGATCAGGTGGAAGCTGTTGGAGCCGAGGTCGAGAGCGGCGAGTTCGCGCCGGGCGATTTCGTCGCCGGCCACTAGGCGGACTTCTGCGCGGTGTTGCCGGCCTTGCGATCGAGCGCTTCGCGATTGAGAATGATGACCCGCCGACGGTCGACCTCGATGATGCCGAGTTCCTGGAACTTCGAGATCAGGCGCGACACCGTCTCCGCGGCCAGGCCGAGATAGTTGGCAATGTCGTGACGGGACATGACGAGGTTGAACTCGTTGCGCGAGAACCCGCGCGAGCCGAGCCGGCCGGCAAGGCTGACGAGAAACGACGCCAGGCGGCTCTCCGCCGTGCGGCGGGCCAGCAGCAGGAGCATGGACTGTTCCTGGCTGATCTCGCGGCGCATGATGGAGCACACTTCACGGTGCAGTCCCGGCACTTGCTGCGCCAGCGTCTCGATATCCTTGAGCGGCAGCTCGCACACGCTGGAGCGATCGAGGCTGACGACCGTGCAGGTGTACGTCGACTCGACACCATCGAAACCCACCAGTTCGCCGGGCATGTGGAAGCCGACGATCTGTTCCTCGCCGTCCTCGGTGGTGACCACCGATTTCAGCGCGCCCGACTTGATGGCGTAAAGCGCATGGGCCGGTTGTCCGCTGCGATACAGCGTGCCGCCCTTGGGAATCGGCGATTTCTGCGTGACGATTTCCTCGAACTTCACGAGATCTTCGGGCGACAGTCGGCGCGGAAGGCAGAGTTCTGCAAGCGAACAGCTCTTGCAGGATAACTTGACGCTGTCGATATTGATGAGGTTCATCACGGTCCAGAGCTTCCTGTTTCCAGCCGGGACGACCGACAGGAACGGCATCTATTTTAAAAGGTTACCAAATAGCCGCTTGCATTGACAATCAGGATTCTCCCGGACCCGGCCCGTGCAGGCCGATTGCCGGCACCCGGAGCGAGGGCGGCCAGCGGGTCGCGCCGCGGATCTCGATTCGCTTGATTCGCGTCGATGCGCCGCCGGTGATGGTCACGTTGTTCCGCCTGGCGCCGAACTGCCTCGCAACGAGTGCGATGAGCGCCGCGTTGGCCTTGCCGTCAACAGGGGGCGCCTTGACGGAGGCTACGGCGTCGACGGGCCCGTCTTGGGCGCGCAGCAGCGTTTCCGACCGGGCATTGGGCTTCACCCTGACCGTGAAGCGCACCACCTCGGGCGGTGCCGACCGCGTGTCGTCTCTTCGCCCGGCCGGTGCGCGATCGGGATTTTTCAAATCAGCATCATCAGGCCGCTGTCGGCGATGGGCCTGACGATCAGCTTCAGCGCCAGCATCAATACGATGATCAGCACGAAGGGCGAGAAGTCCAGTCCGCCGATGGGCGGCAGCACCCTGCGGATGGGCGCGAGCAAAGGCTCGCTGAGCGAATCGAGCAGTCGTGTCAGCGGATTGTAGGAACCCTGCTGGAACCAGCTGAGGATGGCGCGCACGATGGTGACCACGATGAACACGTACACCACCGTCTCGAGAATGTCCGCAACCGCCAGTGCCAGCGCCGGGCCGATGCCGAGCGGGTAGCCGGCAATTGCGGCCACCAGCATGAGCTTGATCAGCGCCACGGCGAGCGCCAGCACGATCGACGCCACGTCGACGCCGAAGAAGCCGGGGATGAAGCGCCTCAGGAACTTGAGCGGAGGGTTGGTCAGCGTGACCACGAACTGCGACAGCGGGTTGTAGAAGTCGGCGCGCAGGAGCTGGAACAGGAACCTGAGAATGACCACCAGCAGGTAGAAGCCGATGACGACCTCGACCAGGAAACGGCCGGCATCGCCGAAATAGGACTCTCCCATCAGTTGGTTCCGGTTGGTTGTGAAAGTTCCCGCGATCGCGTCGCCGCGGCATCCACGGCGCGCTCGAAGGCGGATTCGACGCCGGCATCGACCAGCGCCCTGACGCCCTGTTCGGTGGTGCCGCCAGGGGAGGTGACGTTCAGCCGCAGCCGCTCGAGACTCTCCTCGCTGCCCATTGCCAGGGTCGCGGCGCCGAGCGCCGTCTGCGTGCACAGCCGGCGCGCCACGGCGGCGTCGAGCCCGTGGCGCTCCGCGGCCCGGCACAGGGCGTCCATCACCAGGAAGAAATAGGCCGGCCCGCTGCCGGACAGGGCCGTCACCACGTCCATCAGCGACTCGTCGTCGAGCCAGGCCGTGATGCCGACCGCGCCGAGAATCGATTCCGCCCGCGCTCGCTCCTCGGGCGATACCCGGTCATTGGCCACCAACGCCGCGGCGCCGCGGCCGACCAGTGCGGGTGTGTTGGGCATGGTGCGCACGACCGGGCAGCAACCGCCGGACAGGGCGTCGAGCGTTGCCAGGTCGATGCCTGCGGCGATGGACAAAAGCAGCGGGCGGCGTTGCGCCAGCACCGGCGCGAGAGGCGCCAGCGCCGCCTTCATTACCTGCGGCTTGACGGCGACAACGCAGGTCTCGCAATGTTCGGCGACGTCGGCATTGTCGGCGCTGACCGTGACACCGTGGCGTGCGGCGAGGTCCTCGCGGCGCGAGGCGTCGGGCTCGGCGACCAGGATGGAGCCCGGTTCACGGCCCGCGCGCACCAGGCCCCCGACCAGCGCCGCGGCCATGTTGCCGCCGCCGATGAATCCGATGATGCAGTTCTCGAACACGAATCAATTCTTGTGGTCGTAGTTCCTGGGACCGAACAGTGCCGTGCCCACACGTACGTGGGTGGCGCCCTCGGTGATGGCCGCCTCGAGGTCCGCGCTCATGCCCATGGACAGGCTGTCGAGCGCGATTCCCGCTTGGCGCAATTCCTGGAGCAGGCGCCTGAGCTCGGCAAACGGTCGGCGCTGGCTCTCGAAGTCTGCCGCGGATTCCGGGATCGCCATAAGCCCGCGCAGGCGCAACCCCGCGATCGCCGCGGTCTCCTCGATGAGCGCGGGCAGCTCGCGCGGCGCAACCCCGGATTTACCCCGCTCCGCCTGCACGTTCACCTGTACCATGACGTCGATGGTCCTGCCAAGGGCGCGCGCCGCCTCGCCCAGCTTGCGGGCGACCTTCGCCCTGTCGACGCTGTGCACCACGTCGAACAGGCGGGCGATGTCGGCGCACTTGTTGGACTGGATGCGGCCGATGAAGTGCCACGTGAGCTTCGCATCGGCCAGTTCGCGAATCTTGGCTGTCGCCTCCTGCAGGTAGTTCTCGCCGAAGTCGACCTGCCCGAGCGCCGCGAGCCGACCGACGGCATCGGCGTCGTGGGTCTTGCTGACGGCGATCAGGGTGACCTTTTCCCCCGCTCGCCCGGCCGACCGAAGGGCCCGCTCGATGCGCCGCTGCACCTCGGCCAGGCGGCCGGCGGCGGTGCCGGCCGGGTCGTCCACGGGTTCGCTTCGGCTTGTCGCCATGCATTCACCTTGAGGAGGTTCGGATCGCGCGCGCGGCGCGTCATGCCGGCCGCGGAAAACCCGCGGGACGCTCGGCATGGCTTGTATTATACTGTCCCGGCACCTCGTGTCGTATCCGCTCGCTGACGTCCGACGATGCGCGCGAGGATGCCCGCCTGCATAAAAAGACGATACCGACAGTCCACACCCGATTCGAGCCGGCATAATGGATCTCTCCGAAGTTCTGGCCTTCGCCGCGAAGAACAACGCTTCCGACCTGCACCTGTCTTCCGGGCTGCCGCCGATGATCCGCATCGACGGCGACATCAAGCGCATCAACGTCGATCCGCTGGACAGCCACACGGTCCACGCGATGATCTACGACATCATGAACGACAAGCAGCGCAAGGACTACGAGGAGTTCCTCGAGACCGACTTCTCGTTCGACCTGCCGGGCATCGCGCGCTTTCGTGTCAACGCCTTCAACCAGTCGCGCGGACCGGCGGCCGTGTTCCGTACGATTCCCACCAAGATCATCTCGCTGACCGACCTCGGCGCGCCGTCGGTATTCGCCCAGCTGGCACTCAAGCCCCGCGGCCTGATTCTCGTGACCGGCGCCACCGGCTCGGGCAAGTCGACCACCCTGGCGGCGATGATCGACCACATCAACGAGACGTCGCGGGCCCACATCCTGACCATCGAGGACCCGATCGAGTTCCTCCACGTCAGCAAGAACTGCCTCGTGAACCAGCGCGAGCTCGGGCCTCACACCCACAGCTTCGCCGCTGCGCTGCGCTCGGCGCTGCGCGAGGACCCGGACATCGTGCTGGTGGGCGAGCTACGCGACCAGGAGACCATCCGCCTCGCGTTGACCGCCGCGGAGACCGGCCACCTCGTGCTGGCGACACTGCATACTTCTTCCGCCTCCAAGACCGTCGACCGCATCATCGACGTGTTTCCCGCCGGCGAGAAGGAGATGGTGCGCACCATGCTGTCGGAGTCGCTGCAGGCGGTGATCGCGCAGAACCTGCTCAAGCGCATCGGCGGCGGCCGCATCGCGGCCTGGGAGATCATGATCGGGGTTCCGGCGATCCGCAACCTGATTCGCGAGAACAAGGTGCCGCAGATGTACTCGGTCATGCAGACCGGGCAGGGCGCCAATATGCAGACCATGGACCAGTGCCTGCTGGACCTGGTCCAGCGACGCTTGATCAGCGCCGAGTCGGCCAAGACGCTGGCGCTCGACAAGTCGAAGTTCTGACGGCTGCGACTTGCGGCCGCGCCGGGAAACGGCCGCACGTCGCCACAAATCGACCGCGAGGAGAGACGCGATGAACATCACCGATTTGCTGCAGCTCATGCTCAAGCAGAACGCATCGGACCTTTTCGTCACGACCGGCGCGCCGCCGTCGCTGAAGATCGACGGCCGCATCATCCCGGTCAAGGCGGCGGCGCTCACCGCCGAGGATGCGCGCGACTTCGCCTACTCGATCATGAACGACTACCAGCGCAAGGAATTCGAGAGCAGCAAGGAGTGCAACTTCGCCATCAGCCCGGGCCAGCTCGGCCGCTTTCGCGTCAACGTGTTCATCCAGCAGGGCGTGGTCGGCATGGTGCTCCGTACCATCAAGACCCACATCCCGACCCTGGAGGAACTGCACCTGCCGCCGGTGCTGGGAGAACTGGCGCTGAAGAAGATGGGACTGGTGCTGTTCGTCGGCGGCACCGGCACCGGCAAGACGTCGTCGCAGGCGGCGCTGATCGGCTACCGCAACCGGCACAGCAAGGGGCACATCATCACCATCGAGGACCCGATCGAGTTCGTGCACAAGCACGACAACTGCATCATCACCCAGCGCGAGGTCGGGCTCGACACCGACTCGTTCGAGATCGCCCTGCAGAACGCCATGCGCCAGGCGCCGGACGTGATCCAGATCGGCGAGATCCGCAAGCGCGAGACCATGGACAACGCCATCGTGTTCGCCGAGACCGGCCACCTGTGCATGGCCACGCTGCACGCCAACAACTCCTACCAGGCGCTCGACCGAATTCTCAACTTCTTCCCCCACGACCGGCGCGAACAGCTCCTCATGGACCTGTCGATGAACCTCGCCGCCATCGTCTCCCAGCGGCTGATTCCCCGCAAGGACAGCGCCGGGCGGGTGCCGGCGCTGGAGATCATGCTCAACACGCCGCTGATGGCGGACCTGATCCTGCGCGGCGAACTGCAGAAGCTGCACGACCTGATAGAGCGCTCGACCGACCTCGGCATGGTCACCATGGATCAGTCGTTGTTCAAGCTGCACCAGGAAGGGCTGATCACCTACGAGGACGCGCTGCGCAACGCCGAGTCGGTCAACAACCTGCGCCTGAAGATCAAGCTCGACGGCAGCGACGCGGCGCGCGAGAACCTGGGCAAAAGCCTCGACGGCATGACGTTCTGACCGCCCTTCGCGACAGGGGTCAGGCGCGGTAGACGAAGCGGCCGGCGACCAGGGTGGCCGCGACGCGGCCGTAGAGTTCGGTATCCAGGAACGGCGTGTTGGCGCCGCGGCTCACCATGGGCTCCTCGCGCAGGGTCCAGGCGCGGTCGGGATCGAAAATGCAAAGGTCGGCACCGGCTCCTTCCTCGATGGCGCCGTGCTCGATGCCGAGCAGTCGCGCCGGGTTGACCGTCAACGCGGCCAGTGCCGCGCCGAGTTCCAGCACGCCCTCGCGCACCAGCTTCATGGTCAGTCCGAGCAGGGTCTCGATGCCGGCGATGCCGCTTGCCGCCTCGCTGAACGGCGCCAGCTTGGCGTCCTTGCCGTGGGCCTGGTGATCGGAGCAGATCACCGAAACCACGCCGTCGGCGACGGCCTGCCGCAAGGCATCCCTGTCGCGCGCGCTGCGCAGCGGCGGCATCACCTTGCACTGGGTGTTGAACACGCCGACGTCGCTCTCGCAAAGGTGCAGGTGGTGGGCCGTCACGCTGGCGGTGACCTGCAGGCCGCGGCGCTGGGCGTCGGCCACCATGGCGACCGCGCGGGCGCTCGACAGGCAGGCGAAGTGGGCGCGAATGCCGGTGGTCTCGATCAGCGCCAGGTCGCGCGCGACGCCGACCGTCTCGGCCGCCTCCGGGATTACCGGCAAGCCGAGGCGGGTGGCGATCTCGCCCTCGTGCACGCAGCCGTTGCCCACCAGCCACGGGTCCTGGCTGTTGAGCACCACTGTGATGCCGAACGTGCTCGCGTACTGCATGGCACGGCGCATCACCAGGGTGTTGAGGATCGCCCGGTCGCTGTTGCTGATCAGCGTGCAGCCCCCCTGGTGCAGCGAGCCCATGTCGGTGAGGCGCTCGCCCTCGAGCCCGACGGTCAGGGCGCCCACGGGGAACACCCGCGCGAGACCGACCGCGTCGACCCGCTGGCGGATCATGTTGGCCATGGCCGGCGTGTCGATGGGCGGGTAGGTGTCGGGCGGCACGCAGACCATGGTGACCCCGCCCCTGACCGCCGCCGACAGCTCCGACTCCATGCTGCCGGTGTGATCCTCGCCGGGTTCGCGCAGGCGCGCCTGGGTGTCGATGAGGCCCGGCGCCACCACCTTGCCGCGGGCGTCGAACACCTCGTCGGCGACGAAGCCCGCCGGCGCCGCGCCGACGGTGACGATGCGCCTGTCCGCGACATGGACGTCGGCGACGCGCCCGGCGTCGCGCCCGTCGAAGATCCGCCCGCCGCTGATGGTGATGTTCACGACTGCTCCCTGGCGGCGTCGCCGAGCAGCCGCGCCATGATCGACATGCGCACCGCGATGCCGTTGGTCACCTGGGCGAGGATGACGGACTGGGGGCCGTCGGCGACGCTGGAGGCGATCTCCAGGCCGCGGTTCATCGGGCCGGGATGCATGACGATGGCGTCGGGCCTGGCGCGCTTGAGGCGCCTTTCAGTCAGCCCGTAGTAGCGGAAGTACTCCTCCGGGCCGGGCAGGAGCTGGCCGTCCATGCGCTCGGTCTGAAGGCGCAGCATGATCAGCACGTCGGCATCCTCGACCCCCTGGTCCATGTTGTAGAACGTGCTCACGCCCAGTTTCTCTATCTCGGTCGGCAGCAGCGTGGCCGGGCCGATCAGGCGGATGTCGCGCACGCCGAGCTGGCGCAGGGCGTGGATCTGCGAGCGCGCCACCCGCGAATGCAGGATGTCGCCCGTGATGGCCACGGCGAGCGGCTCGAACTCGCCCTTGCGCTGACGGATGGTGAACACGTCCAGCATGGCCTGGGTGGGGTGGGCATGGCGACCGTCGCCGGCATTGATGATGGCCACCCCCGGCGGAGCGTGCCGGGCGATGAGGTGGGCGGTGCCCGAGGCCTTGTCGCGCACCACGAACATGTCGGTGTGCATGGCCTCGAGGGTCTTCACCGTGTCCAGGACCGACTCGCCCTTGGTGGTGGACATGCGGGTGGCGTTCAGGTTGATCACGTCCGCCGACAGCCGCTTGGCAGCGATCTCGAAGGTGGTGCGGGTGCGGGTCGACGGTTCGAAGAACAGGTTCACCACGGTCTTGCCGTGCAGCAGCGGGACCTTCTTGATGCGCCGCTCGCCGACGCTGATGAACGACTCGGCGCGATCGAGGATGTCGATGATGGTGTCGCGGCCGAGGCCCTCGGTGGTCAGAAAATGGATCAGCCGGCCGTGGCGGTCGAACTGTGCCGAGGATTCCGGGGAGTGCATCGTCAGTCGTCCTTGCGGGAGATGCGAAGCTCCAGCTGCTCCGGCCCGACCAGCTTGATCCGTTCGGTGGCATCGAGGTCGACTTTCAGCGCGCACACGTCGGCCTGGATCGGCAGTTCGCGCAGGCCGCGGTCCACCAGCACCGCAAGGCGCACGGTCTTCGGCCGTCCGAAGGAGAAGATCTCGTTGAGCGCGGCGCGCACCGTGCGCCCGGTCTGCAGCACGTCGTCGACCAGGATGACGTTGCGGCCCTCGACGTCCTCGGGCAGGTGCGAAGGCTTTACCTGCGGGTGCAGGCCCACCGTGGAGAAGTCGTCGCGGTAGAAGGTGATGTTCAAGGTGCCGAGGCGCGAGGGCAATGCCAGCCGCCGGTGCAGCCGTTCGGCGATCCACGCCCCGCCCGAATGGATGCCTACCATGAGCGGGTCGGCCGTGAGCATCGGCGCGAGCTGCCCGGCCATATCGCCGATCAGCGTCTCAACGTCGGGCAGTGAGTGACTCAAGGTAGCTTCTCAGGATCAGTTCGGCGGCCAGCAGGTCGCGCCCCGCCTGCCGCCGCCTGGAAAATCTCTTCTTGCCTTCGATGGTTTCCGTCAGCTGCGCCTGGGCGGCGGCGCTGGTGAGAAACTCGTTGACCCAGTATACCGGCAAACCCGTGCGCCTGCCGAGAGCATCGCCGAAGGCGCGCGCCGCCCGGCTCGTCGCCGTCTCGCCGCCGTCGGCGTCGAGCGGCAGTCCGACCACCAGCAGGTCGGCGCGCCACTCGCGCACCAGCTCTTCGATGGCGGTGAGGTGGTTGTCGCCCGCGCCGACCGCGATACTGGCGATGCCGCTGACCGTGCCGGTGACGGTATTGCCGGCGGCGACGCCGATGCGGCGGGTGCCGAAATCGAACGAGAGGCATCGCGCCGCCGGCGCCTCAGGCATGGCCGGCGTCGGTGGACAGCGTGGCGAGGTCGACGCCGATCTGCGCCGCGGCCAGCGACCAGCGCTCCTCGATCGGCGTGTCGAAGATGATGCGAGGATCGGCCGGCGCGCACAGCCAGGCGTTCTCCTGCAGTTCGTGCTCGAGCTGCCCCGACGCCCAGCCGGCGTAGCCGAGCAGCATGAGGCTGCGCGACGGACCCCCGCCCTCGGAGATGGCCTCGAGGATGTCCAGCGACGTGGTCAGTCCGAGCGATTCGCCCACCCGCAGGGTCGACTGCCAATCACGATCCAGATCGTGCAGCACCATGCCCAGCTCCGGGTGCACCGGGCCCCCGGAATGTACCGGAAGTGCGCGGCTGTCGCCGCTTGCGCGGATCTCCAGGTGCTCGAGAACGTCGGCAAAGGAAAAGTCGTCGATCAGCCGGTTGATGACGACGCCCAGCGAACCGTTTTCGTCGTGCTGGCACAGCAGCGTGACCGTGCGCGCGAAGTTGGGGTCGCGCATGGACGGCATGGCGATGAGCAGGTGGTTGGCGAGCGAGGAGAATTCCATCGCGGTCAATTCCCGATCAGGGTGGAGTTGTGAAGGAACTGCCAGGTGCGGGTGATGTGGATCAGGTCCGTCTCCTTCAGTATTTCCTCCGGGAACGGGTCGAACGGCGCCGCCATCATGACGATGCGCACCGCCGCGTCGTCGAGGATCTTCTGCCCCGACGAGCGGATCACATCGACCGCCTGTATGGTGCCGTCGGGATTGATGGCGACATCGACCACGAGGTCGCCGCTGAGCCGCCGCGAGCGTGCCTCTTCGGGATAGTTGCTGTTGCCGACCTGTTCCACCCGCGCGCGCCAGGCCTCCATGTAGGTGGCGTACTTGTGCTCCCTGGTGCGCGAGCTGATGAACTTCTGCCTCGGCACCAGCTTTCCGGCCTCGAACTCGACGTCGAGCTCGGCCGCCAGCGGCGAGCGCACCATGGCCTCGGCGCCTTCCTGGCTCTGGCGGTCGATCACCGGGGCGGACTCGGAGTCCTCCCGCATGAGCGCGACCAGCACCGAGTCGGGCAGGTCTACGTAAACGAACTCGTCCTCGATGCCCGCCTCGCGGGCGTTTTGCTGGCGGGTCGCGGTGCGCTCGGTGCGGGTGACCGGATCGGGGATCAGCGGCAGCGGGCTGGTGAGCCTGTCATCGTCGGCGAGGCCGCCGCCGGCCTGGGCGCTCTGGGCGAACCTGTCCGCATCGCTGACGTCCTCGGTGCTCTGCCGGGCAGCCAGCGTGGTTTCGATGGACGGCGTGCGGCGCTCGGCGCCGACGCCGAGGGCGTAGGTGAAGCCGATGCCCATGATGACCACGACGTGGATCAGCGCCGAGCTGAACAGCGTGAATCCGGCCTTGTCGCGCGGTGCGAGTTCGTTGGCGATCGGGATCGATGGCATGTCGCGGATGGTTGCATCAACACCCGTCGGCGGCGGGCGCGTGGATCGAACGAGGCGTTGTCGACAGTGTAGCAAATGAGGCGCGGTGCACGCCGGACCTCGGTCACGGCCGCGCGGCGTCATTGCGATCATCGGGAAACGACAATAGAATCCGCAGCTTGCCAGGCCCCTTCCAGTGCCGCCAATCACGTCCGCCGATGACCGTTTCGAGCGTGCCGGCTGCTGACCTTGCGCCGGCGGCCGGCGGCGTCGCCGGGTCCGACGACAACATGGTCCCCGCCGCATCACCCCGGGAGCGCCGATCGATGGCCGAACCGCACGCCGAACCGCACCAGGGACAGACCGCTGCGAACAATCCGTCCCGCGATGACCGCGACGGCGGGACCGAGCGCGCTCTCGCACTCGGCGCCCTCGGGGCGCGCGGCGTGCGGGTGCTGGTACCGATCGACGCCGTCGCCGAACTGGCGATGTGCGACTCCATCACTCCCGCGCCCCTCACACGGCGCTGGGTGAGGGGCCTGACCGAAATCGGCGGACGCGTGTTTACCGTCGTCGACCTTTCCGCCTTCCTGGGCGGCGCCCGCACTCGCCCGTCCCGCGACGCCCGCGTCATCATTCTCGGTGATCGCTGTCCCGGCGTGTGCCTGCTGGTCGGCGGCGTGAGCGGCATGAAGACCTTCGAAAGGTCCCGGCTCGCCGATCTCGATCCCGACGACATCGGCGGCGATGTCGCGGCCCTGTTCCACGGTGCGGTGAACATCGAGGGCGAAGCCTGCGCGCTGCTCGACGTTGCCGCGCTGATCCGCGATCCGCGATTTCGGAAACCCTCCCGCGTGGCAGCCCCGGCCTCGGCCGGGGCCGTGGCCTGACCCGTGCGGACGCCTCCGGGGCGGGTGCCGGCCGCGACGGCGGTACCTGCCGCGCCTGGAGCGAGACCGTGACGACGGACCCGCGCGAGGGCGCGGCGCCGCCGGCGACCGATGAAGGTGTTCCCGGGGAGGAAACGCCGCCGCCCGCGCGATCCTCGCCCGATCGCGGTTCGCCGGAGGTCGGCACGGCGATCCCGGCCGCGCCGCCGAAGCGTCGCGGCCGACGCCTCGCGGCGTGGTTGGCGGCCATCGTGCTGTTGCTTTCTCTCGGAGTGCTGGCCGCGGCCCTTACCCACGAGGCGCAGCAGTCCGCCGTGCGCGCCGGCCAGCTCGAACTCGTCTCGCGCGTGGCGATGCTGTCCCAGCGCCTGTCGCGACAGGCCCGCGAGGCGGTGGCCGGTGCCGAGGTCGCATTCGCCGGCCTGGAGGACTCGCGCGCCGCCATTGACGGCATCCTGGCGGCACTGGAACGCGGCGATGCCGGCGGCGAGGTCGCGGCCGTCGCCGCCCGGTCGCGCCCGCTGCTCGATGACCTGCGCGAGGCATGGCAACCGATGCGCGCCGATGTCGACAGGTTGCTGATGAACCGCGCGGCGGTTCTCGGCACCCGCGCCGGCCGCGAGAAAGTCAACGAGCTGGCGCCGCTCCTGCTTGCCCAGTCCGACGAGGTGGTGGAGGCCATGGTGCGCGAGGACGGCGATCGCGCGCTGATCAACCTCGCGGGGCGCCAGCGGACGCTGACGCAGCGCATCCGCGCGGCGGTGAACGAGATCGCCCTCGGCGAGGCCGGTGCCGAGGTCGCGGCCGCCCAGTGCGGCCGCGACGTCAGGCTCTACGGGCGCACGGTGAGCCTGCTCGAGGGCCGCGTGGCGGCGCGGGTGGCCGCAGAATTCGACGGGCTCAAGGCCACCTACCAGGAACTGGCCGCGCAGGTGGATTCGGTTCTCGGGACGGTCGGCGAATTCCTGGCGGCCCGGGGGGCGGCGGAGGCCATCGGCCTGGAGGCTGATCGTTTCCTCGAGATCACCCAGCAACTGGGCGGCTCCATCGACGCCGAGATCGTTTCACCCCTCGTCGCGCGCTACCTGCCCGACGGTGTCGACGCCGCCCGCCTGCTGCGCTGGCTGCCGTCGGCATCGGCGGCGATCGCCGCCCTCGCGCTGCTCGTGCTGGTGCGCGTCGTGGTGGGCGGCGCGCGCTCCGATGCGCGCATCCAGGCGGCGGCAGTGCAACGACAATCGTCAGCGTTGTCGGCTCTCGATGGTGTTTTGCGGCGGTTGGCGGACGGCGACCTCGGGGCACGGGCCGACACGGCCGATCCCGTCACCGGCGCCGTCGCGGCGTCGATCAACAAGGTGGCGGACAAGGTGCGGGTCCTGGTGGTCCGGGTCGATGCGCTCGCCGGCGAG
The DNA here is from genome assembly GCA_965652415.1 of uncultured Gammaproteobacteria bacterium. Lineage (GTDB taxonomy): Bacteria > Pseudomonadota > Gammaproteobacteria > Arenicellales > CAJQKF01 > BQJD01. The sequence goes on along the minus strand of CBFGVH010000009.1, from coordinate 18,350 downwards.
TTGTCCGGCGAAACCGGCGCCTGCCGCGACGCCGCCCGCGGTCTTGCCCGTTCGGCCGAACGTCAACTCGGGGAACTCGATGCGGCCGCCGGCGAGGTGCGACTGACGGCGCGCGCGATCGGCGATCTCGCATCCGGCGCCGGAAGCGCCAGGGAGGCGGCCGGTGCGGCCCGCGATGCAGCCGCCCTCGCCGCCGGCAGCATCCGGCAGACGATCGAGGACGTCAACGAGGCGTTGCAGCAGATTCGGCAGACCCAGGAGCACCTTCACCAGCTTGCGTCCAACGCGCATCGCATCGAGAACAACGCGGCGACCATGTACGAATTCGCCGAACAGGTCCGGGTGCTGTCGATGAACGCCTCGATCCGAGCCGCCGCCGCGACGGAGCCCGGTCGCGGCCTGGTCGCAGCCATGGACGAGCTGCAGACCCTATCGCGCCGCTGCGGCGAGTCCGCCAGCGGCGTCCTGGAACTGATCGTTGCACTCGGACGCGATGCCGCCGACGCTTCCACGACCATGGACCGGCTCGTGGCGCGCTGGCAGGACGATGCCGCGCTGTCGGAGGCAGCCGGACGGGCGCTCGACGATGTGCAGGCCAGTGCGGGCGGCATGAACAGCCTCGCCGACGATGCCGGCGGCAAGGCGCGCACCTGCTCGGAAACGGTCCAGGCCGCGGCCGCGCGCATGTCCGAGGTGCGGCTGGCGACGTCCGAGGCGGTCCAGTGCATGCAGCGGGCCGCGGGCTCGATCGATCGGCTCGAGCGCGCCGCCCGCGAGTTGGCCGAGTCGGTCTCGGCATTCCGCGTCTGACGCGGCGCTTGCGCACCGATGCCTCACGCGATGAAATCGACTGCCAGTGCCGCCCGACGGGCGGGGCCCGGCAAGCAGACGGCACAACGGCGATGAGCACGATTCCGAGCGTCGATTCCTCCACACTTGGCTGGATCAGGTCCGAGACCGAAGACAACGCGCGGCGCATCCGCGAGTTGCTGGGTGAAGACGATTCGCATATCGCCGATCGTTCGGCGCTCAGGATCGCTGCGACATGCATCAACCAGGTGCACGGCGCGTTGTCGATGGTCGAGCTCGATGGTGCCGCCAGGCTCGCGGCCGAGTTCGAACAGCTTGCCGAGGCGATCGCCGACGGCGGCGTCGCCTGGAGCCGGGAGGCCGCCGCGGTCCTCGGCCGCGCCATTGACGACCTGTCCAACTACCTGGAAGGCTTCGAGTCGCCGCCTCCGCCGTCCCCTCTCGACCTGGTCGCTTCCATCAACCGGCTGCGCGAGGCCCGCGGCGCTGGACCGATTTCCAACCTCGAACTGTTCGCACCCGACCTGTCCGTGCGTCCGCCGGAAGCCCGCATGCACGGGACCATCGACTCGAAGGTCTTTCTCAGGCTGACCGCCGACCTGAGAGTGCGCTTCGAGCGCACCCTGCTCGCGCTCGTGCGCGACCCGGGGGACCGCGAGGCACTGGGAGACCTGGCGCGCATCTTCAACAACCTCGCGTCGATCGACCGGCGCGGCACCATGCGCCAGTTGTGGTGGATCGGCACCGGCCTCGCGGAGGCGCTGCTCGACGGTTCTCTCGAGGCGCAAAGCGAGGTGCGACAGGTCCTGGCGCGAATCGACGAGGAGCTCAAGCGGGCCCAGGCCCCCTCTGCCGGCGGCGGCCGGCGCGGCCCCCCGGAGGACCTCGCCAAGCGCGCTCTGGCGCTTATCGCCGAAAGCGGCGCAGACGGGCCGACGGCGCGGGAGATCCGCAAGCGCTTCGATCTCGACGGCTGGTTCGGCAGCAGCTCTGCAACGCCGCCCGACACACAGGCGCTGGCCGATTCGCTGGCAGCATTCGCGGCGGATGCCGGGGACGACCTGGAAGAAGCACAGCACCTGCTGGCGCGCAGCTTTTCCTCGCAAGGCGGCTCCGACGAACTGCTGGAGCGGCTGGCCGAGCGTGTCGGCGCGATGCGAGACGCCGCCCGCGCACACGGGCTCGATATCCTCGTGCGCCTGGTCGAATCGCTCGCCGAGGTGGTCGCCGCCGTTGGCGAACATCGGATTGCCGACCTCGATCGCGCCTCGTTGCAAATGGCCGGCGCGCTCCTGTTCGTCCAGGATAGCGGCCCGCCGGTGCGCCCCGGTCCCGAGTGGCACGGGCAGGCCGAGGCCACCATCGCCGCGCTGACGGCCTTGGTGCGAGAGGCAGGCAAGCCTTCGTCCGCTCCCCTCGCCGTGCCCGACGCCGGTGTCCCGGCACCGTCGTCCGCGCCGCTCGCGCGCGGACGCTCGGCCGTGGACGACATCGAGATCGACGCAGACCTGCGTCACGTCGAACGGGTGCTCGAGGAAGTCGCCAGCGGGACCGCGCCGCCGGCGGCCTTCGGCGGGGTGGAGGCTCATATAAAGCGGCTCGAAGGCACACTTGAAATAATGGGCCGCGAGCCGGCGGGCCGGCTTGCAGAGGAACTGCGCGGGGCCGTGCGCCAGGTGGCTGCCGGCGGCGCGGCTGGCGCCCGCGTACTGGACGCGCTGGCGATGGCGGTAGGCACGCTTTCCCTGGCCGCGTCGTCGCGGGACGATGACGGACGTCTCGAGGACACCGTGCGCCAGGCCCGCGACGGGCTGCGCGACGCCCTCGGCGTGCGGGCGCCGGCGCTGCGATCCGCCGGCATCGACACCGACGCCGATGCATCCGCACAGCCGACCCCGGCAGCCGAAGCGCCGCCGGAACTCGACTTCGAGCGCGCGCTGTCGGAAGAATTTCTCGCGTTGACGTCGACGACCCCTTTGCCGGAGGAACAGGAGCCGGAGCCGAGCGCACCGGCCGACAACGAATTGCCCGCGAGTTCCGGGCAGGCCGCGTTCCGGGGAGCAGCCGGCCACGGCGACGCCGAGGACGGTGAGGCCGAAGCGCCCGCCGCGCTCCCTCCGCTCTCCATGGATGCCGTCGAGGGGGCGGATTCGAAGGACGCGGTGGATGCCGAGAGCGGTGAGCGTCCATCCGTGCCGGCCCCGACGGTTTTCAATGACGACGAGACCGTGCCGGACTTCCGCACCTTGTCGCGGCACATACTGGACCGCGTGGCGGAGCATCTGCGCTCCTGGCGCCACAGCGGGGACGAAGAGTCGCTGGCGGACCTGCGTCGGGAACTGGCTGCATTCGCCGATGCCGCGCACGGTGTCGGGCGGACCGAGCTGGGTGATCTCGCGCGCGAGGCCGGCGTTGCCCTGCAAGAGCCGGTGCCGTCCGATCGGCAGGCGGACTCTCTCGGTGCGCTGGTGCAGCAGGTCCACGATCTCGCGCTGGTCGTCGCCTCGTCGCCGCCGGACTACCTGCTGGACGAGGTGCGCGCCCTCGGCGAACGGTTGGCCGCGCGCGGCTCGTCGGACTGGCCGCTGGAGGACCTCCTGCGGGCAGCGCCGGACGAGCCCGAAACGGAGGCGGTCGACGCGGTGCCATCGATCGACGACGAGACCCTCGTCGTTCCAGCAGGCGCAATCGACGACGTGGCGCGCAGGGCGGGCGAGATATCGATTGCGAGGGCGCGGCTGTCACGGCCGCTGGCCGCGCTGCGCGCCGCTGCCGGGGAACTCGAGGGTATCGCCGATACCCTCGGTGAGCTGGCCCGCGGAAGCGGCGACGACGCTTCCCGGGCGGCGCAACTCGACGGCGCCCGGCGTGCCGTCGACGCCATCGGCGCCTCGCTCTCCGGGATCGGCGCCGAGGCCGAGGCCGAACTCGAGCGCCACCGGCGTGCCGGCGCGGCGCTGGACCGGGAGCTGGCCGTGGTCCGGATGGTGCCGTTCGCCCTCGCCGTGCCGCGATTGACCCGGACCGTGGACGGGGACGGCGACGGCGGCGCGCCCGCTGTGACCGGCACAGAGGTGACCCTGGACCGCGCGCTGCTGGCCCGGATCACGCCGCTCCTGGCAGCGTTGGTGGAGCACCTGGCCTCTGCCGGTGCGGGCGGGACCGATGTCGACGGTGATGGCGGCGGGCCGGTCGGTGGCGCGGTGACGGTCGCTGCCGAGGCCGACGGCGACGATGTCGTGATCCGCGTCGGCGCCGCGGGCGGCGTGTCACCGGCGCCGGAGGCGATGGCCGCGCAAGGCGACGACGATCCGGTCGATGTCCTGATGGCGGAGGGTTTGTCGGCCGGAACGGTCGAGACACTTGTCCGGGAACTGCGGTACACCGGCGGCGAACTCGAGGCGGACTTCGCCGGTCGCCGCATCGCCGGCATCTCGCTGCGGTTTCCCGCCACTCCGAGGGCCAGCCGTGTTCTGCTGGTGTACGCGGGCGCGCGCCGGTTCGCGCTGCCGGCCCGCCAGGTGGTCGACGTGCTGCGCCTGCCCGACGGCGGGTCCGAGGCCGGGTCCATTCGGGGCGAGGGTTCGCTGGAATACGAAGGCAGGAGCATCCCCGTGCTCGATCTCGCCGAGCGGCTCGACCTGTCCGGTGCCGGTACGCCGGGCGCCGTCCACGTGGTGGTGATGCGCGTTGGCTGCCGCCGGGTGGCCGTCGTGATCGAGGAGGCGGGCCAGACGCGCGACGCGGCGCTTGAACCGCTCGGCGAACTGCTGCAGTCGGTGCCGGGGCTAGGCGCGGCCCTGGTGCTGGACGACGGCGCCATCGTGCCGGTGCTCGACGTTCCGGGGCTGTGGCGGTGTCGTGACCGAGTGATCGCGCACGAAACGGGTGCGGTCGGCGCGGGCGACGTCTCGATCCTGGTGGTCGACGATTCGGCATCGGCCCGCCAGGTGCTGCTACACGACCTCGAGTCGCGCGGATTCGACGTCGAGGCGGCCGCGGGCGGCGAGGATGCGCTCGCGCGTTTGCGTGATAGGATTCCGGACGTGTTGCTGCTGGACCTGGAAATGCCGGGCATGGACGGCTTCGAGTTGATTCGCCGCGTGCGCGGCGACGAGCGGCTGGCCGCGCTTCCGATCCTGGCGCTGACCTCGCGACCGGACCGGCGTCATCGCGACGAGGCGCTGCACGCCGGCGCCGGCTATTGCCTGCGGCGCCCTTACCGCGGCGGCGACCTGGCGCGCGCGGTCGACGAGCTGGCGGCGATCTCCCGCGCCCCGGCCGGACGCGAGCGTTCGTAGTTCGCGATGACGGACGACAATACGAATACCGGGCTCGGGCAGGAAGGCGATCCGGTGCCGGACGTCGACGCAGTGAGCGAGATCGTGCGGGCCGCGTCGTCGCGTTTCCTCGGTACCGGCGCCAGGCGCGACCGCCGTCATTCTCACAAGGACGACGGCACCCTCGTGACGCAGACTGACGGTGCCATCCAGCGGTTCGTGGAAACGGCGCTCGGAAAGACGTATCCCGCGATCCCCTTCATCGGCGAGGAGATGGTCCACGCCCGTCAGGTCGAGGTGCTTGACGGTGCGCGTCGGTTCTGGGTGCTCGACCCCCTGGACGGCACCACCAATTTCGTCGCCGGCTTTCCCTTCTACGGAATCTCGCTGGCCCTGGTCGAAGACGACGCGATCGTGCTCGGCGTGGTGCACGACCCGATCCGCGATGAGACGTTCACGGCGGTAAAAGGGCAGGGCGCACGGCTCAACGGCGAGCCGCTCGATCCCGATGCGCCGGCCCGTCTCGGCCAGTGCGTGGCCAACATCGACTACAAGCGGTTGACGCGGCAGGTCGCGGAGCGCCTGGTGCGCGCGCCGCCGTACCGCTCGCAGCGCAACCTCGGTTCCTGCGTGCTCGAATGGTGCTGGCTCGCCGCCGGGCGCTTCCAGCTCTACCTGCACGGCGGCCAGCGCCTGTGGGACTTCGCGGCCGGCTCGCTGGTGTTGGCCGAGGCCGGGGGCGTGGCGCGCGGCTTCGAGGGCGGCGTTCTCACCTGCGACTCGCTGTCCAAGCGCTCGGTGATCGCCGCCGTGACGCCGGCACTGTTCGAGCAGTGGAACGCGTGGATCGCGCGCCAGGGCTGCCTGGCCGCGCGCGGTGTCGGGTCGGCGAATCCCTGAGCCCGGCGGCCAACGAGGCCGCCGATCGTTATCCCCCGGATCAAAAAGTTTTACTGGAAGTTCATTTTCCCGATGGGCATAGTCTGGCCGGGAAAGTACGTCCTTGCCGCGCCTGGGAAAGCGTCGCGGGGCGGATCGGGTCCCGGCGGCGGCAGGTCCGCGCGGCGACCCCCGATCGAGCAACCGGAACGGGAAATCCCGGAAACTGCAATTGAGGTCTTGATTCGATGCCAGAACGACAGCCGCTGAACGCGCCGACGGCGCCGACGCGCCGGGACAAGGCGAACGCCGTTCGCGCGCTCGCCATGGACGCCGTGCAGAAGGCGAACTCCGGGCATCCCGGGGCGCCGATGGGCATGGCCGACATCGCCGAGGTGCTGTGGTGCGATTTTCTTCGTCACAACCCGGCCAACCCGAAGTGGCCCGACCGTGATCGCTTCGTGCTGTCCAACGGCCACGGATCGATGCTGCTGTACGCGCTGCTGCACCTTCGCGGGTTTGATCTTTCCATCGACGACCTCAAGGCATTCCGCCAACTCCACTCCGCCACGCCGGGACACCCGGAGTACGGCTACACGCCGGGCGTGGAGACCACCACGGGACCGCTCGGACAGGGCATCAGCAACGCGGTGGGCATGGCCATCGCCGAGAAGGTGCTCGCCGGGCGCTTCAACCGCGACGGCCACGTGCTGGTCGACCACTACACGTACGTGTTTCTCGGCGACGGCTGCATGATGGAGGGCATCTCTCACGAAGCCTGCTCGCTGGCCGGGACGCTCGGCCTCGGCAAGCTGATCGCCTTCTGGGACGACAACGGCATCTCCATCGACGGCGAGGTCGAAGGCTGGTTCACCGACGACACGGCGGCGCGCTTTCGCGCCTACGGCTGGCACGTCGAGGAAGACGTGGACGGCCACGACCCGGCCGCAGTGGCCGCGGCCATCGACCGGGCCCGCGCCGAGGCGTCGCGACCGAGCCTGGTCTGCTGCCGCACCGTCATCGGTTTCGGTTCCCCCAACAAGCAGGGCAAGGAATCCTGCCACGGCGCGCCGCTCGGCGACGACGAGGTGGCGCTGGTGCGCGAGGCCATCGATTGGCCGTACCCGCCGTTCGAGGTGCCGGAGCCGATTCGCGCCGCCTGGGACGGGCGCGAACGAGGGGTGGAGCTGGAGCAGGACTGGCGGCGGCGCCTGGACGCCTACCGCGAGGCCTGGCCGGAACTGGCCGCCGAGTTCGAACGGCGCATGGCGGGGGAGTTGCCGGCCGCGTTCGCGAAGCGGGCCAGCGACTACGTCGACGAGGTTCTCAAGGCCAGGGAGAGTATCGCCAGCCGCAAGGCGTCTCAGAACGCCCTGAACGGCCTCGGGCCCGTGCTGCCCGAGTTGATCGGCGGCTCGGCCGACCTCGCCGGCTCCAACCTGACGGTGTGGTCGGGTTCACGCGCGGTCAGCCGCGACGGCGATGACGGCAACTACATCTACTTCGGCGTGCGCGAGTTCGCCATGGCGGCGATGGTCAACGGGCTGGCGCTGCACGGCGGCTTCGTTCCCTATGCCGCCACGTTCCTGATGTTCTCCGACTACGCCCGCAACGCGCTGCGCATGGCGGCGCTGATGCGGATCGGCTCGATCTTCGTCTTCACGCACGACTCGATCGGCCTGGGCGAGGACGGACCCACCCACCAGGCCGTGGAGCACGCGGCGTCGCTGCGGCTGATTCCGCGCATGTCCGTGTGGCGGCCGTGTGACGCGGTGGAGAGCGCGGTGGCGTGGCAGGCGGCTATCGAGCGTCGCGACGGTCCGACCAGCCTGCTGTTCTCGCGCCAGTCGCTGCCGTTCCAGGAGCGCGATGCAGGGCAAGTGGCGGCGATCCGCCGCGGCGGCTACGTGCTCAGGGACTGTGAAGGCCCGCCCGAGGCGGTTATCATCGCCACCGGTTCAGAGGTCGCCCTGGCGGTCGGCGCGGCCGAGTCCCTGGCGGCTGCCGGACGCCGCGTGCGCGTGGTCTCGATGCCGTCGACCGACGTGTTCGACGCCCAGGACGAAGATTGGCGCGAGTCGGTGCTGCCGCGGCACGTGACCGCCCGGGTCGCGGTGGAGGCCGGCGTCAGCGACTACTGGCGCAAGTACGTGGGGCTCGAAGGACGCGTGGTCGGCATCGACACCTTCGGCGAATCGGGGCCCGCGGGGCAGGTGTTCGAGCACTTCGGATTCACCGTCGACAACGTGGCGGCCAACGTCGAGGCCCTGATCGGCTGACGCCCCGGCGGCACCGTCACGGCTGTTTCCCGGACAGCGATCGGGCGGGGTCGCCGGCGGCCGCCCGATGGCATGAATTTCAACTGGCACGAGGAGTTTTCTTCCATGGCAATCAGGGTTGCGATCAACGGGTTCGGGCGCATCGGGCGCAACATCATGCGGGCGCTGTTTGAATCCGGGCGCGAGGACGAGATCACCATCGTCGCGGTCAACGATCTCGGCGACGCCGCCACCAACGCCCACCTGCTGCAGTACGACACCGCACACGGCCGCTTCTTCCGCGAGGTGTCGGTCGACGGCGACGGCTTCAAGGTCGGCGACGCAAGGGTGAAGGTGCTGGCCGAGCGCGACCCGGCGAAGCTGCCGTGGGGAGAACTCGGTGTGGACGTAGTGCTCGAGTGCACCGGTCTTTTCACCAGCAAGGAGAAGGCGGGCGCCCACCTTGCCGGTGGTGCGAAGAAGGTCGTCATATCGGCGCCCGGCGGCAAGGACGTCGACGCCACCATCGTGTACGGCGTCAATCACGACGTGCTCAGGGCTTCGCACACGGTGATTTCCAATGCCTCGTGCACGACCAACTGCCTGGCGCCCCTGGTCCAACCGCTGAACGACGCCATCGGCGTGGAGTGCGGGCTGATGACCACCATCCATGCCTACACCAACGACCAGGTGCTGACCGACGTCTACCACAGCGACCTGCGCCGCGCCCGCTCCGCCACCCAGTCGATGATTCCCACCAAGACCGGCGCCGCCGCCGCCGTGGGACTGGTGCTGCCGGAACTGAACGGCAAGCTCGACGGCTTCGCAGTGCGGGTTCCGACCATCAACGTGTCGCTGGTCGACCTTACTTTCCAGGCGTCGCGCGACACCACGGTGGAGGAGATTCACGGCATCATGAAGGAGGCCTCTGAAGGCGCGCTGAAGGGCATCCTCGCCTACAACGACAAGCCGCTTGTGTCGGTCGATTTCAACCACACCGCGGTGTCGTCGACCTACGACTCCTCGATGACCCGCGTGGTCGGCGGCCGGACGGTCAAGGTGTGTTCCTGGTACGACAACGAGTGGGGTTTCTCCAACCGCATGCTGGATACCACCGTCGCGTTGATGAACGCGTCGTAGGCCGCACCGGCACGTTCATCGACCACGGATCACGGCACGAACCACGGAGAGACCATGGCCATCATCGACATGAACGATCTCGACCTCGCCGGCAAGCGCGTGCTGCTGCGCGAGGACCTGAACGTGCCGCTCGCCGACGGCGAGGTGGCGAGCGACGCGCGCATCCGGGCGGCGCTTCCGGCCATCCGCCAGGTGCTCGACGCGGGCGCGAAGGTGATGGTCATGTCCCACCTCGGGCGGCCCGCGGAGGGCCAGTTCGACGCGGCGTTCTCGCTGGCGCCGGTGGCGCGGCGCCTCGAGGAACTTCTAGAGGTTCGGGTGCGCCTGGTGCGCGACTGGATCGACGGCGTCGAAACGCGCGACGGCGAGGTGACGCTGCTCGAGAACGTGCGCTTTCTTGCCGGCGAGAAGAAGAACGACGAGGAACTCGGACGCCGCATGGCGGCGCTGTGCGATATCTTCGTGATGGATGCGTTCGGAACCGCGCACCGGGCCCAGGCTTCGACCCACGGTGTCGCCCGCTTCGCACCCGTGGCCTGCGCGGGCCCGCTGCTGCGCCGCGAACTCGACGCCCTCGGCAAGGCACTCGACAACCCGGCCCGGCCACTGGTGGCCATCGTCGGCGGCTCCAAGGTGTCCACCAAGCTCACCGTGCTCGAGCGGTTGTCCGAACTCGTTGACCAACTGATAGTCGGCGGCGGCATCGCCAACACCTTCATCGCCGCCGCCGGCTACCGGGTGGGCAAGTCCCTGTACGAGGAGGACCTCGTCGAGCAGGCGGCGCGGCTTGCCGAGAAGGTGCGTGCACGCGGCGGCGACATACCGGTGCCGTCGGACGTGGTCACGGCCAAGGCCTTCGACGCCGACGCGGCGGCCGAGGTGAAGTCGGTCAAGGACGTGGCCGACGACGACATGATCTTCGACATCGGCCCCGAGGCGGCAGAGGAGTTCGCGAGCCGACTGGCCAATGCCGGCACCATCGTCTGGAACGGCCCGGTCGGGGTGTTCGAGTTCGACCAGTTCGGCGGCGGCACGCAGCGCCTCGCCGAGGCCATCGCGGCGAGCGGTGCGTACTCCATCGCCGGGGGCGGCGACACCCTGGCGGCAGTCGACAAGTATGGCGTCGGCGAGCGTATTTCGTACATCTCCACCGGCGGCGGCGCGTTCCTCGAGTTCCTCGAGGGCAAGAAGCTGCCGGCGGTCGAGATCCTGGAGGAGCGCGGCACCTGAGCGCTCCGACCCCCCGCCGGCGGGGCGCGGGCGACGGTATTCACGAGTCAACGAGGATTGCATCATGGCACTGATTTCGCTTCGCCAGCTGCTCGACCATGCCGCCGAGCACGGCTACGGCTGCCCGGCCTTCAACGTCAACAATCTCGAGCAGATGCGCGCCATCATGGAGGCGGCCAGCGAGACCGACAGCCCGGTCATCGTGCAGGCGTCCGCGGGGGCGCGCAAGTACGCCGGGGCGCCGTTCCTGCGCCACCTGATCATCGCCGCCATCGAGGAATGGCCCGACATCCCGGTGTGCATGCACCAGGACCACGGCGCTTCGCCGGCGGTGTGCCAGCGTTCCATCCAGCTCGGCTTCAGCTCCGTGATGATGGACGGCTCCCTCGGCGAGGACATGAAGACGCCCATGGATTACGATTACAACGCCTCGGTGACGCGCAAGGTGGTGGAGATGGCGCACGCCTGCGGTGTCTCGGTGGAGGGTGAGCTCGGCTGCCTGGGATCGCTCGAGACCGGCGTCGCCGGCGAGGAGGACGGCTCCGGCGCCGAGGGCAAGCTCAGCCACGACCAGCTCCTGACCGATCCCGAGGAGGCCGCGCGCTTCGTCGCCGACACCGGGGTCGACGCGCTCGCCATCGCCATCGGCACCAGCCATGGTGCCTACAAGTTCTCGCGCCCGCCCACCGGCGACATACTCGCCATCGAGCGGATCAAGGAGATTCACGCGCGCATCCCGGACACGCACCTGGTGATGCACGGGTCCAGCTCGGTGCCCCAGGAGTGGCTCGAGATCATCAACTCCCACGGCGGTGACATGGGCGAGACCTACGGCGTGCCGGTCGAGGAAATCGTCGAGGGCATCCGCCACGGCGTGCGCAAGGTCAATATCGATACCGACCTGCGCATGGCGTCCACCGGCGCGATTCGCAAGCACCTCAAGGAAGATCCGTCCAACTTCGATCCGCGCAAGTATCTCGGCGCCGCGACGAAGGCGATGAAGCAGATCTGCAAGGAGCGTTACGAGGCTTTCGGCACCGCCGGCAACGCCTCGAAGATCAGGCCCATCGGGCTCGAGGCCATGACCGCGCGCTACGCCAGCGGCGAGCTCGATCCGAAGGTCAACTGATCCGCCGGCCGGCGGACGGCGCGCTTGACCGCCGTCATGCCGGCCGACCCTCGCCGGGCGCTATGCTCGTGTCGATGACACCTCGCATGCAATCGCCGTGGACCGGGAACAGGTCGCCCAGTTGCTGACGCCGGCGGCGTATCCCCACCCCGTGGAGGAGGTGGAGTTCGCCGAGACGCATATTTCCTGGGTACTGCTCACCGGCGAGTTCGCCTACAAGATCAGGAAGCCGGTGCGCTTCGGCTTCGTCGACTTCTCGACGCTCGACAAGCGCCTCGCCGACTGCCGGCGCGAGCTCGAGCTGAACCGGGCCATGAGCCCCGACCTTTACCTCGGCGTGGAGGAGATTCGCGACACCGGCGCGGGCCTGCGCCTCGGCGCCGGCAGCGGTGCGGTGGTCGATCACGCGGTGAAGATGCGCCAGTTCGACCAGGAGGCGCTGTTCTCGCGCATGGTCGGGCGCGGCGCCCTCACCGTCGCTCACGTCGAGTCGCTGGCCGACCGTGTGGCCGCGCTGCACGGCGGGGCTGCGTCGTGTGCGGACGCCGCGTTCGGCGGGCGCGAACAGATTGCCCGCTGGCACGAAGACAACCTGTCGGAGATCGGTGCTATCGTTGCCGGCGACGCCGCCCGGCGGTTCGCCGTACTTGCCGCGCGGGCGCGAGAGGAGTTCGAGCGCTGCGCGGCGGCCTTCGACACGCGCCGGGAGGGTGGCTTCGTTCGCGACTGTCACGGCGACCTGCACTTGGCCAACATCCTTTGGATCGACGGCGCCGTGGTGCTGTTCGACCGCATCGAGTTCAACGACGAGCTGAGGTTCATCGACGTCGCCAACGACATCGCCTTCACCGTGATGGACCTGCATGCCGCCCAACGCGCCGATCTCGCCTCGCGGCTCGTCAACCGCTACCTGCTTCGCAGCGGCGACTTCGGCGCCCTCGAGGTGCTGCGGTTCTACATGGCGTACCGGGCGCTGGTGCGGGCCAAGGTGGCGCTGCTGGGCTGCCCGGACGAGGCCGCGGCGACGCGCGGGGAGGCCGACGGCTATCGCACCCATGTCGAGCTCGCCGGGATGCTGCTCGCGGGAGCGTCCCCGCATCTCGCCATCACCTGCGGGTTGTCCGGTTCCGGCAAGACCACGCGCGCGCTCGCCGAGGCCGAGAAGAGCGGCGCCGTGGTGGTGCAGACCGACGTCGAGCGCAAGCGGTTGGCCGAAGTCGACCCGTTCGCGCATGCAGGCGCGGCCCCCGGCGGCGGCATCTATACGGCCGACTTCAGCCGGCGCGTATACGACCGCGTGGCGCGCATCGCCGCCGATGCGCTCGAGGCGGGTTTCGCCGTGATCGTCGACGGCGCGTTTTTGAGGCGCGACGATCGCCGGCGCTTTCGGCAGCTTGCCGTTGCGCACGGCGTGCCTTTCCGTATCCTGTATTGTCGCGCCGGTGTCGACGAACTGCGTCGTCGCATCATGGCGCGGCAGAGCGAGCAAGCCGTGTCCGACGCGGACCTGGCCGTGCTCGAACACCAGCTTGCCACCGCCGAGCTGCCCGGCGACGACGAACTCGCCGGCGATGGCCCCTGATCAGTGATGAAGCTCGAGGAACTCGCACCCGGTACGTTCATCTATCGCATCGCGGACGCGCTGGAGCCATCGTTCTGCGACGACATCGTGGCCCGCTTCGAGGCGAGCCCGGGCGAGCACTATGCCGGCCGCGTCGGCCAGGGCGAGGAGCGCCATGCCGACATCAAGCGCAGCGTGGACCTCAGGATCTCCGGCAAGGCGCATTGGCAGGATGTCGATCGGACCCTGTTCCGGTCACTGCGCGAGGCGCTGTCGCAGGTCGCGGCGATACACCCGTTCTTCGCCAGCAACCCGTTCAAGGACCTCGGCTACAACCTGCAGCGCTACGAGCGCGGCGAGCACTACCACTGGCATGTCGACTCGGGACCCGGGGCGTTCAGCACCCGCCAGCTCGTCGCCATCTGGTACCTGAACGACGTGCCCGGTCCGGGCGGCGAAACGGAGTTCGCGTTTCAGCAGGTCGCCGTGCGCCCGGTGCGTGGCACGCTGATCCTGTTTCCGCCGTTCTGGACACACGTGCACCGGGCGGTGGAACTCGAGGAGGGGCGCAAGTACATCGCCACCACGTGGGTGTGTTTCGCGTAGGCGCGCCGGCGCCGCAAGCTGCCTTCGGAAGGGGTACGCATGCGCGGCGCGCGTCGCCCGTCAGATGAACAACGAGATATCCGATTCGCCCGCGTATTCGAAATAGGTGGCGGCGCCGCCGATCTCGATCTCGTCGATGAAGTCGCTTCGCTTGAGGTCGAACAGGTCGATGGTCATCTGGCAGCCGATCATCTTGACCTCCGCCTCGATGCACATGGCGCGCAGCTCCTCGATGGACGCCACGCCCTTGCGCTTGATGGTGCGCTTCATCATCGCCGTCATCATGGCCTCCATGCCAGGCAGCGCGGTGCCCAGCACCGGGAACCACTTGTCCATTCCGAGCGGCATGGGCATGCCCGGATTGCCGAGCGGGCTGACCTTCAAGTTCAGCTTGCGCCGCAGCAGCTGCAGACCGTAGAAGGTGAAGAAGATGCTGGTGTGGTAACCGAGCGCGGAAGCCGTCGACGCCAGGATGAAGGGCGGGTAGGCCCAGTCGAGCGTGCCCTTGGTGGCGATGATGGTCAGCCGTCGCCCGGTCATGGTCGGCCCCCTACGAGTGCGAATGAAGGGTTGGCGGGCGGGAGCGTCGCATCAGGCGGACTTCTTCATCAGGAAATGAAACTCGCCGTTCTGTTCGGTCGACTCGAGCAGCTCGTTACCGGTCTGGCTGGCGAAGGCCTCGAAGTCCTTTACCGAACCCGGATCGGTGGCGACGATCTTCAGGACCTGGCCGCTCGACAGGGCGTTCAGGGCCTTTTTTGCGCGCAGAATCGGCAGAGGGCAGTTCAGGCCTCGGGCGTCGAGTTCCTGGTCGAATTCGGACATGTCGATTTACCTCCGGTAGTCGTGACGTTGCGGCGCGATGGTCGAGTGCCCGGGCGAACCGACCGGACGCCGCTTGTTTGAAATTCTGGTGCATCGGGTCGGCCGGCCGGGTGATCCCGGTCAAGCGCGACGGAGTATGCGCCGAATTATAGAAAACATATTAGAAGATTAGCAAATATTAAAAAGGCATGCACTCCGTCGGCGGTTCGGCCGCCGAACCCATGCCAGCCGCCCCGTGGCACCTCGGCACAGGAGTGAACTAACCGTAAGTTGTCCGGCGGGGCTTGTGCCGGGGGCGAAAAGGTATCATCTTCCAGTGCGGTAGTGCAGGCGCCCCGCGGCCAGGCCCTGACGCCGATATCAGCGGCCCGCGACCATGAGTTCACCATGACAGCCATACCCGCCCTGAAGCCCTTCATCCGCTCCGGCGTCGTGTTGCTGGCCTGCCTCGCAACGCCGGCCGTCCAGGCGCAGACGCAGACGCTGCCAGCGCTCGGCGAGACGTCGGCCGCCGTGGTCAGCTCCGTCGAGGAGACCCGGCTCGGTCGCCAGTTCATGCGAACGGCGCGCCGCCAGATGGAATTCTCCGCCGATCCCGAGCTCGTCGAGTACATCCGCGGCCTCGGCACGCGGCTGGTCTCGGGCGTCGACCTGGCGCCGGAGGAGTTCACCTTTTCCGTCGTGAACGACCCCAGGCTCAACGCGTTCGCGGTTCCCGGCGGCTTCATCAGCGTGCACAGCGGACTGATCGCCGCTACCGCCTCGGAAAGCGAACTGGCGTCGGTGATGGCGCACGAGATCGCGCACATCACCCAGCGCCACCTGCCGCGCATGATCGCGCGGGCCAAGGAGCGCTCGATCCCGGCGGCGGCCGCCATGGTGGCGGCGATACTGGTCGGCGGACAGATGGGGTCCGCGGCACTGGTCGGCGCCAACGCCGCTCTCGCCGCCGACCAACTGCGCTACAGCCGGGACTTCGAAACCGAGGCCGACGCCATGGGCATCCGCATTCTCGCGGCGTCCGGTTTCGACGCCACGGCAATGCCGAAGTTCTTCCAGAAGCTGCAGAACCAGACCATGCTGCACGCCAGCGAGGCGCCCGAGTACCTGCGCACGCACCCGTTGTCGGTGAACCGCATCGCCGATTCGGAATCGCGGGCCCAGGGCTATGCGACGGCGAGCCATCGTTCCAGCACGGACTACCTGATGATGCGGGCCCGGGTGCGTGCGCTGATGGCCGGCGACCCGCTGCGCGCGGCCGGAAACTTCGCCGACGCCGGTCAGCCGGACGGGGACGAGGCACTGGCGGCACGCTATGGAGAGGGTCTCGCGCGCATGGCCGCCGGCCAGTACGACGTCGCGCGCTCGATATTCGACGAGTTGTCGGCGGCGTTTCCGGAAAATCGCTACATCGCGCTGGCGCGCGGCCAGCTGGCCCTGCGCCGTGGCGACGCGGCGGGGGCGATGGACATGCTCGGATCCATTTACGAGAACGACCCGAACGATTTCGTGGCCGCGAGATACTATGCCCAGGCGCTGATGACCGCCGGCCGGCTCGAGGACGCTCGCCGCGTGGTGCGCAGGTGGCAGCGCGGCGATCCGTCCAATCCCGAAACCTGGCGCCTGATGAGTCGCATCGACGGCGAACTCGGCCGGCAGGCCGAAGCGTTCCAGTCGCGCGCGGAGTATCTCGTGCTGATGTTCGAGACCCGGCGGGCGATCGAGGAACTCGAGCGGGCGCGCCAGTTGAGCGGGGGAGACTATTACCTCACGTCAAGCATCGACGCGCGGATCGGCGAGCTTCGCGACGAGCTCGTGCGCTACGACGAGGATGAAAACCTGCGCTGAATCGGGCGCATGTTGCACTGCGAAGACCATGCCAATGTGGCCAACTTCGCACCCCCCTATGGGGAGACTTGCCAATTCGCGACACATATGGTCTAGTTGATTTGCGAAGCAAAACATTCGTCAATGACGAACGCGGGAGGCCATGTTTCCCGCGCGCGCGGCGCAGGGTCGGCGGCTGATCGCGGTGCGATACATTCCGCCGGCTTTAAAGGTTCGCGAACGATCGCTCGCATTCGCCGAATCGCCCGGGGGTTGGGTGAGGCCGATGAGGTCGCGGCATTCCCGTTCCCGCACAGCGTTCCAGGGGGCGGGAGGTGGTGTGCAGGGACCTGATCCCAGGGAACCCGGAACGGGGAACGCGAAGGGGGCATCGCCCCGCCGGGATCCGAATTATTATCGATGACCCGTCACAGGAGATGATCCAGCCATGAAACGTAGAACTTTCCTGAAAGGCTCGATGGCGAGCGCCACGCTCGCGGTCGCCGTCGGCGCCGGCCTGCTCAGTCCGTCCCGCGTACTCGCCGCCGAGTGGCCCGAGGCAGCGCTTTCCTCCAACAGCCTCGACGAGGCGATCCAGGCGGCCTTCGGTTCAAGCGATGTCACCGACAGCGACGAGGTCCAGCTCAAGGCCCCGCTGCAGGCCGAGAACGGCGCGGTGGTGCCGATCCAGGTGAGCACCACGGCCAAGCCTGAAAAGATCGCCATCATCTCCGAGAAGAACCCGATTCCCATGGTCACGGTGCTGAACTGCGGCGAAGGCGCCGGCAGCATGTACAGCACCCGCATCAAGATGGGCGAGACGTCCCCGGTGCACTGCATCGTCAGTTCCGGCGGCAAGCTGCTGCGCGCCAGCCAGGAAGTTAAGGTGACGGTCGGCGGCTGCGGCGGCTGATCCGCGCCGTCCCTGACACCCCATCGACGAACAGACACTTGCAGAGGTTAGCCAGATGAGTACCAAGATGAAGATCAAGGCGGGCAGCGCCGGGGGATACGACGTCCTCGTGCTTGCCAAGCATCCCATGGAAACCGGTCAGCGCAAGGACCAGAAGACCGGCGAACTGATTCCCGCCCATTTCATCCAGACCATGGTGTTCAGCGTCAACGGCACCGAGGTCGCCCAGGCCAACATGAACCAGGGGATTTCCGCCAACCCGCTGATCGGCATCAATATCGCCGGCGCCAAGCCCGGCGACACGGTCACGGTGACGTGGACCGACAACAAGGGTGAATCGGACAGCGCGGAGGCCACCGTCAGCTGATCCGTCGTTCGCCCGTCCGCGGCGACCTCGTCGCCGCGCACGGGCGAACAGTCCAACGAACCGCGGTGGTCGTCGTCGTTAACAAACGAGCAGTGCCCTGCGCGGTACACCGTGGCGCCCGGCTCGCTGTCGGGCTTCAATCCTGAAGGCCGAAGACGCCCGGACGTCGGCACCCGGCCCCCGATAGCAGGATCCCTGTGCGGGACCGGCAGACCCCATGGCTGAGCATTCCGAACTCGCCGAACCGCGGGCCGCCTACGGCTTCGACGATTCCCCCGCCGACCGGCAAATCGATCATCCCGACTGGTTCAAGACGAGTTTCCTCGATCTGCGCGAGGATCTCGACGAGGCCATCGCGGCCGACAAGCGCGGGTTGCTCGTCTACTTCGGCCAGGACGACTGCGCGTACTGCCAGGCGCTGATGGAAGTCAACTTTGCGCTGCCGGACGTGGTCGACTACACGCGGCGTCACTTCGACGTCGTCGCCGTGGACATCTGGGGCGCGCGTGAAGTCGTCGACATGAC
>CBFGVH010000008.1:0-51895 GCA_965652415.1 uncultured Gammaproteobacteria bacterium | reverse complement strand
GCAATCGCCTGCAGGCAGGCTCCTACAGCGGTTTTGTTTTGCCTCGGAGCTTGGGCAGGGCACTGTAGGAGTTGGCCTTGCCGGCGATTCGTTTCCGCACCGTGCCCGCCGATGCAATCGCCTGCAGGCAGGCTCCTACAGTGGCTTCGTATTGACGTGGTGCCGGGTTCCGGCACTGTAGGAGCCGGCCTTGCCGGCGATTCTGTCGGGCGCCGTGCCCGCCGATGCTATCGCCTGTAGAGCGGGCTTGCGAAGCCGCCTTGTTGCTGAATACATTCCTTCCGCCCCGCTTTCCTCCACGACCCCGGCGCAATACAATGCGCGAAAACGGGGTAATCGCCAGGTGACGACGCGCGAACAGGAATCCTTGTTGGTGGTGGACGACGATCCGCAGGTCCGCGAGCTGTTGTTCGACTACCTCTCCGGGCAGGGTTTCGAGGTCAGGGTCGCCGCGGACGGCCGCCAGATGCGTGACCTGATCAGGCAGTCCGAGCCGGACCTCGTGATATTGGACATCAGCATGCCGGGCGAGGACGGGCTGACCCTCGCGCGCTACCTGCGCGAGCACCACGATACCGGCATCATCATGGTGACCGCCTCCGGCGAGGTGGTCGACCGCATCGTGGGCCTTGAGATCGGCGCCGACGACTACGTCGCCAAGCCGTTCGACCTGCGCGAGCTCCTGGCGCGCATCCGCAGCGTGCTCAGACGCGCGCGCCGTGCCGCCGGGCCTGCAGCAACGGCGCCGGAGGTCGAGGGCGACCGTGCGGTCAGCCTCGGGGCCTGCACCCTGTACCCGGATTCGCGGCGGCTGGTGGGTCCGAACGGCGAGGAGATACCCTTGACCAGCATGGAGTTCGACCTGCTCGAGATATTCTCCTCGCGCCCCAATCGGGTGTTGTCGCGCGACCAGATCCTCAATCTCACCCAGAACCGCGACTGGGACCCGTTCGACCGCAGCATCGATATCCGCATTGCGCGCCTTCGGCGCAAGATCGAGATCGATCCGTCGAAGCCGAAGGTGATCCGGACCGTGCGCGGCGCAGGTTACATGTTCGTTCCGGCGCCTCCCGCCTGATCGTTCTCGCGCATCGTCGCCTCCGGGGCGCCGAAGCCGCTGCGAGCAGCCGCGTGGCGGACCCAGGCCTCGATGGTGGCGTCTTCGCTCACATCCCGTGACGCTTTCGCGAACAGGTTCGATTCGATCTCGGGGATGGCGGCATTCATGACAAGGCCCTCGGTTGAGAATTTGCCAGCAGGGAAAATCGCGGTGCCACGACCGGCCGCCTGCGCAGCGCATCGCGCCCGCGCGCGGCCAGCGCCGGGGCCCGGGTGTGGCGCGCCAGGAAAGCGACCACCAGCGAGTTGATCGTCTCGGGGTGCGTCATCGGCCCCATGTGCCCCAGTCCCGGCAGGTCGAAGGTCCGGATGCCGGCAATGGAGGTCGCGTAGGTGCGCGCGACGCTGCGCGCCGCTAGCGGACTGGCGCTGCCGCCCAGGCACAGCACCGGCATTTGCAGTCTCGCCAGGTCATCCGGGCCGATCCCGGCATTGAACAGCGCATCGAAGTCCGAGGGCGCCTTGTGCACTCGGCGGGCCAGGCGAGCTCGCTGCTCGTCATCCAGCCGCGCCCAGGCGTCGGCGCCGCCCCAGTAGCTCACGAATGTTTCGGCGCCGGCCAGCTGGTCCCCGGACGCAAGCTGTGCCGCCAGCCGCTCGGCCACACGGACCACGTCCTCGATGCCGGCGGGACGCTCGGGCCGAGCTGCCACCACCGAGAACAGGGTCGGTTCAAAGAGCGCCAGCGAGGCGACGCGGTCCGGGTGATCAAGCGCCAGCCGGGTGGCCACTGCCGCACCGTAGGAGTGGCCGACAAGGTGAACCGGCCGCGGCGCGTGGACGATCAGCGGTGCGAGGTGCGCCGCTTCTTCAGCCAGCGTAATCGACCGGTTCGCCGGCCAGGCGGGGTTGCCGCCATAGCCCAGCAGGTCCGGCGTTCGCACGCGGCTCTCGGGCTCCAGGTTCTCGGCGAGAGCGGACCACTGGCGCCCGGAGCTCGCGCTGCTGTGCAGGCACAGTACGTCGGCACCATGGACAGTGGATTTCATCGCTCGAACCCCCGCACCGAGCGGGCGACCTCGGCAAGCCGCTCGCGGCGGGCGGCGATGATCGTTCCCGGCTCGGCGGCCAGATCGGTCCTCGACAGGCCGATGTCTCGCAGCAGGTGCGGGTCCAGGCGAGCCAGTTCCCGACGCGTAGCGCGGTACCTGGCGGTGCGGCTGGCGAGCGACATCACTCGGGCAATGGCCCGGCGGGCGCGCGCGACACCGGTGAGTTCGATCGGGGCGCCGATGGCCCCTTGCGTGATGATGGACATGCTGGAAAATCCTCGTTGCTGTGATTCCCGGTCGGGACGGCGCAACCGCTGCCTCCCTTTCGATGCGGCAATCTAGCGCCGCCTGTTTTCCCGAGGATTTCCGGGGCCCGCGAGTTTGTTGTCGGCTGGTATCGCGTCCGGATCGCCGGACGCCGCGGTTTTCTGTCCTGTTTCGATTGTTTCAGTTCTGTATCCGCGGCCGTCGCTCCCTGTAGCGCGTGCTAATCTCGGAGGCAAAATCCAGTCGTTACGAGTTGAGGAGTCGTCCATGGCGTTTCGGGGGTCCCTGGTCGATCCGGGCGCGGACGTGGTCGTCGATTCTTTCTTCGACCAGTTGTTCGCGCGCTCCACCCTGATCGTCGCCCTGCGCGACGTCAACGGGCGCTTCGTGCGCGTGAGCCGTCGCCTTGCCCGGCTCTTCGCGGCGGTCGGCACCGATCCCGTAGGCCGCACCGTGTTCGACGTGCTGCCCGCCGACATGGCGAACCTGGTCTACTACCACGACCAGCAGGCGCTTTCGAGCCGCCGCTATGCAGAGTACGTCGAGGAATTCGTGGCCGGGGACGTTCGCCGCGTCTATCACACCGCGCTGTTGCCCCTCGTCGACCATCATGGCGCGGTGAAGGCGCTGGTCAGCATCTCCACCGACATCACCGCCCGCCGGCGCACCGAGGAGGCGCTGCGCAACGCGGCGCTCGCGGTGTCGGGGGCGATGCGCTCGGAGGTGTTCGACCAGCTCGTGCGTTACCTCGCGACCACGCTGCGGGTGGATTTCGCCTTCGTCTCGCGCCTGGACCGGCAGGATCCGACGCGTTCGACAATCGTAGCCGGCGCCACGCGCGGCAGGATGTTCCACGATTTTCACTACACCCTGTCCGGCACACCCTGCGAGAACGTGTTCGTCAAGAGCTTCGAGTTCGTCCCGCGGGACCTGCCGCAGCGATTCCCGAGCGACCGCCTGATGATCGACCAGGGACTGGAAAGCTATGCGGCCTACCCCCTCTACGATTCCGATGCGCGGCCGATCGGCCTGATCGGCATCGCACACAGCCGGCCCTTGGCCAACCGCCCGTTGATCGAGGCGACTCTCAGGATCTACTCGACCCGAGCGGCCGCGGAGCTCGAACGCCAGCGCGCCGAGCAGGAACTGCGTGTTTCCGAGGCCAACTACCGCGAGATCTTCGAGAATGCCGAAGAGGCGATCCTGGTTCACGAACCCGACACCCGCGCCATCCTCGATGCCAACCCCCGCGCCTGTGAGACCTACGGCCTCACCCTCGAGGAGATGAAGCGCACCGATTTCTGCTCGCTCAGCTTCACCGAGCCGCCCATCTCGCGCGAGGAAGCCGATCGGCTCATTGCCCGTGCGCGTGGCGGTGAGAAGGTGCGACTCGAGACCTGCCGCCTGGACGGCGAGGGCCGCGCGCGTTACGACGAGGTGGTGATCAGCCGTGCCGTGCTGGCCGGCAAGGAACGGGTCCTGGTCCATTGCCGGGACGTTACCGAGCGCCATGAAGCCGAGGAGCGCCTGCGCGCCAGCGAGGAGCAGTACCGGGCGATCTTCAACGCCTCCGTGGACGGTGTCACGCTGTGGGACGCGCGCGGCCGACTGGTCGACGTCAATCCCGCGATCACCGCCATGTACGGTTACTCGCGCGAGGAATTGCTGTCCCTGGACCCGCGCGAGGTCGTGCACCCGGACCAGCGCGACGAGTTCGACGCATTTGTCGAGCGGGTGAAGGCGGGCGAGGAGTTCCATTTCGAGGCGCTCAACCAGCGCCGCGACGGCAGCGCGATCGAGGTCGAGGTCGACGGCGTGCCGATGGACTACCAGGGTCGGGCGCACATGCTGGTGTTCTTCCGCGAAATCACCGAGCGCAAGCAGCGCGAGGAGCGCCTGCGCGCCAGCGAGGAGCAGTACCGGGCGATCTTCAATGCCTCCGCCGACGGCATGATCCTGTACGACGACACCGGACGAATGGTCGACGTCAATCCGGCCATGGAGCAGATGTTCGGCTACAGCCGCGAGGAACTGCTGTCGCTCGATCCCCACGTTCGATTTCATCCCAGCGCCTGGCCGGTGATCGACCGGTTCCTGGAACGGCTCAGGAGCGGCTGGTTCTTCCGCCCCGAGCGTCCCGACAGGCCCGAGATCGAGGAGACGCGGGAGGTGACCCGCGACGGGCGTATTCTCGAGTTCGAGGCGCACCTGCTCGGCATGCGTTACCAGGGCCGGCCGCACGTGCTGGCCATCAAGCGCGACATCACCGATCGCAAGCAGCGCGAGGCGGCGCTGAAGAAGAGCGAGGACCGGCTCAGGGCCACGGTGGAGTCGGCCCTGGACTGCATCATCATCATGGATGCCGAAGGCCGCATCATCGAGTTCAACCCTGCCGCCGAGCGCTGTTTCGGCCATTCGCGCGAGGCGGTGATTGGCCGCGATCTCGTCGAGACCCTGATACCGGCCGCTTCACGGCGCAGGCACGAGCGGGACATGGCCCGCTATCGAAAGACGGGGCGTGGCTCCTTTCTCGGCAGGCGCCGGGAGGTGACCGCGATGCGTGCCGACGGCAGCGAGTTTCCCGCCGAGCTGGCCATCACCGCGGTCAAGGGACCGGACGGCGACATCTTCGTCGGCTACCTGCGCGACATCTCGGACCGGGTCGGCGCCGAGGCCGATCGCGAGCGCCTGGAACAGCAGCTGCGCCAGGCGCAGAAGATGGAGGCCATCGGCCATCTCACCGGCGGTATCGCCCATGATTTCAACAACATGCTGACGAGCATCCTCGGCTACACCACCATGGCGCTGGAGCGCCTGGAAGACGTGCCCGACGAGCGCCTGGAGAAGTACATGCAGCAGGTACGCGCGTCCGGCAAGCGGGCCCGCGACCTCATTCGCCAGATGCTAACGTTCAGCCGGGGCCGGCGCGGGGAGCCGAAGCCGACGTCCGTGCCGCGCGCGGTCCGTGAATCCATCGACCTGTTCCGCTCCTCGTTTCCCTCGTCGATCACGTTCAGGATCGAGGCCGAGGAAACCGCGCCGCTGGTGATGATAGACCCGATACAGTTCGAGCAGGTGCTGATGAACCTGTGCATCAACGCCCGCGACGCCATGCCGGGGTGGGGCGAGATCGAGATCGGCATCGCCGCTCGCCATTGCGACGACGCTGTCTGCGCCTCGTGCCGGCAGGACATAACGGGCGAGTTCGTCGAGCTGTCGGTGGCCGACACCGGATCGGGAATCCGCCCCGAGGTGATGGATTCGATGTTCCAGCCGTTCTTTACCACCAAGGAAGTCGGCCAGGGCAGTGGAATGGGGTTGTCGACGACCCACGGCATCGTGCACGAGCACAGCGGCCATATACTGGTCGCCAACCGGCCCGCAGGCGGTGCGCGATTCGCCATCCTGCTGCCGCCGGTGGCGGCGACCCGGGGGAATTCCGACCGCGTCGACCGCCCGGACAAACGCCGGCGCGAGCCGCTTTCAGGGCGCGTGCTCGTCGTCGATGACGAGGCGCCGGTGCGTGAGTTCGTACGCGAACTGCTCCAGACGCGCGGCATGGACGTGACTGCCGTCGCGGACGGCTTCGATGCGCTCGATCTTGTCGCAAACGAGCCCGACACCTGCGATCTCGTCATCACCGACCAGACCATGCCGAGCATATCCGGCATCGAGCTGGCTTACCGGCTCAAGGCCGCGCGGCCCGGCCTGCCGGTCATCCTCATATCCGGATTCAGCGACCGTGTAACGGGCAGGGGTCCGGAGGAGCTTGGCGTCGACGCGGTGTTCTCCAAGCCGCTTGACCATCACGACCTGCTGGCCAAGGTGCGCGAACTGCTCGACGCCCGCCGCACCGGCTGACCTCGTCGTTGCCGCGGGCGATGGGCGCGGCCGTTACTCGCCCTTGTCCGAACCGTCGCCGAAGAGGTCGTCGAGCGCGCGCCGCGCCTCGTTCTTGCGGATCTGGCTCGCCGCCGCGCGGGTGACCTCGGACTCGTCGCCGGCCGCTTCGCCGGCACCTGCGAACAACGACTCGAGGCGGGCGCGGCTCAACTCGACGACACGGTCCTCGCCGGCGTCGTAGGCCCGGTGCCGGACACGGAAGTGACTGCAGTGGTTGACGCGATCCTTGTCCTGCACCTTGTCGGCAAGTTGGTGGGCGCAGTCGCTGGTGTAGCGGGTGTCGTAGTGTCGACACATGCGGCACACGTGCAGGTCCGTGCGGCATTGCGGGCACAGCGCCGTGCGCTGGACGGGCAGCACGATGTCGGCGAGGTGAACGCCGCAGCGCCAGCAGACGAGAGACTTGGGGTTGTTCCGCATCGTGCCGATATTGGTGCCACGAGGCGCCGGCGACTGTCAAGGTGCGATCAGGGGCCGCGCGGAGTTGCACGTGGCACGCGTGCGCCGAAGCGCACCCGGCAGGCCTCGGCAGCGCGGAGGTGTCAACCCGCGCTCGCCCGCCGGACTCCGCAATCCGGGCAGTCCGGGTTGCGCTTCAGGGCGAGGACCTGGAACTCCATGGTCAGGGCGTCGACGAGGAGCAGGCGCCCGCGCAGGGGTTCGCCGCAGCCGACGATGAGCTTGATTGTCTCGGTGGCCTGGATGCTGCCGACGATGCCGACCAGCGGCGCCATGACGCCCTCGGCGGCGCAGGTGGCGCCTTCCACCGAGGTGTCCGGGTACAGGCAACGGTAGCAGGGACTGTCAGGGCTGCTCGGGACGAAGGTGCTGACCTGGGCCTCCCAGCGGATGGCCGCGGCCGACACCAGGGGTGTGCCGCGGGCGAGACAAGCCCGGTTGAGGGTGAAGCGGCTGGCGAAATTGTCGGTGCAGTCGACGACCACGTCAGCCCGCGCCACCTCTGCGTCAAGCTCGTCGCCGTCGAGTTCGTAGTCCAGGGCATCGACGCGCAGGTGGTGGTTCAGCGACAGCAGCCGGTGCTTGGCCGAGGATGCCTTGGATTCGCCGATGCTGGCCTCGCCGTGGATGATCTGCCGCTGCAGGTTGGACTCGTCGACGCGGTCGAAGTCGCTGATCACCAGGTGGCCGATCCCGGCCGCGCCGAGGTACATGGCGGTCGGTGAGCCCAGTCCACCCATGCCGATGATCAGCACGCGGGCGTCGGCAAGGGCCTGCTGACCGGTCTCGCCGATCTGCGGCAGCCGGATCTGGCGGCTGTAACGGGTTAAGTGTGCCTGCTCCACGGAGGTGCCGTTCAGCCCTGTCCCATGATCGGGGTGGAACGGCTGTCGGGGCGCCGGCGCTGCCGTTTCTCGCCCGAGGCGCGCAGCCGCCACCCGAGCAGTGCGGCGAGCACCAGCGCGTAGATGGCGGGCTCGGTGATATCCGCCTTGACCAGCCAGATGAAGTGCAGCACCGCCGCGATGGCGGCGGGATACACCAGCCTGTGCAGGCGCTTCCAGTTCCTGCCGCCGAGGCGTCTCATCATCGCGTCGGTGGACGTGCAGGCGAGCGGTATGCACAGCACCAGACAGGTGAAGCCGGCAATGATGTACGGTCGCTCGGTGAGGTCGACGACGATCTCGGGCCAGTGGAAGAACCGGTCGAGAACCAGGTAGATGGAAAAGTGCGCCACCATGTAGAAGAAGCTGAACAATCCGAGCATGCGGCGCAGGCGGATCAGCCTGGTCCAGCCGGTGATCTGCCGAAGCGGCGTGATCGCCAGCGTCAGCAGCAGGATCCTCAGAGCCCACTGGCCGGTGGCGTGGGTCAGCTCCTCGACGGGTTCGACGAGATTACCGGCCACGATGTCGAAGATCATCCAGGCCGCGGGAAGACACAGCAGGACGAACAACGTCGTCTTGATGGTGGTGATCCGGTTGTCGGAAAACGGGTCGATTCGGCCGCCGCGCGATACCATGGGACTTGTCGTCGGTCAGTAGAGCGTCTTCGGGTCCATGCCATTGTAAAGCGAGGCGACCTGATCGGCATAGCCGTTGAACGGCAGCGTGTCGCGGCGCAACAATTCCCCGATCCGCCGCTCCCTCGCCTGGCTCCAGCGCGGGTGGTCCACCTCGGGGTTGACGTTGGCGTAAAAGCCGTACTCCCGCGGCGCCTGCTGCTGCCAGGTGTTTAGCGGCTGCTCCTCGACGAGGCGGATGGAGACGATGGACTTGATGCTCTTGAACCCGTATTTCCAGGGCACGACGAGCCGGATCGGGGCGCCGTTCTGCTTCGGCAGTACCTCGCCGTACAGGCCGGTGGCGAGGATCGTGAGCGGGTGCATGGCCTCGTCCATGCGCAACCCCTCGCGGTACGGCCAGTCGAGCACGGTGCCGAACAGGCCGCGGCGCTGATTCGGCATCTGTTCCGGATCGTGCAGGGTCAGGAACTCCACGTACTTCGCGTTCATGGTCGGCTCGACCCGCTTGATGAGGGCGCCGAGCTCGAATCCCACCCAGGGCACCACCATCGACCAGGCCTCGACGCAGCGCAGCCGGTAGATGCGCTCCTGCATGTCGAAGTCGGCGAGAATATCCTCGATGTCGAATGTCGCCGGCTTGTGACACTCGCCTTCGACGACGACTTCCCAGGGACGGGTAAGGAGCGAATCGGCGTACCGTGCCGGGTCCTCCTTGCCGAGGCCGAACTCGTAGAAGTTGTTGTAGGTGGTGATCGCCTGGTGGCTGGTCAGTTCCTCGTCGGTGGAGTAGGGACTCGAATCGAGGTCGACGAACTTGTCGCCGTCGAGGGTGGCCGCCGCGGCGTCGAAGCCGGGCACGAGTGCGCCTGCGGCGAGCGCGAACCCCGACTGGATGAAGCGCCGGCGGTCATGGTACAGCGCCGGGTCGGTGACGTCGTTGTCGGTGAGGTCGCGAGTTCTGCGAATGATCATGGTGCATCACCTCGTCAAGGATTGTTGGCGCCGCTGCCGGTGTCGACGATGCGCGCGATCATGCCGTCGACCAGCCAGCCCTTGAGCAGCGCCGCGGCACGGGATGCTGCGCTGGATTCGTTCAATCGCGCGGCCAGTCCCGCGCACAGGTCCGCAAAATCGCTGCCGCTGCGCGCGGCGTCGAGGGCCCATGCCTCGTCAGCCTCCATGCTCCGGAAGCGTACGTCAAGACCCTGGCGCCATACCACCCACGGCCGCGGCCGGTCGCTTTCGTGCAGGTCCGCCACGCCCCCGTCGCGAAGCGTCTCTCGCGCCGGCAGCGTATTGAAGCGCAGGTCGAGCCGGGTCAGCGAGGGGACCGGCACGAAGCCGAGCCCGCCCCAGCGCTCGGGGGCGAACGCGGCCATGTCTTCGACGCGGACGCAGGGCGCGTCGGCGGCGTCGAAGGCCAGCCCCACGGCCCAGTCGGCGCGGGCCATGTCGACCAGCGCTTCCCGACGTTCGATGTCCCCGGCCGACTCGAGATATTCCGCCATCCGGTCGCCGTACCAGCGTACCGACCGGAACCGGGACGGGTGCGCCTCGATGTAGCCGCGAGCGATGCCTTCGAAGGCCGGTGCACCGGCCAGCGCCCGCAGGCCGGGATAGTTGTCGCCGAGCACCTCGGTGAGGCGCAGCCGGTAGGCCTCGGCATAGATCGACAGCCGACGGCCCGGGCCGATGCGCCCTCCCGGATCGATGCGACCCAGGAACGACTCATCGGTACCGGTGACGGCCGCGTGAAACTGCGCCTGCAGCTCGGCCAGGTTCATCATGCCGCGCGGGCCTTCAGTATCGGTGCGGCCAGCGCGCGCGCGTGATCGAGTTCGGCGATCACGTCGGCAAGCGGTGGAATGTGGTCGTCGCGTTCGATCATGGTCGCCACCCGGCCGAAGCGCCTGACCGCGTGTTCGTACAGCGACCAGACCGGGTCGATCACCGGGTGATCGTGGGTGTCGACGATGTAGTCGCCGGCGTTCAGGTGGCCGGCGAGATGGAACTGGCGCACGCGTGCGGGGTCGACGGCGTCGACGTAGTCGAACGGGTCGAAATCGTGGTTGAAGGCGCTGACGTAGACGTTGTTGATATCGAGCAGGATACCGCAGTCGGCCTCCGCCGCAACCGCGCCAAGGAATTCCCACTCGGACATGACCGAGTCGCGGTAGGTCACGTAGCTCGACAGGTTCTCGATCAGCATCGGGCGACCGACGAAGTCCTGCACGTCGGCGATGCGCCGCGCCACGTGGCGCACCACGTCGTCGTTGTACGGCAGCGGCATCAGGTCGTGCAGGTTGCCGGAGGCGGTGCCGGTCCAGCACAGGTGGTCCGAGAACCAGGGGACGTCGAGGGAGTCGGCGAGATGGGCAATGCCGGCGAGGTAATCGCGGTCGACGGGCTCGCAGCCGCCGACCGACAGGGACACGCCGTGCATCACCATCGGGTAGCGCTCGCGAATCCGGTACAGGAAATCGAGCGGCTTGCCGCCGGGGACGAGATAGTTCTCGGTGATGACCTCGAACCAGTCGACGGCCGGTGCGCCTTCGAGTATTTCGCGATAGTGGTCGGGGCGCAGGCCCAGCCCGAAGCCGAGCCCGGTGTCGTCGTTGCTGCAGTCGTTCATCGTGATTATGGTGCGGCGGCCAGCCAGGCTGCTCGGCGCGGGAGCGCCACGGAGGTCGGTGTGGCGCTCCCGCGGTGGACCTGCGTGCGAATCAGGTCGCTTCGCCGCCCAGTTCCTCGCACTCCTTGGCGCTGACTTCGACGAAGCCCTGGCCCTTGCATTCGTTCAGTCCCTTGCACTCGCTGTTCGCGGTCTTGCAGCTGGACTGACCCTTGCACTCGTTGGCGCCCATGCACTGGACCGTGCCCTCGCCCGCTGTCGCGGTCATGGGTACCGCCAGGGCGAACAGTCCTGCGGCAGCGGCGGCGATGGCGAGTCCGGTGGTTCTTCTCACGTGGTTCATGGTCCTTGCCCTCCTTCGGGAAGGTTGATTGTCGGGATTTCCGGCGGCATGTCGAATTTCTCCGCCGGCCCCCGCTAAGACCGCTGCCATTCGTCAAAGTTTCACGGCGGCCACGGTTTTTTCCGACAATCGCTGGATCAGCGCGCTTCGAGGCTTCACTGCGCAGGCAGGGGAGATTCGTACACGAGGTATCCGCTCTCGTGCATGCCGAGCTTGCGATAGACCTGTTGGGCGACGGTGTTGGCCCGTTCGACATAGAGCCTGACGCCGCATACCGAGCCGTCGTCGAGGGCGCGTCTCATCACTTCCTGGTAGAGCTTGCGGTAGACGCCGAATCCCCGGTGCCGCGGAGTCACGTAGACGCTTTGAATCCACCAGAACTGGCCGTTGCGCCAGTCGCTCCATTCATTGGTGATCATCAGGCAGCCGCACACCTCTCCCTCGCGCTCGGCCACGAGGTAGAAGCCGAGCTGGCGATTGGCCATCACGGCGGCGACGCCGCGGCGCACTCGTTCCGCGTCCAGTTCGCGTTCCTCGGTTTCCTTCGCCATGGCAACGTTGAACGCGGCAATGGCTTCGACGTGGGCGGTATCGGCCTTGCGCACGATGATCTCGGCGGGTCGTGTTTCGTTCATGTATCGTATTCTCCCGGCATCGTGTGTTCTCGAGCGTGTCCTGCATCGATTCTATAGAATAGGCGTCGCCAGCGGGACCCGAGACGGTGCGCCCCGGCAGAATCCTGCGAAACCTGAAGACAAGATCATCATGAACGACCAACAGCAATCCATCACGCACGCCGCCTTCATCGGTCTTGGCACAATGGGTTACCCGATGGCGGGTCACCTGGTTAAACACGGTTTCGACGTGACGGTATACAACCGTACCGCGGCCCGCGCCTCAGCGTGGGTCGACGAGTTCGGCGGAAAGGCCGCGCCGACGCCGGCCGAGGCGGCGTCCGGTGCCGGCATCGTGTTCACCTGCGTGGGCAACGACAACGACGTGCGCGAGGTGATTCTCGGCGAGGCCGGTGCGTTGACGGCCATGTCGACCGGCAGCATCCTGGTCGATCACACGACGGCTTCGGCGTCGCTGGCCCGGGAGTTGAACGAGGCGGCGCGCGGCAAGGACGTGGCGTTTCTCGATGCGCCGGTATCGGGCGGGCAGAGCGGCGCCGAGAACGGGGTGCTCACGGTGATGGTCGGCGGCGAGGCGCCGGATTTCGAGCGCGCCGCGCCGGTCATCGAGAGCTTCGCCCGCTCGGTCAGGCTGATGGGTCCGTCCGGGGCGGGACAGTTGACCAAGATGGTGAACCAGATCTGCATCGCCGGGCTGTTGCAGGGGTTGTCGGAGGGGATCAACTTCGCCCAGCACGCCGGGCTTGACGTCGAGGCCGTGCTGGCGGTCATCAGCAAGGGCGCGGCGCAGTCGTGGCAGATGGAGAACCGCGGTGTCACCATGGCCGAGGACCGGTTCGATTTCGGGTTCGCGGTCGACTGGATGCGCAAGGACCTCGGCCTGTGCCTCGATGAGGCCGGCAGCAACGGCGCGCTGCTGCCTGTGACCGCTGTCGTCGACCAGTTCTACGCCAAGATCCAGCAGCGCGGCGGCGGCCGCTGGGATACATCGAGCCTGATCCGGCTTCTCAACAGTTAGGTCACGGTGCATCGGGCCGGTTGGTGGCTTCGATGGGCCGCCGACCGGCACCGGCTCTGCCGCTCGGATCGCACTTCGTGCACTCGCGTCCGATCCGCTGCCGGCCGTCGGCGCTTGCCGCGGGCCGTGCTGGCGGGTGGCTTCGATGGGCCGCCGACCGGCACCGGCTCTGCCGCTCGGATCGCACTTCGTGCACTCGCGTCCGATCCGCTGCCGGCCGTCGGCGCTTGCCGCGGGCCGTGCTGGCGGGTGGCTTCGATGGGCCGCCGACCGGCACCGGCTCTGCCGCTCGGATCGCACTTCGTGCACTCGCGTCCGATCCGCTGCCGGCCGTCGGCCCTTGCCACGGGGCGTGTCGGCGGGTGGCTTCGATGGGTCCCGTCAGCGCCAGGTTTGTCGGAGCCGCTCGTGGTTGAGCAGCAGCCATTGCAGGGAGATGATGGTCTTGGCGTTGATGATGCGGCCCGAGGCGAGAAGGTTTGCGGCTTGCTCGCGCGCGACGACGTGCACGCGGATGTCCTCGCCTTCGTCGGCAAGGCCGTGCACGCCGCCGATGCCGGTCGTGTCGACGCGGCCGCAGAAAAGTTCCACGTGCTCGGTAGAGGCGCCCGGCGAAGTGTAGAAGCGGCACATCGGCTCCAGCGCCGTGACCTTGCAGCCGGCCTCTTCTCGCGCCTCGCGCACCGCAAGTTGCGCGGCGCTCTCTCCGGGTTCGAGCACGCCGGCAACGCTTTCGATCAGCCAGCACTCGTCGCCCGCAGCGTAGGGGCCCGGGCGGAACTGCTCGATGAGCACGACTTCGTCGCGGCGTGGGTCGTAGGGTAGTACGGCGCCGACGGCGCCGCGCTCGAAGACTTCGCGGACCAGGGCGGTGCTGCGGCCGCCCTCGTGCAAGGGATGGTCCAGCACCATCCGTTCGACGCGGAAGTACCCCTGGAACACGACCTCGCGCGAGGCGAGGTCCACGTCCGCGGGTGTGTACGCGGGCAGGGCAAGATCCGTCGTCCGGTTCATGCAGGCACCTCGGGCGGCTGGCCGAGGCGCTCGGCAGCACCCCCGATATGGTCTTCGATCCACAGCGCCGCGGACAGCAGTTCCTCCTCGGCTCCGTGCGGGGCGATCAGCTGCAGGCCGACCGGCATGCCGGCGGCGTCGGCGCCGGCCGGCATCGACAGGGCGCAGAGGTTGAGGGAATTGCCGGCGCAGGTATTGTGCAGGCAGGCCATGTTGGCCCTGCGGTAGCCGTCCAGCTCGCTGACCGAGTCGAGGGTCGGCACCGGTATGGTGACCGTGGGGCAGACCATGACCTCGCAGTCGTCGAAGCGTACTGCGGATGCTCTCGCCAGGCGGCCGAGCAGGCGCTTGCGCGAGAGCCACTCGGCGGCGCTGATCGAGCCGCCGTCGCGGATCCGGGTGCCCACCAGCGGGTCGAGGGTGTCGAGCCACTCGGGCATTTCCGAGGCCAGCAACTCGGCGATCTCCGCCGAGACGACGTTGCCCTTGCGCAGCAGTTCCTGGGCCGTCGCGGCTTCCGGAAGCGGGGCGTCGACGCGCGTCGCCCCGGCGCGCTCGAGCTCGGCGAGCGCCGCCATGACGGGCCCGATCACGGCGTCGTCGCAGGCCTCCCACAGTGCCGGCTCACCCTCGCCGAGCACGGGAGCCGACCCCCGTTCTCGGCGCAGTGCATCGACGAACTCCCACGGCGATTCCTCGATGAAGGGGTCCATGGCGGCGAAGGCGAAGGCGATATCCTCGACCGTGCGCGCGAGGATGCCGGCGCTGTCGAGCGTGGGGCTCAAGGGGAAGATTCCGGCCAGGGGCCAGCGGCCGAAGCTGGTTTTCAGGCCCACGGTGCCAGTCATGCTGGCGGGGATGCGCACCGAGCCGGCGGTGTCGGTGCCAAGCGCTACGAGGGCGCTGCCCTGCACGAGGCTGACGCCTGCGCCGGCGCTGGAGCCGCCGGGCACGCGATGGGCGACCATGTCCCAGGGATTCATCGGCGTCCCGAAGTGGCTGTTCACGCCGAGGCCGCCGAAGGCGAATTCCACGGTGTGGGTCTTGCCCACGGGAACGGCAAGCTGGTCGCGAAGCAGTCGCACCAGCGGTCCCTCGGCCTGCCACGGAGGCGGCACTGGCCGGGGGCTGCCCGCGTAGCTGTCGAGCCCTCGCATGCCATACAGGTCCTTGATCGATACGGGGATGCCCGCGAGCGGACCGGGGTCGGCGCCGGATGAAAAGGCCGCATCGGCCGCCACGGCCGCGTCGCGGGCGATCTCGCTCGTGACGATGCGATAGGCGCCGAGCCGGTGGTCCGTGGCGGCGAGCCGCTCGAGACATTGGCGGGCAACGGCGCCGGCGGCGGCACGGCTTTCGCGCAGGTCGCGACCGAGGCGGTACAGGGATGCGATCATGGCTGGGTTGTGTGATATAAATGGGCTTCGTGACGGAGCGAAGGGCCGGAATTGTAGCGGTCAGGCGAGCCGTCACCAAACGGGCGGAACCCCAAAAGGGCGATCCGCCACCCAATGCTTCGCCCATGGCGAAGGACAGCGATCCTGTTTTTGGGAGAAATCAAATGCTTGCCATCCTGTTCCGGCCGGTCGCGAGGGCTCCGGACGATCCGCACTGAATCAGCCCGCCGGTGGCGCGTCCACCTGACCTGTTCTACGATTCAACGCGAGTTGTCCGCGAGGAGCGACCGATGACCATTTCCGCCACCGTCACGCTCGACGACAAGTACACCCTCGATCGCGGTGTGGCTTTCATGAGCGGCATCCAGGCCCTCGTGCGCCTGCCGATCATGCAGCGCCAGCGCGACATCGCCCGCGGGCTCGACACCGCGGGCTTCATATCCGGCTACCGCGGCTCGCCGCTCGGGGGCTACGACCAGGCCCTGTGGAAGGCCGCGCGCCACCTTGAACGTCACCACGTCGTGTTCAGGCCCGCCGTCAACGAGGACCTGGCCGCCACCGCCGTGTGGGGCAGCCAGCAGGTCAACCTGTTCGAGGGCGCGAAGGTCGACGGCGTGTTCGGCATCTGGTACGGCAAGGGCCCGGGCGTGGATCGCAGCGGCGACGCGTTCAAGCATGCAAACGCCGCCGGTACCTCGCCGAACGGCGGCGTGCTGGTTCTGGCCGGCGACGACCATACCTGCAAATCGTCGACGCTGCCCCACCAGAGCGAATACGCCTTCATCGACGCCGGCATCCCGGTGCTGCATCCCTCCGGCGTCCAGGAAATCCTCGATCTCGGTCTGATCGGGTTCGCCATGTCGCGCTACAGCGGCTGCTGGGTGGCGATGAAGACCATCGCCGAGACTGTCGACTCCTCGGCCACGGTGCTGCTCGATCCCGAGCGGCCCGCGATCGTCCTGCCCGAGGAATTCGACATGCCCGCGGGCGGCGTGCACATTCGCTGGCCGGATCCGCCGCTCGAGCAGGAATACCGGCTGCACGCGTACAAGATCTACGCCGCGCTGGCCTTCGCCCGCGCCAATCGCATCAACCGGGTGGTGCTGGACAGCCCGCGTGCGCGCTTCGGCATCGTCACCACGGGCAAGAGCCACCTCGATGTGATGCAGGCGCTGGACGATCTCGGCATCGACGACGCTCTCGCCGCCGAGATCGGCATTCGGCTCTACAAGGTCGGCATGCCTTGGCCGCTGGAGCGCGAGGGCGTGCGCGCCTTCGCCGAGGGCCTCGACGAGGTGCTGGTGGTGGAGGAGAAGCGCGCCATCATCGAGAACCAGCTCAAGGAGCAGTTGTACAACTGGCGCGAGGACGTGCGCCCGCGCGTGATCGGCAAGTTCGACGAGCAACGCAACTGGGTGTTGCCGTCGCCGGGCGAGCTGACGCCGGCGCGCATCGCGCGGGTCATCGCGGCACGCCTGGCGCCGTTCCACCGCAGCGAGCGCATCGACCGCCGGCTGGCCTTCCTCGAGGCGAAGGAGGCGTCGCTCGCGCGCTCGGCGCTGTCGGTGCAGCGCACGCCGCATTTCTGTTCCGGCTGCCCCCACAACACCTCGACCC
Organism: uncultured Gammaproteobacteria bacterium; assembly: GCA_965652415.1. Lineage (GTDB taxonomy): Bacteria > Pseudomonadota > Gammaproteobacteria > Arenicellales > CAJQKF01 > BQJD01. The sequence continues at coordinate 34,974 of CBFGVH010000008.1, read as the reverse complement.
GCGTCCCCGAGGGCAGCCGTGCCATGGCTGGTATCGGCTGCCACTACATGGCAACGTGGATGAACCGTCACACCGAGACCTTCACCCAGATGGGGGGCGAGGGCGTGCCGTGGGTGGGACAGGCGCCCTTCACCGAGACCCGGCACGTGTTCGCCAACCTGGGCGACGGTACGTTCTACCATTCGGGCCTGCTGGCCATTCGACAGGCGGTGGCCGCGGGCGTCAACATCACCTACAAGCTGCTTGTGAACGATGCCGTGGCCATGACCGGAGGCCAGAGCGTGGAAGGCTCGATGAGCGTGCCCGACGTTGCCGCCGAGTTGCTCGCCGAGGGTGTGCGCCGCGTCGCCATCGTCGCCGAGGACCCGTCGCGCTACCAGGGGCTCGAGACGATTCCCGAGGGTGTCGCAGTACACCACCGTGACGAGTTCCCCGCGCTTCAGCTGTCGTTCCGCGAGGAACCCGGCACCACGGTGCTCATCTACGACCAGGTGTGCGCGGCGGAGAAGCGCCGTCGCCGCAAGCGCGGCATGCTCGAGGATCCGCCGAAGCGAGTGGTGATCAACGCCGACGTCTGCGAGGGCTGCGGCGACTGCGGCGTGCAGTCCAACTGCCTGTCGGTAGTGCCGCTCGAGACGGCGCTGGGTCGCAAGCGCACCATCGACCAGTCGGCCTGCAACAAGGATTTCAGCTGCCTGAAAGGGTTCTGTCCGAGCTTCGTGGTGGTTCACGACGCGGTGTTGAAGAAGCCGGAACGGCGCACGCTGGGCGAACCGGAGGCCACGCTGCCCGAGCCCGTGCTGCCGTCGCTCGAGCGGTCCTGCCGCATCGTCATCACCGGCGTCGGCGGCACCGGCGTGGTCACCGTCAGCGCCCTTCTCGGCATGGCGGCCCACCTGGACGGCCACGGATCGACGGTGCTCGACATGACCGGGCTGGCGCAGAAGTACGGTGCGGTGACCAGCCACGTGCAGATCTCCTCGACCGTGGGCGAAGTTCGCGCCGTGCGTGTCGCCGCCGGCGGCGCCGACCTGTTGCTCGGCTGCGACTCGGTGGTGGCGGCGTCGTTCGATGCCCTGGCCAAGATCGAAGCCGGCCACACGAGGGTGGTGGTCAACGACCACGCCTCGGCCACCGCCCAGTTCATCTCCAGCCCTGACCTCGCCTTCCCGGCCGGCGAGATCCGTCGACTGCTGCGGGAAGCCGCCGGCGAGGACGCCTGCCATTTCTTCGACGCCACCGACATCGCCGGCAGGATCCTCGGCGACTCCATCGGCGCCAACCTGCTGACGGTCGGCTTTGCCTGGCAGAAGGGCCTGATCCCGGTCAGCCACGGGGCGCTGGTGCGCGCGATCGAGCTCAACGGCGTGGCCGTGGAGTTCAACGTCGCCGCGTTCGAACTCGGCCGGCGCCTTGCGCACGATCGGCAGGGCGTGCTCGAGGCCGCGGCGCCCGGCGAGAGCGCCGGCGAGAAGATCCCGGGTACTCTCGACGAACTGGTGGAGCACCGGGCAGCGTTCCTCGCCGGGTACCAGGGGCCGGCGCTGGCCACGCGCTTCCGGCGCCTGGTCGATCGCGTCGCCCAGGCCGAGGACGCGGTGGCCCCCGGGCATGCCGAGCTGGCGCGAATCGTAGCCGAGCGCTATTTCCGTCTGCTCGCGGTCAAGGACGAGTACGAGGTGGCGCGGTTGTTTCTCGAGCCGAAGTTTCGAACCAGTCTCGACGCGCAGTTCGAGCCGGGTTACCGCATCGAATACCAGATGGCCCCTCCCGTCATCAGCCGTATCGACGAGGTGAGTGGCCGGCCGGTCAAACGCGCCTTCGGCGCCTGGATCACGCCACTGTTCCACTTGTTGCGCGCCATGCGTCGGCTGCGCGGCACGCCGCTCGACCTGTTCGGCTACCAGCACGAGCGGCGCGAGGAGCGCCGGCTCGTCGGCGAGTACGAGCAGACCGTCGACGCCGTGCTCGGCAAGCTCAAGTCCGGCAATCATGCCCGCGCGGTCGAGGCACTCGACTGGTCGCGGACGATTCGCGGCTTCGGTCCGGTCAAACGGGAAAACATCGCCCGCGCGCGCGCCGAGCGCGACCGGCTGCTGGCAGAGTTCGAGAACCCGGAGCCGCTGCGCGACGCGGCCTGACGTCGCGTGTTGCGTGCATGGCGGGATTTCTATGTAATCCCGCCATGCCCCGCCAGCCCTCCCGCCAACTCGAAGTCACCGGCCGATACCGCATCGCCTCCGCCGCGCGCGAGGTGTGGAGCGAGTTGAACAACCCCGATGCGCTCGGATTCGCCATCCGTCATTGTGAGCACGTCGAGCGCCTGGCGCCGCATCGTTACCGTGCTCGGCTCAAGGTGGGCGTGGGGCCGGTCAGGATACCCGTGCATGCCGAGATCGAGGTCATTCCCGAGTCGCCGCCCGAGCGTTACGCACTCGCCTGCAGCATGTCTCTGAGGATGCTCGGCGAGGCGCGCGCCGAGTCGCTGGTGACGATGCTGGAAGCGGGCGGCGTCGTCGATCTCGACTACCGGGCCATGGTGGCGGTCGAGGGGCGCATCGCAGGTTACGGCCTCGACTACCTGGGCGGGGCCGCCGAGCGCAACATCGCCGCGTTCTTCGAGCGCTTCGGAGAGTGGATGCGGCGCGGCCGGCAGGGTGGGGCGGACGCCGCCCCGTGAACGACGGCATTGCGGGTTACTACGCGGCGAGCCGTCGCGAGGCGTTCGTCGGCGATCCGTTCGATGCCGGGCGCCGGTTCGACGTGGTGGTGGTCGGCGGAGGCCTGACCGGGCTCAACGCCGCCCTCGAACTGGCGCGCCGCGGCGTCGCGGTCTGCGTCCTGGAGCGTCACGCGGTGGGCTGGGGTGCCTCGGGGCGAAGCGGCGGCCAGATCATCGCCGGGCCGGGCTGCGACATGATCGCGCTGGAGCGCTCGCTCGGCCGGGCAGCCGCGCGCGAGTTGTGGGCACTCTGCCTCGCCGGCATGGCGGAGCTGCGCGAACGCATCGCTCGCCACCGGATCGACTGCGACCTCGCCGACGGCCATCTGCAGGCGGCCCACAATCCCCGCGAGGCGGATCGCCTCCGTCGCGAGGCCGATCACCTGGCGTCGAACTACGACTACCCGGTGCGTTATCTGGACCGCACCTCGCTCGCGCAGCAAGTTTCGACCAACGTCTACGATGGAGGCCTGTACGACCCGGCAAGCGGCCACCTGCATCCACTGAATTACACCCTGGCGGTGGCGCGAATTGCGCGCGAAGCCGGCGCGCTCGTCTGCGAAGGGGTGGACGCAACCGCGATCGAAGGCAATGGCCCGCACCGGGTGCACACGGCGCGCGGGGTCGTCGACTGCGACACCGTGCTGCTCGCGGCCAACGCCTATCTCGATGCTCTCGAGCCGACCCTGTCCCGGCATTTCGTGCCCGTCGGCTCCCATATCGCCGCGACCGAACCGCTTGGCGCCGACGTGGTCGCGTCGCTGCTGCCCGGTCGCGCGGCGGTCAGCGACACCCGCCGGGTGCTGGACTACTACCGGCCGAGCGGCGACCACCGGCTGTTGTTCGGCGGTCGCATCGGCGCGCTGGAGCCGTCCCCGGACGCGCTCGCCGGGGCCCTCAAGGCGCGCATCCTGCGGGTGTTTCCCTCGCTCGCCGACGCCGCCATCGAGTTCGCCTGGGGTGGTCACGTGGCGGTCACCCGCAGCCACATGCCCCATCTCGGACGGCTTCGCGGCAGCGTCTTCCATGCCCAGGGGTACTCGGGCCACGGCATGGTGCTGAGCGGCGTTGCCGGGCGCGTGCTGGCCGAGGCGGCCACCGGGGCGCTGGCCGGCATCGACCTGTTCGCGCGCATCGACAACCCGCCGCTGCCGCTGCCTCGCGTCCTCCTCACCCCGGCCCTGGCGCTGATGATCGCCTGGTACCGCCTGCTGGACCGGTTGTAGCGCCATGGACAGGCACCGACGCGTGCGCACGTTACGGTCGATCCTGCGCGGCATCGCGCAGGTCACGCTGCTCGGCGGCGGCGTCGGTATCGTCTCGACGCTGGCGGCGACCGCATTCGTGGCCGCGGTGATTGCTTCCGAGCGCCACCTGCTGGTGCCGCTCGGCTTCGAGGGCGGCGCGCGCGAGTGGCTGTTCCTCGCCGCGCTGCTGGTTTGCGGTGGACTCGTGGTCGGGGCGCTGCGGTGGTGGAACCGGCCGGCGGCCATGCAGGGGCCGGCCAACGCCATCGCCGCCGCCCACGGCCTCGAGCGCATGATGCCGGTGGTGCCGGGTCTGCGAACCGTGGCGGCGAGCGTGGTGTCGATCGTCTCCGGCGCGTCGGTCGGCCAGTACGGCCCGCTGGCCCACATGGGATCTCTGCTCGGCTTCATGACTGCCAGGCTCGCCGGCGGCGACGCCGCGCGGCGCAGCATCGGCATCGCCTGCGGCGCCGCGGCCGCCATCTCGACCGCCTTCAACGCCCCCATCGCCGGGATCGTGTTCGCCCACGAGGTGATCCTGCGTCACTTCTCGCTGCGCGCCTTCGCGCCGGTGACGGTCGCGGCCAGCATCGGCTACGTGTTCACCAACTTCATCCAGCCCCACGACCCGATGTTCGCCCTGGTCGACCCGCTCACGGTGCTGGCCCCGGAGTACGTGTATTTCGCCGTGATCGGGATCGCCGGCGGGCTGATCGCCGTGATCTACATGCGTGCGATCTTCGCCTTCGAGCACCTCGGCCGGGTGTCGAGGATTCCGGAGTTCTTGCGCCCGGCGGCCGCGGGGGTGGTGGTGGCGCTGATCGCCTGGCAGGTGCCCGAGGTGCTCGGGGTCGGCGAAGGTTCGCTTCGCAAGGCCCTGGCCGGCGGCTTCGGCCCGGCCGAACTCGGACTCATCCTGGCCGCCAAGCTGGCGGCGACGGCGCTGTGCCTGGGCTTCGGCTTCGTCGGCGGCGTGTTCAGCCCGTCGCTCCTGATCGGCGTGGTGTTCGGCACCCTGTGCGGCGCCAGCGTGGAACTGCTCCTGCCGGCAGAGCACAGCGACCTGGCGATATACGCGGCCTGCGGCATGGTGGCAGTGGTGAGCCCGGTGATCGGCGCGCCGCTGACCGCCATTTTGATCATCTTCGAGCTGACACGAAACTACGACGTGACCACGGCCGCGATGCTCAGTGCGGTGATGTCCAACCTGGTCGCGTACCGGGTGTTCGGCCGCTCGTTCTTCGACCGCCAGCTCCTGCGCGGCGGCCACGACCTGTCCATGGGGCGCGAGAAGCTGGTGCTGTCGGTGCGCACGGTGCGCGACCTGGTGGACAAGGATGCCGTCGTCATAGACGAGTCGGCCGACGCGGGCGGCGCGCGCACCGCCCTTGCAGCGGCCGACCGGGCCCTCGCGCCGGTCGTCGACGGCGGCGGGGGGCTGGTCGGGGTGGCGCGGCTGTCCGCGCTGGTCGACGTCGACCCGACGATACCGATCGCCGGCCTCATCGAGCGCGACTCGATGGCTCTCGACCAGCATACCCCGGTGTGGCGGGCGATGAGCCTTGCCGACAGCAGCACCGACGACCTGTTCGCGGTGGTCGACGCGTCCGGCGTCGTGCAAGGAACGGTCTCCCGGCGCGACATCGTCTCCGCCTACCTGAACGTTACCCGGTCGGTGCGGCGAGAGCAGAACGGGGTGGTGTGAACATGGACCGGGGACGGCCGCACAGGGACGACGTGGCGGGTGAGCTGGCAGCGCTGGTCTCGCTCGCCTGGCCGATGATCGTCGCGCAGCTGCTGCAGGTTTCGCTCGGCTTCGTCGATACCGTGATGGTCGGTCGCGCCGGGCCGAACGAACTGGCGGTGGTGGGCATCGGCTCGAGCCTGTGGATACTGGTGTATCTCGGCATGCTGGGGATGATGATGTCGATTTCCCCCATCGCCGCGTTCTACGCGGGGGCGGGTCATCGCGAGCGCATGACCGAGGTCTTCCGGCAGGGTCTGTGGTACGCGGCGGGCGTCGGCGTGACGGCCTTCGTGGCAGTGCGCGAGATCGCGGTGGCGGCCCGCTGGATCGCGATCGATCCTGCGATCCTGCCGGGCCTCGAGGCCTACCTCGACGCCATCTCCTGGGGCATCCCGGCCGCCTGCCTCGCCATGGTCCCGCGCTTCGTCGCGGAGAGCGCCGGCCACGTCAAGCCGATGATGGTGATCTTCGCGGCTTTGTTGCCGCTCAACGTGTTCGGCAACTGGGTGCTGGTGTTCGGCAACCTCGGCGTTCCGGCGCTGGGTGCCACGGGGGCGGCCTGGGCCAGTGCCGCGGGCCTGTGGCTGGTGGCGGCGGGCATGTTCGGCTGGATCTTCGCCACCGGCTGGTTTCCCGGCATCCGTTTGCGCGTCAGCCTGGCTCGGCCCGATGTCGCGCGCATCGGCGAGATGCTGCGCCTGGGCATGCCGATCTCGATATCGATGATGATGGAGACCAGTCTGTTCTCGGTGGTCGCCGTGCTCATGGGCACCTTCGGGGCGGTGCCGTTGGCCGCGCACCAGGTCGCCATCAACTACGCGGCCCTGATGTTCATGGTGCCGGTGGGCCTGTCGATGGCGATCACGGTACGCGTGGGCCAGGCGCTGGGCGCCGGGCGCGCGAGCGATGCGCGCTTTCGCGGGCAGGTCGGCATCGCCCTCGCCGGCGCCTTCATGTTCTGCTCCGGCGTGGTCATGGTGACGGCACCCGGCGCGATCGCCGCGATGTACACGAGCGATGCGGCGGTGGCCGCGGCCGCCGCGAGCCTGCTGCTGCTGGCCGCGGCGTTCCAGTTGTTCGACGGCCTGCAGGTGTCGGCGGCCGGCGCGTTGCGCGCCTACAAGGACACCCGGATTCCCATGATCCTGTGCCTCGTCGCCTACTGGCCGTGCGGCTTCGTGCTGTCCTACATCGCCGCCTTCCGTCTCGGATTCGGGCCGCGCGGCCTGTGGATGGGCCTGGTGGGCGGCCTGGCGCTGGCGGCGCTGTTGCTGACCCTGCGCTTCGGCAGGATCTCGCGCCGCTGGCGACCCGCGCCGCTGGGTCAGAACAGCGTGTAGATGAACGGCGCCACCGCCGAACCCTGGGCGAACACGATCAGTACGCCGAGCAGGAGCAGCACGAGGATGATCGGCGCCAGCCAGAACTTCTTGCGCTCGCGCATGAATGCCCAGAGGTCCTTGAGGAATTCGGTCATCTGTGGTCGCCGCGCAAATTGGTTACTGGGTGGCTCCTTGTAAATCACTTGCGGGACTCGGCGCAAGTGGCGGGGCCGGCTCGGGGCCGAGATCGATGCGGTGGCTCACCAGTAGCAGGGGGTCCACCCAGGCTGCGTTCAAAGCCACCGCCCAGTCCGGCAAAAGACGCACGTTGTTTCGCCGGGGCAGAACGCCGATGGGATCGCCCTTGCTGAGCCATTGCTCGACGACGACATCGACGGCGGCGAGGTGGCGGAACATGCTCACCACGCCGCCGCCGTGGTGGATCACCACGCGCCAGGCGCCGTCGCGCGCATCGACCGCGATCACCTGTCCGAACGATGGGCTGGCCACCCGTGCCTCGCGGTCGGAGACGAACCCGAGCCCCGGAAACGGCGCCGTAAGGCCTGTGCCGCCGAAGTTCAGCCGTCCGAACTGGAACCGGATGGGCAGGTCCACTGGCAGCACGAAGTCGAGGTCCGGAGTCTCGCCGTCGGCGGCCGGTGCGACCCCCGGGACGGCCAGCGCCTCGCGGTGGCGCGCGACCAGTTCGGCCAGCGGCGGCTCGTCGGGAACCTCGATGGTGTAGATCGGACGCGCCAGCGGCCTGACCGGAAAGCGGCGGCTGTCGTGGTGATCCTCGTCGTCAACGACGTTGACCACGTAGAACCCGGGAGCGAGGTCGAGGTCCAGGCCCACCACCGCCACGCGTCCGCGCTCGAGATCCAGTACCGGCAGCCGGTGGCTGCCGAACCAGGCCGTCGGCGCGGCCGCCCCGGATTCAGCGACGGTGACGCCCGCGATGCCGCCCGGCACGGGGTCGAAGTTGTCAAAGGCCGACGCGGCGACGGCGTACAGTGTCGCCGCCAGTGTCAGGGCTCGGGCGATCATCGGCGCCGTTTTCCGGTGACCGACAAGTCCACGGAGCCGTCGGCGAGGCGTCCTTCCAGGCGCTGCCCGGTGCGGACCTTGTCGACGGTCGATACCGCGTATCCGTGCTCGGCATCGATGAGGATGGCGTAGCCGCGCGCCAGCGTGGCGCGCGGACTGAGTTGCTCCGCCTGCCGCTGAAGCGCATCCAGCCGGCCCCGGCGTGATTGAACGGCGGTGCCGGCCTGCGACAGAAGGCGCATGCGGTGCTGCTCGATCCGGCTTGTGGCGGCGGCGATGGCGCGGGCCGGCGAATGCGCCCTGAGCATCGACTCGCGCTCGCGCACGGCCGCCCGGCGCCCTGCCAGCGACTGCTCCGCGTTCCTCGCCAGCCGCTGGCCGACGTTCTCGACGCGGGTCAGTTGATGGCGGATGCGCTCCAGCGGGTGGCGGATGCGGCCCGCCAGGCGGTCGACCCCCTGCATGGCACGGTAGAGGCAGTTCTCCATGCCGCGCACGAGGGCATGGCGCTGGCGCGCCAGTTCCGCCGCCATGCGTTCGCTGGCGTCGCCGAGGCGCTGCGCCGCAGCGGTGGGCGTGGCGGCTCGCAGGTCGGCGACGAGGTCGACGATGGTGACGTCGGTCTCGTGGCCGACGCCGCTGATCACGGGAATCGGGCAGGCGTGCACGGCCCGGGCCACTCGCTCGTCGTTGAACGCCATCAGGTCCTCGAGCGATCCGCCGCCGCGGGCGACGATCAGCACGTCGCACTCGGCGCGCCGCACGGCTCGCTCCAGGGCGGCGACGATGGAGGGGGCGGCGCTGTCGCCCTGGACGGCAACCGGGTAGATCACCACCGGCAGCCACGGCGCGGTGCGCCTGAGCGTGATCAGGATGTCGCGCAGGGCGGCGCCGCTCGGTGAGCTGATCACCCCCAACTGCCGCGGCCAGGGCGGAAGCGCCCGCTTCGCGGACTCGTCGAAAAGACCCTCTGCGGCGAGCCGGCGCTTGAGCGCCTCGAGTTCGCGGCGCAGGGCGCCTTCGCCCGCGTCCTCCATGTACTCGACGATGAGCTGGAAGTCGCCGCGGGCCTCGTACAGGGAGACCCTGGCGCGCACCAGCACCTTGAGGCCGGCGCGGGGCGCCACCGGGCAGCGCAGCTTGTGCTGGCGGAACAGCGCGCAGCGGATCTGCGCCGTGTCGTCCTTCAGAGAGAAGTAGGCGTGTCCCGAGGCCGGCGTCGACAGGTTGGTGAGCTCGCCCTCGATCCACAACTCCGGGTAGCTCGCCTCGAGCAGCATGCGGACCTCGCGGGCGAACGACGACACCGTGTGGACACGGCGGCCGGGGGGCGGTCCGGGAGTCATCGGCCAGGCCCGGCGCGGCGTGGTCCGGACAGGGCCTTGACGGCGCGAGGCGACTTGTCGAATGGGGGCATGGAAGGCTCGATCAGGGCTGCTCGCGCGGCCCCGCCAGGGCACGGGGCAGGTTTACCGTCGATGGGCCGGCGAGTATAATTCGTCGATGGAAAAGATAGAAGAAGCCCTCACTTTCGACGACGTCCTGCTCGTCCCCGATTACTCCACCACGCTGCCCCGCGAGGCCGCTCTCGCCTCGCCCCTGACCCGCCGGATCACGCTCAATATCCCGCTGCTGTCGGCCGCCATGGACACGGTGACCGAGTCGCGCGCGGCGATCTGCATGGCCCAGGAAGGCGGCATCGGCGTCATCCACCGCAACCTGTCCGCCGAACGCCAGGCCGCCGAGGTGGCGCGGGTGAAGAAGTTCGAAAGCGGCGTCATCAAGGACCCGATCACGGTGACACGGTCGACCACCGTGCGCGAGGTGCTCGAGCTGACGCGCAGCAAGCAGATCTCCGGCGTGCCGGTACTGCACGACGACAAGCTGGTCGGCATCGTCACCAGTCGCGACCTCAGGTTCGAACTCAAGCTCGACGCGCCGATCAGCGCCATCATGACGCCCAAGGAACGCCTGGTCACGGTGCGCGAGGGAGAAAGCCGCGACGTGGTGATGGAACTCCTGCACCGGCACCGCATCGAGAAGGTGCTGGTGGTCGACGACGACTTCAATCTCAAGGGGCTGATCACCGTCAAGGACATTCAGAAATCCACCGAGCACCCCAACGCCTGCCGCGACGATAGCGGTCGGCTGATGGTGGCCGCCGCGGTGGGGGTCGGCGCCGATTCGGCGGAGCGGGTGGAGCGCCTGGTCGATGCCGGGGTCGACGCCCTCGTGGTCGACACCGCGCACGGCCATTCGCGCGGCGTGCTCAACAAGGTGGCCGAGATCAAGAAGACCTACGGCGACGCCATCGACGTCATCGGCGGCAACATCGCCACCGGCGAGGCGGCACGGGCGCTGGTCGACGCGGGGGTCGACGCGGTCAAGGTCGGGGTCGGTCCCGGGTCGATCTGCACGACGCGCATCGTCGCCGGCGTCGGCGTGCCGCAGATCTCCGCCATTTTCTCCGTCGCCGATGCGCTGAAGGACACGGGCGTGCCGCTGATCGCCGACGGGGGCGTGCGCTTCTCGGGCGATCTCGCCAAGGCCATCGCCGCCGGCGCCCACACGGTGATGATGGGCAGCCTGTTCGCGGGCACCGACGAGGCGCCGGGCGAGATCGAGCTATACCAGGGGCGCTCGTACAAGTCCTATCGCGGCATGGGTTCGCTCGGGGCGATGAGCGCCGGCTCGCGCGACAGGTACTTCCAGGACGGTGAGAGCGACCCCGAGAAGCTGGTGCCGGAGGGCATCGAGGGCAGGGTGCCGTACAAGGGTCCGATGGTGACGATCATCCACCAGCTGATGGGCGGCCTGCGCGCCGCCATGGGCTATACCGGCTGCGCCACCGTGGACGACTTGCGCGGCAAGGGGCGTTTCGTGCGCATCACCAACGCCGGCCTGCGCGAAAGTCATGTGCACGACGTCACCATCACCAAGGAGGCGCCGAACTACCAGGGTGAGCGCTGAAGCCGTGGCCTGTCCGCCGCGGTGCGGCGCGGCGCGCGAACCGACAGTGACCGACATGCAGACACCAGCCACGCTCGATCCCCACCAGGACCGCATCCTGATCCTGGACTTCGGTTCCCAGTACACCCAGCTCATCGCGCGCTCGGTGCGCGCGCTCGGCGTGTACTGCGAGATCTACGCCGGCGACGTCGACGGCGAGGACATTCGCAGCTTCTCCCCGCGCGGCATCATTCTCTCAGGGGGCCCCGATTCCGCGCACCGCGCCGAGACCCTGCGCCCCGACCCCATCGTGTACGAGATGGGTGTTCCCGTGCTGGGCATCTGCTACGGCATGCAGATCATGGCCGCCGATCTCGGCGGCTCGGTGGACGCGGCGACTGAGCAGGAGTACGGCTATGCCGAGGTCATGGTGCTGCACGGCCCGCACCTGCTCGGCGACATCGCCGACCGCCACGACCGCGCCGGGCAGGGACTGCTGGACGTTTGGATGAGCCACGGCGACAAGGTCGCCGCCCTGCCGCCCGGGTTCGAAGTCATCGGCGCGACGCCGAGTGCACCGCTCGCGGCCATTGCCGACACCCACCGCGGCTTCTACGGCCTGCAGTTCCACCCCGAGGTCACCCATACGCGGCTTGGCCGCGACATCCTCTCGCGCTTCGTCCACGAGGTGTGCGTGTGCGGTTCCGACTGGGTGCCGGGCAACATCATCGACGACCTCGTCGGCCGCGTGCGCCAGGCGGTCGGCAGGGAGAAGGTGATTCTCGGTTTGTCCGGCGGCGTGGATTCGTCGGTGGTGGCGGCGCTCCTGCACCGCGCCATCGGCGATCAGCTGACCTGCATCTTCGTCGACAACGGTCTGCTGCGCGCCGACGAGGGCGACCAGGTCATGGCCACCTTCGCCGAGCACCTCGGCGTGAAGGTGATCCGGGTCAACGCCGAGGCGCGCTTCCTCGACGCCCTGGCCGGCGAAGCCGACCCGGAGAGGAAACGCAAGATCATCGGGGGCGTGTTCATCGACGTGTTCCAGGAGGAGGCGGCCAAGATCGAGGACGCCGCGTGGCTCGCCCAGGGGACGATCTATCCGGACGTGATCGAGTCGGCGGGCGCGAAGACCGGCAAGGCGAAGGTCATAAAGTCCCATCACAACGTCGGCGGACTGCCGGAAACGCTCAGGCTCAAGCTGCTCGAGCCGCTGGCGGAGCTGTTCAAGGACGAGGTGCGGCGGATCGGCGCCGAACTCGGCCTGCCGGCGGTGATGATCGGACGCCACCCGTTTCCCGGCCCGGGCCTCGGCGTGCGCATCCTCGGCGAGGTGAAGAAAGAGTACGCCGACATCCTGCGCAAGGCAGACGCCATCTACCTCGACGAGCTGCACAAGCACCACCTCTACGACGCCATCAGCCAGGCATTCGCCGTGTTCCTGCCGGTGAAGTCGGTCGGCGTGGTGGGCGACAACCGCGCCTACGAGTTCGTCATCGCCCTGCGCGCGGTTCAAACCGTCGACTTCATGACCGCCAACATCAAGCACATCCCCTACGAGATACTGGAGCGCATATCCAGCCGTATCATCAACGAAGTGCGCGGGGTCAGTCGCGTTGTCTACGACATCTCCAGCAAGCCCCCGGCGACGATCGAGTGGGAATGATTCATCGTCCTGCCGCCGCCCTCACGCGCCGGGACGCTTTCGTCCGAGGATTCGATTGTCGAACCGTTGACCGCTGCCGACCACGACGGCTGTACCGCCGCTACTCGTGTCGCAGTGCGTCGATCGGGTCGAGGTGGGCGGCCCGGCGGGCCGGAAAGTAGCCAAAGGCGACACCCACGGCCGCGGAGAACGCAAAGGCCAGAACGACTATTGTCGGGTCGACGACGAACGGCACCGACAGCAGGCCCGCGGCGAGGGCGGACAGGGACAGTCCGAGAAAGACGCCGATCAATCCGCCGAACAGGGACAGCACGACCGCCTCCACCAGGAATTGCGTGAGCACCTGGCTCTCCTGGGCGCCGATGGCAAGCCGAATGCCGATCTCGCGGGTGCGTTCGGTCACCGACACCAGCATGATGTTCATGATGCCGATGCCGCCGACGAGCAGGCTCACCGCGGCGACAGCGGCCAGGAGCCGGGTGAGGACGCGGGTGGTGGTGGTCATCGCCTCGACCATTTCGGTCATGTCGCGGACGCTGAAATCGTCCTGTTGATCACCGGCGATGCGTCTTCGCTCGCGCATGAGCCAGGTCACGTCGCGTTGCACCTTGGCGGTCGGGACGTCGTTCCTGGCGGACAGCAGGATCGTCGAGACGTCCGTCTTGCCGATGAGTCGCCTCTGCATCGCACGAATCGGCATGACGACCGTGTCGTCCTGGTCCTGCCCGAAACTGGACTGCCCCTTCGCCTGCAGCAGGCCGATCACCTCGCAGGAAATGGCATTGACCCGGATCCGCTGGCCGATCGGGTCGGCGCGGCCGAACAGTTCCGCGTGCACCGTGGCGCCGATCACGCAGACCGCCTTGCCCGCACGCAGTTCACCGTCAAGAAACCGCCGGCCCTGGCCCAGCTGCCAATCCCGGGCGATGAAGTAGTCGTTGGTCGAGCCGGTCACGGTCGTGTCGTGGTTGCGATTGCCGTAGACGACCCGGGCGCCGGTGCCGACGCTGGGCGCCACTGCCTGCAGGCCGGCGACCTGGCGTTCGATCGCGGCAACGTCGGCCATGGTGAAATCGGGGGCGTCGGTGCGCCTCGGGCCGAACCCCTGGCCCGGCCGCAGGAACAGGAGGTTGGTGCCGAGCGCGGCGATCTCCGCCTCGACCCTGGCCGTCGTGCCGTTGCCCAGGGTCACCATGGCGATCACGGCGCCCACGCCGATGACAATGCCGAGAACGGTCAGGAACGAGCGCATCGCGTTCCTGACGATGGCCTGCAGGGCCAGCCGCAGCGTTTCCCTGAACATCAGGCGACCCTCGGTCGCTGACGGTCGGTTTCGACACGACCGTCGAGGAAACGGATGGTGCGCGAGGCGTACTCGGCCATCTCCGCTTCATGGGTCACCATGATGATGGTGATACCGTCGCCCTCGTTGAGTTCCGTCAGCAGTCTCATGATCTCGTGGCTGCGCGCGGTGTCGAGGTTGCCTGTCGGTTCGTCGGCGAGCACCAGCGCCGGCCGGGTGACGATGGCGCGCGCGATCGCGACCCGCTGCTGCTGGCCGCCCGAGAGTTCCGCCGGTCCATGATGCTCCCAGCCGCCAAGCCCGACCCTCGCCAGCGCGTCGCGAGCCAGCTTCCGGCGTTCCCCCGATGGCGTGCCGCGGTAGACGAGCGGCAGCTCGACGTTCTCCAGGGCGCTGGTGCGCGCAAGCAGGTTGAATCCCTGGAAGACGAAGCCGATGAAGTGGCGGCGCAGCAGGGCCCTCTGGTCTCGGCGCAAGCCGCCCACCTCGACACCGCTGAACCTGTAGGTGCCGCTGGTCGGCGCGTCGAGACAGCCGATGATGTTCATCGCAGTCGACTTGCCGGACCCGCTCGGGCCCATGATGGCAACGTACTCGCCCCTTGCTATCCCGAGATCGACCCCGTCCAGCGCCCGGACGGCCGCGCTGCCTCGCCCATAGACCCGGGCAACGGCGGTGAACTCGACGAGGGGCACATCTTCCGCCGCAGTGTTCCGGTTCACGGCCGGCTATCTCGCCGTCACGGAGTCCACGATGACCGCGGTGCCCGCCGCGAGGTCGCCGTTGATCACCTCCGTATAGGCGCCGTCGCTGACGCCGACCCGGATGACCACCGGCACGGGCTCGTTGTTGTCCAGCCGGTAGACCGTCCTTCGTCCATCGCCGTCCGCGGCCACCCTTGCGTTGTCGCCGCCTCCGCGCGGCGGCCGCGGCAGCAACATCCCCAGTACGCCGCCGCTGTCGTCGGCCTCGGCCGCCGGCGGCGCAAAGCGCAATGCGGCATTGGGCAGCAGTAGTGCGTCGCGCACCTCGTTGACCACGATGTCGACCGTCGCCGTCATGCCCGGGCGCAGCAGGAGCTCGGAGTTGTCGAGCCTCAGCACCGCCGTGTAGGTGACCACGTTGTTGATGATTTCCGGCGCCACCCGGACCATCGTCACCTCGGCGGGGAAGCGGCGGTCGCGCCACGCGTCGACGGTGAAGACGGCCGTCTGGCCCTCTGTCACCTGGCCGACGTCGGCCTCGTCGATATCTACCTCCAGTTGCATGGCCGCGAGGTCCTCGGCCAGCGTGAACAGCACCGGCGCCTGCAGGGACGCCGCCACGGTCTGCCCGAGTTCCACGGACCGGCTCATGACCACGCCGTCGATCGGCGAGCGGATCGTGGCCTTGGCAAGGTTGGTCTCGGCGGTCAGGAGGTCCGCCTCGGCGACCTCGATGTTGGCCCTGGCCACCGCGACGCCCGCCGTCGCCCGTTGATGGGTGGCCTCGGCCGACTCCCGCGTCGCGCGCGATGCGAAGTCCCGCTCGGAAAGGGCGCGGGTCCGCTCGAGGGCCAGCCTGGCCTCCTCGAGTGTCGCCTGGGCCTCCTGGAGCTGCGCGCGCCTGACCACCAGCGAGGCCCGCGCGTGGCTGAGCTCGGCCTCGAGCTTGCCGGTGTCGAGCACCGCGAGAACCTGGCCCGTCCCGACCCGATCATTGAAGTCGACGGCAACGGAGCGGATCGTGCCGGAAAGCTCGCTGGAGATCTCGACCTTGTTGGTCGGCTCGACGGTGCCGGTGGCGGTGACGGTCTGCGTCAGCGGGCCGCGCTCGAGGTTCTCCGTCACGTACTTCACCTGCCGGTCGGTGTCGCCACCGGGAAACGCGACGAGGTAGGCACCGACTGCCGCCAGGACTACGACGAGCATGGCAAGCAGGCGCCGCCACGACAACCAGCGCCGGGCCGGCGAACTGCCGAGCCCGATCGTGCGGGCGACATCTGTCGCCGTTGCTGGCTGGGACGAGGTTGAATCCGTGGACATCGGGGGGCGGGTCGGTTGACATCTGAACCGCGACGCTATCACGGCCCTTCCCAAGGACCGTTGACGCAGGTCAACGGCACGCCGACGGCCGAGCACGAGCGACTGCGGCAACATCCTCCGCAGCTTGCAGTCGCTCGGGTGGTCGTTCGCGGGTCGCGCCTGCGCACAAGCCTGGCGCGGCCCCGCCCGCCGCGCGACATTGACGGCTTGCGACAAGCCCGACGCGAAAGAGCCTTGGTACCCGTCGACCAGGGCAATGAGGCGCCCGGCGACCCGCGCCTACGGCGTGCAGCCGAATACGCCGCCTTCGTCTACCACGCTGCCGCCGTTGAGCGTGTTCTCGGCCGCGAGTTGCGCGGCGTCGGCGGCGCTCACCTGGATGCCGCGGATGCCGAGTGCACCGACGCGGATGGCCGTGCCGCTCGCGGCCGTGAGGTCGTTGCCGGTGACGGTGTTGCAGGTGTTGAACCCGTTCGCGACTCCGAGGTAAACGGCTTCGCCGCCCGCCTTGTTTACAACCACCGTGTTGCCCGAGATCGTGCCGGATGTCGATTCGCTCGAGCTCATCTTCAGGATGCCGGTCGAGTTGACGCCGCGCGTGGTAACGACGTTGCCGTCTATGGTCGTCTCGGTCCCGAAGCGCGGATAGTCGTAAATGCCGCGGGCGACGCTTCCGAGGGTCGTCACCGTGTTGCCGCTGATGGTGATGTCGACGGCGCCGCTCGCGATGCCGGTATAGATTCCCGTTTGCAGGGCATCCACGGTATTGCCGTCAATCACCACGCTGCCGGTGCCTGACGAACTGCCGGTCGCGACGATGCCCGCTCCTGCCGGGCCGGTTACGTGGTTGTCGCGAATCACGACGTCCACCTCGTTCGCGGCGATGGAGAAAGTCGCGCCGGTACCGCCGGACGTGATCAACTCGTTGTCCGTTACTGTGTACCGGTCGGCCGGAAAATCCTGGCCGGGTAGCGACCCTACCGCATTCATGACGTTCACCCCCGAGGCGTCCACCCGTAGGCGGTGTATCATCGTCCTCGTCGACAGGGTCACGGCGGGCCCCGGGCCCGGCGAGGAGGGGGCGATGACCGGCCGGTTGACGGTCTCGAAGTGGTGACCGTCGTGTGCCTCGATGGAACTGGTAAGTACCTGGTCCTGCGCGAGGGTCACGACTTCGTCGTAGCTGCTGTCGCCGCCGGCGCGGTCGCACAGGCCGCCGGAGCCGGCCTCGCAGAGGAAGATGGTGTTGTTGCCTGTCGCCGCGCCGTCCTCGATGCCGTCCCTCAGCGACCTGAACGGCTTCTCGATCGTACCGTCCTCCTCGCCGCTGTCGTTGTCGGCGTCGACGAAGGTGACGTCGTCGGCGATGGTCACGGTTTCCAGCACCTCGGTCCCGGTGGCGATCTCGCTGGTGGTCCGGGTGCTCCTGCTCACCGACCTCGTAGTGGAACGGCTCTCGCTGACCTGTCGGTCCGTCTCGACCTCGGT
This sequence comes from uncultured Gammaproteobacteria bacterium, assembly GCA_965652415.1. Lineage (GTDB taxonomy): Bacteria > Pseudomonadota > Gammaproteobacteria > Arenicellales > CAJQKF01 > BQJD01. The sequence continues at coordinate 17,459 of CBFGVH010000008.1, read as the reverse complement.
ACGCTGACGACGTCGAGCGAGAACCTCTTCGGGTTCCGATTCCGCCTTCTGCACGCGCACGTCGCGCATCACCATGTCGCTGAACCGGCGCTCGACAACTGAGCGGCTGGCGGCACCTCGAACTCCCTCTCGAAATTTTCTCCACGTGTCGCGCCCGTACAGCGGAACGTGAAGCCTGAAGCCCACGAAGTAGTCGGTGCCGTTGAGCCTGTCGTCGTCGAACACCTCGGCGTCGAAGGTGAAGTACGGGCCGGCGCGCATCTCGATCCGTCCCTTGTATCCGCTCAAGTCATCGCCGTAGGGATTGTCGAAGTCGTAGTAGCCGGCGAACACGCGCACCTCCGGTGCCCGGTCGGACAGAGGCAGCTTGACGCCTATCTCGGCATCGAAGCCGTCCATGGCGGCTTCGTAGCGCCGGAACAGCCGGTCGGTGGTGGTCGTGAACCGTTGCGTGGCACGTGTGGTGCGCACGGTGCGATGCTCGGTGGTCGTGGTGGTGACGATGCGCTCGGAATCGATTCGGCGCGTGACATCGTGCTCGATGTCCTGCAGCACGGTGTGGTCCCTGCCATAGGGTTCGCCGTAGCCGGGGTCGGTCGCCCCGATCACCTCGGAGCTGACGCGCTCGTCGACATCGACGTCGATTTCCCGGCGAATGGAAACGTCGCGCCAGTCGGAGACTTCGGTTCGCGTCGCGACCTCGCGGGTGGCGAATTCGCCGGCGATGGCCGGGTCGTTGTCGGCGTCATACCAGTTGACGCGCGCGTCGACGTGTTCGCCGAGCAGTTCCAGCCCGAGACCGGCCTGGTTGAAGCGGTTGCCGTGGCGGCTCCGTCGCGAGTCGAGCCAGGCGTTGGCGCCGATCACCACGTTGGCATCGGGCAGCCAGGTTCGCCACACGAGCCCGAGGCTGGCCTGGGTCTCGCCTTCATCCCGGAGCGAGAACCGCGGGTTGACGAGCAGCACGCCATGACCGCGCTCGACCAGCGGGACTAGAAAATCGGCGAAGCCTTCCACCGTGGAATCGCCCATGCGCAAGCCGGTACTCGCGTGAGCGGTGGTTTCATGAGCGGCGCCGGCGGCGCCAGACAGGTTGGTCAGGAAGATGACGACCGCGATGGCGGCGGACTGAATGCGAGCCGCCATGGATGGGACGAGATTCATGGACCTTTCTACCTCCTTGTCGATTCCCTGGCCGAAGATTCCGGGCCGCAGGAGTCTACGGGATCCTCGTTGCGCTGCCAACCGCCGGCCGGGTGACAATCCGTGGCCTTGGTCATGAGGGTGCCGAAACCCGGCAATTCCGCGCAACGTCGGTACCGCGTCGCCGCTTGAACCCACCGGCGGCCGGTCGATACACTTCAAAGCGCCGACGACGCAGCCCGGACTCATCGCTCGCAGCGGTCCGGGGGATATTCCGTGTCGAGCGGAATTGGTCGCCCATGTACCGGGAATACGCCTTGGTGATTCGATGACGGAGTTGAAGTGAGCGACCAAGAGCACTGGATGCGCCTGGCGCTGGCCGAGGCGCTGCGTGCGGGCGAGGCGGGCGAGGTGCCGGTCGGTGCGGTGGTGGTGGCGGGCGGGCGACTCGTGGCCGCGGCGGGCAATTCCTGCATCGCCGACAACGACCCTTGCGCCCACGCCGAGGTCAATGCCCTGAGGCGCGCCGGGGCGGCGATTGGCAATTACCGTCTGCCCGGAGCCGAACTCTACGTGACCCTGGAGCCGTGCGTGATGTGTGCCGGGGCGATGGTCCACGCGCGCCTGACGCGGGTGATCTACGGCTGTGCCGACCCGGCGGCGGGGGCAGCGGGGTCGATGGCCAACATTCTCCAGACGCCGTTTCTGAACCACCGTTGCGGTATCCTCGCCGGGGTGCTTGAATCCGAGTGCCGCGGCCTCATGATGTCCTTTTTCGAGGACCGTCGCGGCGCCTTCTGAGCGGGCGTGGCCAACACGTCGCGGCCGCGGGCGGCGGGCAGGATCCGGCACCGGAGAGTTCCCGATGAGAGGTAGTTTCGTTCCAACCGTTGCCGTTCTGGCATGGCTCGGTGCACAAGCGGCACCGTCGCCGGCGGCGGAGTTTCCCCCGGTGGGAATGGAACCTGTCCGGGTGTCGGAGCACGTGTATTACGTCATGGGCGCGCCGGGCGCCGCCACCGACAACGCCGGGTTCGTCTCCAACTCCGCTTTCGTCGTGACCGGGGACGCAGTGGTGGTGTTCGACACGCTCGGCACGCCGGCGCTCGCGAGGATGCTGCTGGCGCGTATCGGCGAGATCACCGACCAGCCGGTTCGCCGCGTCTACGTCAGCCACTACCACGCCGACCACATGTACGGCACCCAGGTGTTCGAGGATATCGGCGCCGAGATCATCGCGCCGCACGGCGCGGTTCGCTACCTCGAGTCGCCCGCCGCGGCCGAGCGCCTCGCCGAGCGCCGCAAGAGCCTGGCACCTTGGGTCGACGACGACACCCGCGTTGTCGAGCCGCACCGGCTGCTGTCGGACGAGGAACGCTTCGCGCTGGGCGATGTCGCATTTCGCGCGGTCAACGTCGGCAGCGCCCATTCCGACGGCGACCTGATCCTGCTGGTTCAGACCGACCGGGTACTGCTGTCCGGCGACATCATCTTCGAAGGCCGGATTCCGTACCTCGGCTCCGCCAATTCCCGCCAGTGGCTCGAGATACTCGACGAGCTGGCCGGCTACGACGTCGCCGCGGTGATACCGGGACACGGCCGCGCGGCCGAGGATCCCGCCGAGCTGGTCACGCTGACCCGCGACTACCTCGCCTACATGCGCGAGGTGATGGGCAAGGCGGTCGAGAACTGGACCCCGTTCGACGAGGCCTACGAGGCGACCGACTGGAGCGATTTCATCGAGTACCCCGCGTTCTTCGAGGCCAACCGCGCCAACGCCTACGGCGTCTACCTGTCGCTCGAGCGGGAATCGCTGGATTGATGCCGTGAAGTCCCTGCAGCACACCGAACCGGCAACTCTCCTTGCCGACGCCTCCGCCCTCGAGGCGGTCGCAGGCTGGTGCCGCAGCCGCTTGAGCGGCGTCACCGGCGAGCGGGCGGACTCGTTCGAAGCCACGGTCGCCGAGCGTCTCGAGATACTCGGCGCCATCGACGCCGACGATGAAACCCGGGCGGCCGTATGGCTGTACAGCACCTCGGAGGTGGTCGACCTCGGTGCGGTCGAGCTTCGCGAGACCTTCGGCGAGTCCGTCGCCTCGCTGGTCGAGGGAATACGCCGCATGGACGTGATCTCGAATCTCTCCGAGGGTGTCCTCGCCGGGAACGCGGACGAGAACTTCCGCAAGATGCTGATCGCCATGATCGACGACGTGCGCGTGGTACTGGTGCGGTTGGCCTGCCAGGTGCAGCTGCTCAGGAATGCGCGCGACCTGCCCGAGGCCCGTTGCGAAGCGCTCGGCCGCGAGACGCTCGAGGTGTTCTCGCCGCTTGCCAACCGGCTCGGGATCTGGCAGTTCAAGTGGGAGCTCGAAGACCTGGCGTTTCGCTGCATCGATCCTGCCACCTATCGCGACCTGGCGCGTAGCCTGGCCGAACGGCGCATCGATCGCGAGCGTTACATCGACGAGTTCATCGCCCTGGTGCGCGGTCTGCTGGACGGCGCCGGCATTCGTGGCGAAGTCGCCGGCCGGCCGAAGCACCTGTACAGCATTTTCAAGAAAATGCGCCGCAAGCAGCTCGCCTTCGACGACATCCACGACGTGCGCGCGGTGCGCCTGCTGGTTGACTCGGTGGCCGACTGCTACGCCGCCCTCGGTCTCGTGCACACCCGGTTCCCGCCGATCCCGGGGGAGTTCGACGACTACATAGCCACACCGAAGGAAAACGGCTACCGTTCCATCCACACGGCGGTGGTCGGGCCCGGTGGCAAGGCCGTCGAGGTGCAGATCCGCACGTTCGAGATGCATGAGGAGAACGAGCTCGGCGTCGCCGCGCACTGGCGCTACAAGGAGCGCAGCCCCTCGGACCAGGCCACCGACGGCAAGATCGCCTGGCTGCGCCAGTTGCTCGAATGGAAGCAGGAAGTGGGCGAGGGCAGCGAGTTCTTCGAGCGATTCCGCAACGACACCGCCGAGGAGCGCATTTACGTGTTCACGCCGCGCGGCAAGGTCATCGACCTGCCGGCGGGGTCGACGCCGCTGGATTTCGCCTACGCCATTCACACCGACGTCGGACACCGCTGTCGCGGCGCCAGGGTCAACGGGCGCATGGTGCCGCTGAACACGAAGCTGGATACCGGCGCCCGCGTGGAGATACTCACCTCGCGCATCGGCACGCCCAGCCGCGACTGGCTCAGCGCCTCGCTCGGCTACGTGAAGACGCAGAAGGCGCGTTCGCGCATACAGCGCTGGTTCAAGGGCGAGGACTTCGAGCACAACGTCGCCGCCGGCCGCGCCGCGCTCGAGCGCGAGATCTACCGTCTCGGCGCGGGTGACGCCGCGTTCGACAAGCTGGCCGCCGAGCGCGGCTTTCGCAAGGTCGACGAGTTCCTGGCGGCCATCGGCAGCGGCGACCTCAAGGTGTCCCAGGCGGTGTCGCCCCTGAAGGCGCCCGCCGAACCGCGCGAGCTGCCGCTGAAAGCGGCCTACGCTCCTGCGCCACGCGGCAGCCGCGGCATGTCGGTGCAGGGCGTGGGCAACCTCCTGACCCAGTTCGCGGGCTGCTGCAATCCCCTGCCGGGCGACGCCATCGTCGGCTACATCACCGCCGGCCGCGGCATCACCGTGCACCGGCGCGACTGCCGCAACATCATGCGGCTCGAGGCCGCCCGTCGCGAGCGCGTGATCCATATCGACTGGGGCAGCGACGACGACGAGACCTTCCCGGTCGACATCGAGATCCGCGCCTTCGACCGCAAGGGGCTGCTGTACGATGTCAGCCGGGTGTTCCGCGACGCCAATATCAACGTGCTGTCGACGCTCACGGAGTCCACTGCCCGCGACCATACCGCCTCGATGCGAATCCGCGCCGAGTTTTCCGATGTCGAGCAGCTCTCGCGGCTGCTCGCCCAGGTGTGCCAGGTGCCGAATGTCCTCGACGCCAGGCGCGCCGGCGCCCCGTCGTCCTGATCCTGTTCCTCCAAGCCTGGAGATTGCCGATGACAACCGATTCCGGTCGCCGCGATGCGGCGCCCAAGGCCCGCGAGGTGCTCGAATTCTGGCTCGCCGACAGCGACCTCGACCCCGGTACCGCGAAGTCTCGCAAGGACATGTGGTTCGGCGGCTCGTCCGAGGTCGACGCCGAGATCGCTCGTCGCTTCGCCGGCCTCGTCGACGAGGTGGCGTCCGGTAGCTGCGACGACTGGTTTGATCACCCCGCCGGCCGACTGGCGCAGATCATCGTCCTCGACCAGTTCCCGCGCAACCTCTTCCGCAACACCGCGCGCGCCTTCGCATACGACGGCAAGGCTCTCGAACTCACCCGCTCGCTACTGGACACCGGCGTCATCGCCGCCCTCGGCTGGATCTCGCGCGTCTTCGCCCTTATGCCGATGCAGCACTCCGAAGACGCGAGCGTCCAGGAGCAGTCGGTCGAGGAGTTCGAACGACTGGCGCGGCAGTGCCCCGAGGAATATCGCCCCCTGCTCGAGGACAATGCCGGGTACGCCCGGCTGCACCGTGACATCGTCGCCCGTTTCGGTCGCTTCCCGCACCGCAACAAGGCTCTCGGCCGGCAGAGCACGAGGGAGGAGGAAGAGTGGCTGGCGGACGGCGCGCCGACCTTCGGGCAGGGCGGTCGGTCGCCGACGGGTGCGTGAAAACGCGCAAAACTTTGTGTCATACTCCGTCAACGGACGGAAACATAACAATGCCATTATCGGTGGTGCGGCTCGAGCCCAGGGACGGCCGGCGCCGCGCAAAAGAACATTGGCGAGCAATACCCGTTGCCGTCAACAACAACCCGTTTATCCGTGAGGAGCAGTCGATGAGAACCAGAACCATGCTTTCCCGTGTGCTTGCCCCCGTCGCCGGTGCGGCTTTCGCGCTCGGTGCGACCGGGGCATTCGCCGCCACCGAGCTGACGGTGTACACGGCCATCGAGGCGGACGATCTCAAGCGGTATGCCGAGGAGTTCAACAAGGTCCACCCGGATATCAGCATCAACTGGGTGCGCGACTCCACCGGCATCGTCACCGCCAAGCTGCTGGCGGAGAAGGAGAACTCGCAGGCGGACATCGTCTGGGGCCTGGCGGCGACCAGCCTCATGCTGCTCAAGTCCGAGGGCATGACCGAGCCCTACACGCCGAAGGGCGCGGAGCTGCTCGACAAGAAGTTCGTCGACTCCGACGACCCGATGCACTGGACCGGCATGGACGCGTGGGTGGCCGCGATCTGCGTCAATACCATCGAGGCCGAGAAGAACAACCTGCCCATGCCCGCAACGTGGAAGGACCTGACCAACCCGGCGTACAAGGGTTTCATCTCGATGCCGAACCCGAACTCCAGCGGTACCGGCTTCCTCGACGTGTCGAGCTGGATCCAGCTCTACGGCGAGGACGAGGCGTGGAAGTTCATGGACGGCCTGCACGAGAACGTCGCCATGTACACGCACTCCGGCTCCAAGCCGTGCCGTCAGGCCGGCGCGGGAGAGGTTCCGATCGGCATCTCCTTCGCCTATCGAGCAGCCAAGGTCAAGGCCCAGGGCGCGCCCATCGAGATCATCATCCCTTCCGAGGGTGCGGGTTGGGACATGGAGGCGACGGCCATCATCAAGGGCACCAAGAATCTCGAGGCGGCCAAGAAGGTGGCCGACTTCGCGGTGTCCAAGGAAGCCAGCATGATGTACAACACGGTGTACGGCGTGGTTGCCTACCCCGGCGTGGCGCAGCCGGTCGAGCACTATCCTGACAATATCGCGGAGCTCATGATCGAAAACGACTTCCAGTTCGCCGCTGACAACCGCGACCGGATCCTGGCGGAATGGCAGAGCCGCTACGACTCCAAGACCGAGGCCCAGTAATCATCCCGGTGCCGGCATTCCGCTAATCTCGCGGACCGGAAAGGACGGCCGCCCGGATGCACCCGCGGCGGCCGTTCCCGTTACAGCGCCTTGCCGACGCCCCGCAGGAACCGAGGCGGGGCGCGGGCCGAGCAGTCGACAAGGTAGTCGAATTGAACCCTGGGGGTATATCCGGTTTGACGTCAAAACCCTACCTGCGCATCGAGAACGTCACCAAGAAGTTCGGCGAGTTCCAGGCGCTCAAGAACATTTCCCTGGAAGTCGACGAAAGCGAGTTCGTCTGCTTCCTCGGACCTTCCGGCTGCGGTAAGACGACCCTGCTCAGGGCGATCGCCGGGCTGGACATCCAGACCACGGGTCGCATCGAGCAGGCTGGAGTGGATATTTCCGCGCTGCCGCCGTCGGAGCGCGATTTCGGCATCGTGTTCCAGTCCTATGCCCTGTTTCCCAACCTGACGGTGGAGCGCAACGTCGGCTTCGGCCTGGAGAACCGCCGCCTGCCCAGGAAGCAGGTTGCCGAGCGCGTTGAGGAACTGCTCGATCTGGTCGGACTTCCCGACCAGGGCCGCAAGTACCCGGCGCAGTTGTCCGGCGGCCAGCAGCAGCGCGTGGCACTGGCGCGCGCGCTGGCGACATCGCCGGGGTTGTTGTTGCTGGACGAGCCGTTGAGCGCCCTGGACGCGCGCGTTCGCGCCCACCTCAGGCTCGAGATCAAGCAGCTCCAGCAGCGGATCAAGGTCACAACCATCATGGTCACCCATGACCAGGAGGAGGCGCTGACCATGGCCGACCGCATCGTAGTCATGGATCACGGCGTCATCGAGCAGGTGGGCACGCCGCGGGAGATCTACGGGCGGCCGTCGTCGGCCTTCGTTGCCGACTTCATCGGCACCATGAATTTCATCCACGGAACGGTCGTCGGCGATAATGAAGTCGATGTTCGCGGCGGTCGCTTTCGATGCGATACCGCGGACCTGTCCGGCGGCACGAGCGTGACGCTGTCCATAAGGCCCGAGGACGTGGAGCTTCTCGACGGCGGCGACGTCGGGGAGAACTCGATCGACGTCACGGTCGAGTACGTCGAGTTTCTCGGCGCCTTCTGCCGGATAAGCCTGGGTAGCGAACGGTTCGGTGACGACGAGGTTCACGCCGACCTGTCCAGCAACATGATGCGCGAGCGCTCGGTGGATGTGGGGACGCGCCTTCGGGTGCGCCTGCCCGGCGCGCTGCTGCGCGTGTACCCGGCGCGGAGCTGACCATGGCGGTGAGCGCACGACAGATGCAGGCGCCGCTGGTGAAGCCGCGCATCAGTCGCGACGACCTGGTAATGCGCATCTGCATGATGGGCATCGCCGCGTTCCTGCTGGTCGCGGTGGTGCTGCCGCTTTACTCCATGATGTCGAAGAGCATGGAGAACCGCGCGGGCGAGTTCGTCGGCCTTGAGAACTTCCACAACTACTTCTCCACCCCGGCGCTGTTCTATTCCGGCATCAACAGCCTGTACATCTCGATCATCGTCACGGTGATCGTTCTCGCCACCGCCTTCGTCTACGGCTATGCGCTGACCCGCACCTGCATGCCGTTCAAGTGGTTCTTCAGGCTGGTGGCCGTGGTGCCGCTGCTGACGCCGTCGCTGCTGAGCGGCATCTCACTCGTGTACTGGTTCGGCAACCAGGGCGTGGCAAACTGGCTGCTCATGGGCGAGTCGATCTACGGTCCCATCGGCATCGTCATCGGGTCCGCGTACTGGATCTTCCCCCACGTGCTGATGATCGTGGTCACCGCGCTTTCGATCACCGACGCGCGGCTGTACGAGGCCGCCGCGGCGCTTCGCACCGGGCCCGTTCGCACGTTTTTCAAGGTCACCTTGCCGGGCTGCAAGTACGGCTTGATCAGCGCCGGCTTCGTCGCCTTCATCCTGGTGTTCACCGACTTCGGCGTGCCCAAGGTCATCGGCGGCAACTACAACATGCTGGCCACGGACATCTACAAGCAGGTCATCGGCCAGCAGAACTTTCACATGGGCGCGGTGGTGTCCGTGATCCTGCTGGTGCCGGCCGTCATCGCCTTCGCCGTCGACCGCATGGTGCAGAAGAAGCAGGTCGCGTTGCTGTCGGCGCGGGCGGTGCCGCTGGAGCCGAAGCCCAACCGGCGCCGCGACATGGCAATGCTGACGTTCTGTTCCGTGGTCGCCCTGATCGTCCTGCTCATGATCGGCATGGCCCAGTACGCGGCCCTGGTCAAGTTCTGGCCGTACAATCTCGAGTTCACGCTGCGCAGCTACAACTTCGACCTCGCCAACGGCGGCGGCTGGGAGGCGTACTTCAATTCCGTGAGGATGGCCTCGTATACCGCCATCTTCGGCACTGCAATCGTCTTCGTCGGTGCCTACCTGCTGGAGAAGGGTCGCGGCTTCAACCTCGGGCGCAGCATGTTCCACGGCTTCGCCATGCTGCCGCTGGCGGTGCCGGGCATGGTCCTCGGGCTCGCCTACATCTTCTTTTTCAACAACCCGGCGAATCCTTTCAATTTCATCTACGGCACCATGACCATCCTCGTGGTGTCGACCATTGCCCATTTCTACACCGTCAGCCACCTGACCGCGGTGACGGCGCTGAAGCAGATGGACGCGGAATTCGAATCGGTGGCGGCGTCGCTCAAGACGCCGTTCTACAAGACCTTCTACAAGGTCACGGTGCCGGTGTGCCTGCCGGCGACCATGGATATCATGGTGTACCTGTTCATGAACGCCATGACCACCGTTTCGGCTGTCGTGTTCATCTACTCCACGGATACCCAGTTGGCCTCCGTGGCGGTGTTGAACATGGACGACCAGGGCGAGTTGTCGTTCGCCGCCGCGATGGCGATGATGATCGCCTACACCTGCGCCGCGGCACGGCTGCTGCATTTTCTGCTGACCCGCGGCATCATGCGTTCGAGCCAGGCGTGGCGGCAGCGCTGACGGCCCCGCCGGCCATGTCCATCCAGACCTGCCGCGGCGTGTCCGCCGGGGGCTTCCATCGCCTCTCGTACGTGCAATGGGGCGACGCCGCCAACGATCGAGTCGCGCTCTGCGTGCACGGACTGACGCGCAATGCACGCGACTTCGACCACCTGGCATCGCATCTCGCCCGGACGCACCGGGTGATCTGCCCGGACGTCGTCGGCCGCGGACGAGCCGGCTGGTTGTCCGACCCCGCCGGGTACACCTACCCGCAATACATCGCCGACATGGCGGTGGTGCTCGCCCACGCCGGTGCCGACAAGGTCGACTTCATCGGCACCTCCATGGGCGGCCTTATCGGCATGATGATGGCCGCGCTGGACGATTCCCCGATCGAGCGGCTGGTGATCAACGACATCGGCCCGTGGCTGCCGCTCGTGGCCCTGGAGCGGATTCGCGAGTACGTCGGGGTCGACACGACCTTCTCCGACCTCGGTGCCATGGAGCGTCACCTGCGCTCCATCTCGACGGGTTTCGGACCGCTCACGGACGACGACTGGCGCCACCTGTGCGTGCACGGCGCGCGCGAGGTGCCGGGCGGCTACGCGTATCGCTACGATCCCGGGATCCGCGCCGTGTTCGCCGCCGTCGACGGCGACGTGGACCTGTGGCCGATCTGGTCGAAGGTTACGCAGGATGTGCTCGTCCTGCGCGGCGCCGAGTCCGATCTGCTCAGCGCCGACACCGCGCAGCGAATGTGCGAGCGCGCGGGAACGACCACGTTGGTGGAGTTTCCGGGCGTCGGCCACGCCCCCATGCTGATGAGCGACGACCAGGTCGGCGCGGTTGTCGACTGGCTCGGCTGACGGCTGCGATCAGCGCGGCGCCAGCCCCTTGCCGACCCGGTCGAAGGCCTCCTGGGCGGTGTGCGCCTCGTCCAGGATCCAGGCGATGAAGGCGGAGATGGCTGGTTCACTCTCGCGGCCCTTGCGGCAGACGATGTAGTAGGCGACGCTCGACGGGCTGAATACGTTGAACAGTTTCACCAGGCGACGCTCGGCGAGATCGTCGGCGACGTGGGCGCTGCGCGCCAGGGCGATGCCCTGATCGTCTATGGCCGCCTGCACCGCCATGCCGGTGTCGGGAAAGCGCGTTCCCTTGGGCAGCGACTTCACTTCCACTCCGGCGTCGCGAAACCAGTCCCGCCAGCGCGGACAGATGTCCGTGCTGTGCCGGTAGAGCAGGGGATAGCGCAGCAGGTCCTCGGGCTTCTCCGGCGGCTGCACGCGCTCGAGAAAGCGCGGCGAGCAGACCGGGAACACGTACTCGCGAAACAGCAGCCTCGTGTACAGGTCGGGCCAATTGCCGAGCCCAAGGCGGATGGCGACGTCGACGTCGGCGGTGGCGAGATCCACCATCTCCTCGGTGGTGCTGATCCACACCTCGAGGTTGCGGTGCCCGGCCTTGAGCCGCCCGAGCCGGGGCACCAGCCACTTCACGGCGAACGACGGCACCATCGAGATCTTCAGCGCCGAACTCTCCTTCTGCCGGTGCACCTCGGCCAGGGTCCGGTCCAGGTCTTCCAGGAACTCCCTGACCACCGGCGCCAGCAGCTGGCCCGCCTCGGTGAGCACGAGGTTGCGGCCGCGGCGGTCGAACAGTTTGACCTTCCAGATGTCCTCGGCGTGCTTGATCTGGTGGCTGACGGCGCTCTGGGTGATGAACAGCTCCTCGGCCGCGCGGGTGTAGCTCAGATGGCGGGCGGCGGCTTCCAGGGCCCGAAGCGAGGCCGTCGGCGGCAGTCGAACGCTCAAGGCCGCCGCCCCCGGCACAGCAAGGGCCATGAAGGATTCTTCATGGCTCGGATGACGATTCTTCGTTTGTGTTGCGCTGCAACAATCACTATATTAGCTGCAACTGATGATGACGATGGTCATCACAATTTTTCCACGTAAATTCAAAGTATAGACGAGGTTTGTGAAAATGGCGCTCGAAATGCACACCAAGGTCGGACTGGCCTACATCTCGGCGGTCGGGGTGCTCGCGCTGCTCATGGCCGTACTCTAACCGAACGCTCATCTTTCACGGGAGAATCATCATGTCAGAAAATGTCGTAAAGCTTCGCAATCACGTCACGGTTCCGGTGGGTAGCGTCGGCAGGCTGCTCGCGGTCGTGCGCGACTGGAACACCCGCCGCGCCGCCAAGGCCGAGCTGCGTTCCATGCCCGACTACCTGCTGCACGATATCGGCATCCGCCGCGAGCTGATCGACGAGTACGTCGACGGCCTGGTCGGTCGCCGGGCGGCCAGGGTGGTAGGGATGGACCGCACCGCACCGGCTCCCGCCCGCGACGAGGCGAAAGCCGCCTGATTGGACAGGAAGGCCCGGTTTCCGGGCCTTTTTGTCGTCAACCGCCCTGTGCCGTCGCCGCGGTGCGCTCGCGCCAGGCGATGTAGAGCCCCGAGGCGACGATCATGGCGATTCCCGCCACGGTCGTGACCGCGGGCACCTCCCGCCACAACAGGTACCCGAACAGGGTCGCCCACGCCAGCGCCGAGTATTCGTACGGCGCAACCACGCTCACCGGCCCGACGGCGAACGCCTGTGTCAGCAGGAAATGGCCGGCCAGCGCCAGCACCGATACCAGCAGCAGCACCGCGAACTGCTGTGACGTGATGGCTCCCCAGAACCAGGGCAGCATCAGCGTGTATCCGACCGCGGAGCCCAGGTTGTAGCTGAATACCAGGCTGAAGGTCGACTCGGTGCTCGACATCCAGCGACCCATTAGGAACATGGCGCAGTACAGCGTGCTCGCCAGCAGCACCAGCAGGACCTGGGGCTGGAACGAGTCCGCGCCGGGCCGGGTCACCACCAGCACGCCGGCGAATCCCCCGATCACCGCCCCCCAGCGATGGATGCCGACGCGTTCGCCGAAGAACACGATCGAGCCCAGCGTGAACAGGAACACCGAGCAGAAGAAGACCGCCGTCGCCTCGGCCAGCGGGATCGTCTTCAGGGCGACGAAGAACGCCAGCGGCGCCATCAGGCCGACCCCCGCGCGCAGCGCGTGGTGCAGCGGCCGCCGCGTGGCGAGCGCGGAGATTCCGGCGCGATGCCAGATCCACACCGCCATCGCCGCCAGCAGTATCCAGCTCCGCACTGCGACCAGCTGAACCACCGACATTCCGTCCAGCACCAGGTACCGCACCGTGGCATCCATGGCCGACAGGCAGAAGATGCCCGCGACCATCAGCACGATGCCGCGATAGGGGCCGTGGGTCGAGGCGCCGCCGGCGATCCCCGGTTCAGCGGCCAAGGGCGACGCCCTCGCGACGGGGGTCGACGCCGCCGGTCAGGCTCCCGTCGTCGCCGATGGCGATGCCGTGCAACCCGCTCGTCATGTCGCCGGTCTCGATCTCGTGCCCCATCGCCTCGAGCGCCTCGCGCAGGTCGACCGCGCCGGTGCCGCTCTCGAGCTCGGTGGCGCCGTTGCGATTGCCGAAGTGGGGCGCCGAGACCGCCGCCTGCGGTTCCATGCCGCGCTCGAGGATGGCGACGATGGCGTTGGCGACGTAGTTGATGATGCGGCTGCCGCCGGGCGACCCGATCGCCAGCACTGGCTCGCCGGCGGCGTCGAACACGATGGTCGGCGCCATGGAACTGCGCGGCCGCTTGCCGGGCTCGATGCGGTTGGCGACAAGGGCGCCGTCGATTTCGGCCAGGGGCGAGAAATCGGTCAGCTCGTTGTTGAGCAGGAAGCCCCTTGTCATCAGTCGGCTGCCGAACCCCGACTCGATGGTGGTGGTCATCGACAGCACGTTGCCGTGGGAGTCGACGATGCTGACATGACTGGTGCCGGGCAGTTCGGCCGAGGCGTCGGGAGCGTGTCGCCCGGCGGCGTCGAGGCGCGGCGGATCGCCTGCCTCGGCGACGCCTCCGGCGCGTGAAGGATCGATGAGGGCGGCTCGGCCGGCGAGATAGTCGGGATCGAGCAACCCGGCAACCGGCACCGGCACGTAGTCGGCGTCGGCGATGTAGGCGGCGCGGTCGGCATAGGCGAGCTTCTGCGCCTCGGCCAGGAGGTGGACCGACCCTGCGTCGAAGGGCCCCTGTCCGGACTCGAAGCGCGCCGCCATGCCGAGGACCTGGCCGACGGTGATGGCGCCGGAACTCGGCGGCCCCATGCCGCAGACCCTGTAGATGCGAAACGGCGCGCACACCGGCGGCCGTTCGATCACTCGGTAGCGGGCGAGATCGTCGAGGCTCATCGATCCCGGGCGGCTGGCATTCACCGCGGCGACGACGTCGCGGCCGATGTCGCCCTCGTAGAAGGGCGCCGAGCCCTCGCGGGCGATGCGTTTCAAGGTGTCGGCGAGCGCCGGGTTGGTCAGCGTCGACCCCTCGGCGAGCGGGGCGCCGTCATCGTCGAAAAAATAGTCGCGGGTGGTCTCGAAACGGGTCAGGCCGCGGTCGGCGGCCTCGGCTATCGATGCCGCAAGGCGCGGGGAGACCGTAAACCCCTTCTCGGCGAGGTCGATGGCCGGTTCGAGCAGGCCGGCCCATTCCTCGCGTCCGAAGCGCCGGTGGCCGGCCTCTAGCAGCTTGAGCGTGCCCGGAACGCCCACGGATGCGCCCCCCGTGATCCGTTCCCACCAGGGCAGGGGTACGCCGTTCTCGTCGAGGAAGCGGTCGGGTTCGATCGCCATGGGGGCCGTCTCGCGGCCGTCGAGGGTGGTGAGCGTGCCGCTTTCGCGCTCGAAGTAGACCAGGAAGGCGCCGCCGCCGATGCCCGAGGACTGGGGCTCGACGAGGTTCAGGACCATCTGCGTGGCCACCGCGGCATCCATCGCCGATCCGCCGCGCTCGAGCACCTCGTGGCCGGCCTCGGCCGCCAGCGGATGGGCGGCCACGATCATGAACGAATCGGCGTGGACCGCCGGCTTCGCCTCGCGCGCGAAACCCGGCTCAGGGGCCGGCGGTTCGGCGGCGGCGCACCAGTTTGCCCCGACGAACGCGACGATGGCGATGAGGATGAGGGACGGAATTTTCGATGTCATGACGGCCTCGAACAGGAAGGTCGGGACTTAGCCGGCGCCAACCGGCATGCTAGAATTCCAGCGGTCCGAAACGGTCGCGTTTCGCGGGGCAGCCGGGCAGGGCCACGGAATCGTCGCCACGGCGCGCGTCCTTCCGTGTCAGACGGGCTGCCGGAATCCCATGAGCCAGCGCGGTTGAGCGTCACCCGGCGACGCGGGGCGTCGTCTTGCGATCATGCGCGCGTGACCGTGCCCCGAACGTCAGGGATTGTCGGGTATCCGGCGCCAGTGCGCAACGAACGGCGCCGGCATCGCGACCCGTCGACCACCGCTTCACCGCCGCTTGCCAATGCTCCAGATGCCGATCGCCGCGATGGAATACACCGCCACCAACCTGAAAGCCGACAAGTTCACCTTTCCGGTACTGGAACTGTTCTCGGCGGATACCGACCGTATCGCCGAGGAGGTCGGCAACAAGGTCGACCAGGCGCCGACATTCTTTCGCAATGCCCCCATCGTGATCGACCTCAAGTCGCTGCCGGCCGACGAGGATCTCGAGTTCGCCGTGCTGGTGGGCCTGCTCAGGTCCTTCGCCCTGAACCCCGTGGCGATCCGCGGCGGCGGTACTCGTCACGCCGAATCGGCGGCGGCGATGGAACTGGCAGTGCTTGCCGAGGAGCGCCGCAGCGTGGCCCGCGCCAGTACACGGGCCGACGATGAACCCGTGCCGGAGACCGCCGAGGGGGCGGCGAACGGCGAGCCGGAGCCGGCCGCCGCGCCCAACCGGGTCCACCTGCGCCCGGTGCGGTCGGGCCAGAAACTGGCGGCGCTGGGCGGCGACCTGATCCTGATCGCCTCGGCCAGCGCCGGCTCGGAACTGATCGCGGCGGGCAACATCCATGTTTACGGCGCGTTGCGCGGGCGCGCGCTCGCGGGCGTCGGAGGCGACGAGAGTTGCCGCATCTTCTGCAGCCGGCTGGAGGCCGAACTGGTTTCCATCGCCGGGCACTACCGGGTCAGCGAGGACATCGACGAGGCACTTCGCGGCCGGCCCGTGCAGGTGTACCTCGAATCGGACCGCCTGAAGATCGCGCCGCTCGCCGAATCGTGAGCGGACCGCATCAACCATTCACCCCACCCGCGAGGGTAAAGGAGCACACTTGGCACAGGTTATCGTAGTCACCTCCGGCAAGGGGGGCGTGGGAAAAACCACCACCAGCGCGTCGTTCGCCACCGGCCTCGCGCTCGAGGGTCACAGCACCGTGGTCATCGACTTCGACGTCGGCCTGCGCAACCTCGATCTCATCATGGGTTGCGAGCGGCGCGTGGTCTACGACTTCGTCAACGTCATCAACGGCGAGGCCAATATCAACCAGGCGCTGATCCGCGACAAGCGCGTGGAGCAGCTCTCGATCCTGCCGGCTTCGCAGACACGCGACAAGGCGGCGCTCACCGAGGAAGGTGTCGAACGGGTCATCCGGGAGCTGTCCGAGCGCTTCGACTACGTGATCTGTGATTCTCCCGCGGGCATCGAGCAGGGCGCTGTGATGGCCATGCGCTTCGCCGACGAGGCGCTGATCGTGACGAATCCCGAGGTGTCGTCGGTGCGCGACTCCGACCGCATGCTGGGCATGTTGTCGAGCAAGACCGTGCGTGCCGAGAAGGGCGAGGAACCGGTACGCGAGCATCTCGTGATCACCCGCTACAACCCGGACCGCGCCGACAGCGGCGAGATGCTCAACGTCGAGGACATCCAGGAGCTGCTGTCGATTCCTCTGCTGGCCGTGATACCCGAATCGGAGTCGGTGCTCAATGCATCGAACATCGGTACGCCGGTGGTGATGGACGAGACGAGCCGGGCCGGGCAGGCCTATCGCGACTGTGTCAGGCGCTACCTCGGTGCCGAGTTGCCTCACCGCTTCCTCGAAGTGAAGAAAAGCGGTTTCCTCGGCCGACTGTTCGGGAGATAAGCCATGCGACTGTTCGACTTTTTCAAGAAGAAGCAGCCGAGCGCCGCCGTTGCCAAGGAACGGCTGCAGATCCTGGTTTCGCATGAGCGTGCGAGCCGCGGCGCGCCCTCGTGGCTGCCCGACCTCAAGAACGACATCCTGGAGGTTGTCAAGAAATACGTCGAGGTCGAACCCGAGGCCATCAGCTTCAAGGTCGGCCGCGAGGAGAACCGCGAGCTGCTCGAGCTCAACATCGCCCTGCCGGACGGAGCGACGAAGGCGAAGGTGAAGGTCGCAACTCCGAAGCGCGAAAGCGAGTCGATCGAGGCGCCCGGCAAGGAAAAGGCAGGCAACGCCGCCTCGAAGAAGAAGACCGGCACCGCGACGGAATAGCCCGCGGAGCATCGCCGGCAAGGCCGGCTCCTACAGTGCCCTGCCCAGGTTCGGTGGCGAACCGAAGCCACTGTAGGAGCCTGCCTCGCAGGCGATTGTCTCGGCGGGCACGAGGCCCGTAAGAATCGCCGGCA
>CBFGVH010000007.1:0-53258 GCA_965652415.1 uncultured Gammaproteobacteria bacterium | reverse complement strand
AGCCAGTCCGAGCCCTTGACGGTGTCGTACATGTGCCAGCGCCAGTCGTCCTCGCCGACGTTGCCGAGGGCTGCGCTGATGCCGCCCTGGGCGGCCACCGTGTGGGATCGGGTGGGAAACACCTTGGTGATGCAGGCGGTCTTCAGGCCCGCCTCCGCCAGCCCGAGCACCGCGCGCAGTCCCGAGCCGCCCGCGCCCACGACCACCACGTCGTAGCTGTGATCGATGATCCGGTATGCGTTCGTCGTCACGCGTTGCTCCCTTGAAGTGCCGTGACCAGGATGGAAACGATGGTGCTGACCGCGAGCAGCAGCAGCACGAGGTTGGCGAAGAGGATGAGCGCCACCCGGGTCGATTCGCGAGAGACATAGTCCTCGATCACCACCTGGATACCGAGCGCCGCGTGGTAGTAGGCGGCAGCGAAGAACAGCGATGCCAGCGCCGGCACCCACGGCCGCGAAAGCCATTCGGCGAACGCGGTGTAACCGTTTCCGTCGAGAGACGCAAGAGAGAACGCGAACCACAGGGTGAGCGGCACCAGTGCGACCGCACTGAACCTCTGCATGCGCCAATGATGCACGCCCTGCCCGGCCGAGCCGAGGCCGCGCGCGCGGGAAAGCGGTGAGCGGTAGTCCATGAGGCCTCCCTGTTATCCGGTTAAACGATCAGCACGAGCAGCGTCAGCACGACCGCTGCGGCCAGCACCCAG
The DNA here is from genome assembly GCA_965652415.1 of uncultured Gammaproteobacteria bacterium. Lineage (GTDB taxonomy): Bacteria > Pseudomonadota > Gammaproteobacteria > Arenicellales > CAJQKF01 > BQJD01. Next base: position 52,549 of record CBFGVH010000007.1, on the reverse strand, counting down.
ACGGCGCTTGAGCGAATCGCCGGCATCGTCAGACCGCGCGCCGTATCCCAGGCCAGGTGCCGGATGCCGTTGCAAAGGTGATAGAAAAGCGACAGCGCCAGGAACGCGAGGAGCACCTTGCCGGGCCAGGAGAAGACGATGCCGGCAACCGCCTCGAACCGCTGCTCCCCGTACGGTGCGGCGATGAAGAGCAGCGATATCCAAAGCAGTGCGGCAATGCTGACCAGGCCGCTTGCGCGGTGGAGAACCGACATCACCGAGGTGACCTGGGGCTTGTAGATCGTGAGGTGAGGCGAAATCGGACGGTCCACGGACAGCTCCTCGACTATAAGCGGCATTTATCGATACGAAGAAGGCTGATTATAAAGCCCCGGCGCGGTCTTGTGCCGACCGGTGCCGGCGCCGACGAATCCGGGCCCGGACGTTGCACCGGTTCCCGGGCTAGAAATCGACGCAGCGCCCCTTGCGTTCCCAGTCGCCGAAGCGGGTCGGCTCCGGCCCGGCCGGCCCGCCGTATTCGCGCGGGGGCTCGCTGCCAGCAGGTTCGGCCGGGGGCGCTTCGTCTACAGCGCTCGCGCCACTCGCCGGCACCACCTTGTTTTCCTTTTCCGGGGAACTCATGTTCCGCCTGGCACGATGGTCCAATTGTACGACTCCCGTTTTTGTTGCGGCGCAATAATGTTATTGTGAGCGGTCGTCAACGCGAATTCAACCCTCGCCCCGGCGGGATCCCCGGTTGCGGGCCGCCACGGAGAGTATCCCGATGATCCAGTCCATGGAGCAGCTGGCGCCTCGATTCACGGTGTGCCGGCTCGAACACCTCGCCGCCGTCCGGCTCACCGGCGCGGACGCGGCCTCGTTCCTGCACGGCCAGGTGACCTCCGATATCGAGGGGCTGGCCGAGCACGGCTTCGTTGCCGCGGCCTACTGCAATCCCAAGGGTCGCGCCCTGGCACTGTTGCGCGTGATCCGGACCGGGCCCGAGGAGTTCCTGCTGGTGACGTCCCGCGACCTCGTCGAGCCCGTGGTCAAACGTCTTCGCATGTACGTGCTGCGCGCCAAGGCGGTATTCGAGCCGCTCGACTGGGCGCTCTTCGGCCTGCCCGACGATGGCACCGCCTCGGCGTTCTTCGACACTCTGCCAGAACGCGGCGAGGCGCTGCCCACGGCTGGAGGCATCGTGGTCAATACCGGCGCGGGCGCGAACCGCTACGTGCATATCGCGCCATCGGGCGAGGCGCCGGGCGACGCCGTGTCCGATGCAGACGCCAGCGCCTGGCTCGGCCTGCAGGCTGTCGACGGCATCGCGGAGATCTTTGCCGACACCTCCGAAACGTTCCTGCCGCAGGCGATCAACCTCGATCTCGTCGGCGCGGTGAACTACCGCAAGGGCTGCTACCCGGGGCAGGAGATCGTCGCCAGGCTGCACTACCTCGGCAGGCTCAAGCAGCGCATGGTCCGCGTGGTGATTCGCGGCGCCGTCGCCGAGCCCGGACAGGTGGTGACGAGCGGGGGCACGAAGATCGGACAGGTCGTCCTGTGCGGATCGTCTTCGCACGAGGGGGTCGCGCTGGGCCTTGCATCGGTGAATTTCGGCCAGCTCGATCGCGACGCCGCGGCGCTTGAAGGCGGTGCTCGGCTCGAGGTCCTCGATCCCGATTACGCGGTCCCGGAGTTCGACACACCCGCCGTGAACTGAAAGTCCGAAAGTCCGGCTGCGGCCCTACGGCCGCTCGACGACGTGGTAGAAGCGCTCGCCGTCGCGGATCATGCCGAGGCGGTTGCGCGCCAGCTCCTCGATCGCCTCGTCGCGGCTCTTGATGTCGATCACGTCCTCGGCGAGCAGCGCGTTGCGCGCCGCCAGCCGTTCATTGCGCGCTCGGGCGTCGGACACGTCACGAGTGAGGCCGGCATACTCGAGAATGCCGTTGTTGCCCGTCCACAGGACCCATTGCACCAGCACCAGCGCCACCGCGAGACCGGTGACCAATACCCGGCGCGGGCGCTCGGAGGCGGGGGTCACGGGCATCGTCCCGGACCGCGCAGCGACCATGATGAACGTGATGCGTCAGCCATGAAACTCGTCGTTGGCGCGGGGAGGCCCCATCCGGCGGCCACGTGAAACTTGCCGCGCCTGGTGGTGTCGATTTTCCGGTGCAGTGTACGGCCTCACCGTCGAGGCGGCAAGGATGCGCGCTACCAGCCGACCGGGAACGCGTCGCGCCCCGCGTACACGGCCGCGGCGCCGAGTTCCTGCTCGATGCGGATCAGCTGATTGTACTTGGCCACTCGCTCGGAGCGGCACAACGAGCCGGTCTTGATCTGCCCGGCGCCGGTGGCGACCGAGAGGTCGGCGATGGTGGTGTCCTCGGTCTCGCCCGAGCGGTGCGATATGGTCACGCCGTAGCCGGCCTCCTGCGCCATGCGAATCGCGCCGAGGGTCTCGGTGAGCGTGCCGATCTGGTTGAGCTTGATCAGGATGGAATTGGCGATCCCCGCATCGATGCCCTTCTTCAGGATCGCGGTATTGGTCACGAACAAATCGTCTCCGGTGAGCTGCACCCGGGCGCCGAGGCGACCGGTCAGAAGCGCCCAGCCGTCCCAGTCGTCCTCGGCCATGCCGTCCTCGATGGTGATGACGGGGTAGCGGTTCACCCAGTCGGCAACGAAGTCGACGAAGCGTGCCGAGTCGAGTTCGCGCCCGCCCTCGCCGGCGAGCCGATAGACGCCGTCCGAATGAAACTCGCTGCTGGCGATGTCCAGGCCGAGCATGATGTCGCGCCCGCATTCGTAGCCGGCCCGCGCCACGGCTTCCTCGACCAGCGCGATCCCGGCCTCGTTGGAGTCCGCCTCCGGGGCGAAACCGCCCTCGTCGCCAACGCCCGTGGACAACCCCTTGTCGAGCAGCACGCGGCGCAGGCCGTGGAACACCTCGGCGCCCATCCGGACCGCTTCGGCGAAGTTGCTCGCGGCGACGGGCAGGATCATGAATTCCTGGAAGTCGATCGAATTGTCGGCATGGGCGCCGCCGTTGATGATGTTCATCTGTGGCACCGGCAGTGTATGCGGGGCGTCATTGCCGTATAGTTCCGCGATGTGCCGATACAGGGGAATCTTGCGGTACGCCGCCGCGGCGCGCGCGGCCGCCAGCGAGACGGCGAGAACGGCATTGGCGCCGAGCTCGCGCTTGTTGCCCGTGCCGTCGATCTCGATCATGGCCTCGTCGAGCCGGCCCTGGTCGGCGGAGTCGAAGCCAACGAGTCGCGGCGCAATGCGCCCGGTCACGTTGGCGACCGCCGCCAGCACCCCCTTGCCGCCGTAACGGCTGCCGCCGTCGCGCAGCTCCAGCGCTTCGCCGGCGCCGGTCGAGGCGCCGCTCGGCACGGCGGCGCGGCCCACGGTGCCGTCGTCGAGCACCACGTCGGCCTCGACTGTCGGGTTGCCGCGCGAGTCGAGGATCTCGCGGGCGAGAATGCGGGTGATCTTGCTCATGAAGGAATTCCCGGTGGTCGGTGGTCGGCGCCGGGTCGCGACGAAGGCCGGCGCAGGAGAATCAGGATCAGTCGAGGAAACCTTGCTCCTTGACCGTGCGGTCGAGTGCCGCCAGGGCGGCGAGCAGCGGTTCCATCCGGTCCAGGGGCCAGGCATTGGGGCCGTCGGACAGCGCCCGCTCGGGGTCCGGGTGGGTCTCCATGAACAGCCCGGAAATACCGGCGGCGACCGCCGCTCGCGCCAGCACCGGCACGAACTGGCGCTGCCCGGAAGAGGAGTCGCCGGCGCCGCCCGGAAGCTGCACGGAGTGGGTGCAGTCGAACACCACGGCGCATCCGGTCTCGCGCATGATCTCGAGCGAACGCATGTCGACCACGAGATTGTTGTAGCCGAACGTGGTGCCGCGTTCGCACACCGTGATCACCGCGCCGGCGTTTGCGGCGCGCGCCTTGGCGACCACGCTGGTCATCTCCGGCGGCGACAGGAACTGCCCCTTCTTGATGTTCACCGGCAGTCCGCTGGCCGCCGCGTGCTGCACGAGATCGGTCTGGCGGCAGAGAAAGGCCGGGATCTGCAGGTAGTCCACCACGGCGACCGCGGCGTCGACGTCGTCGACGGTATGCACGTCGGTCAGTACCGGCACGTCGATCTCGCGGCGCACCGCCTCGAGTATGGCGAGACCCGCATCGCGCCCCAGGCCGCGGAACGATCCGCCGGAGGTCCGGTTGGCCTTGTCGAACGAGGACTTGTAGACGAAGGGAATGCCAAGCCTGGCGGTGATCTCGGCCAGGCTACCGGCGGTATCGAGAGCCAGCTCGCGGCTCTCGACCACGCACGGCCCGGCGATCAGGAAGAACGGCGTGCGGTCCAGGCCCGGCGTCAGGTCCGGCAGGATCACGGCGACTTGCGCCCGTCGGCGAAGGCGCGCGCGGCTCGCATGAAGCTGGCGAACAGCGGGTGACCGTCGCGCGGTGTGGAGGTGAACTCGGGATGGAACTGGCAGCCGACGAACCAGGGGTGATCGTCGAGCTCCACCACCTCCACGAGGTCGTCGGCCGACACGCCGGCGATCTTCAGGCCACATTCGACCAGGCGCGGCCGCAGCGTGTTGTTGACCTCCCAGCGGTGGCGGTGCCGTTCGCGGATGCTGCGTGAGCCGTAAATGGAGAACGTGCGCGAGCCTTCCTGCAGCAGCACCTTCTGGGCGCCGAGGCGCATGGTTCCGCCGAGTTCGCTGAGCTCGCTGCGCCGGTTCAGGTCGCCCGTCTCGTCCACCCACTCGGTGATCAGGGCGACCACCGGGTACGGCGTGTCCGGCTCGAACTCGGTGCTGTGCGCGCCCGGCATCGACGCGACGTGGCGGGCGAACTCGATGACCGCGATCTGCATGCCGAGGCAGATGCCGAGATAAGGCACCTTGCGCTCGCGCGCGAATCGCACCGCGGCGATCATGCCCTCCGTGCCGCGCTCGCCGAAGCCGCCCGGCACCAGCACGGCGTCTACGCCCTCGAGCGGCGAGAGATCGCCCGTCTCCAGGGTCTCGGAGTCGACGTAGCGGATGTTCACCCGGGTCCGCGTCTTGATCCCGGCATGGATCAGGGCCTCGGTGAGCGACTTGTAGGACTCCACCAGGCTCACGTACTTGCCCACCAGGGCCACCGTGGCCTCGCCGTCGGGGTGCTCGAAGGCGTCGACCACCGCGTCCCATTCGTCGAGGCTGGACGGCGGCGTCTCCAGGTCGAGCGCCCGGACCACGATCCGGTCCAGGCCCTGCTCCCAGAATACCCGTGGGATCTTGTAGATGTTGTCGACGTCCACCGCAGAGATCACCGCCTGCTCCTCGACATTGGTGAACAGGGCGATCTTGCGCCGGGCGTCCTCGGGCAGGGGCTGGCGGATCCGGCACAGCACCACGTCGGGCTGGATACCGATGCTGCGCAGCTCCTTGACCGAGTGCTGCGTCGGCTTGGTCTTTATCTCCCCGGCGACGCTGATCTCGGGCACCAGGGTTAGGTGGATGAACAGGGTGTTGCCGCGACCGAGCTCGATGCGCATCTGGCGAATCGCCTCGAGAAACGGCAGCGACTCGATGTCGCCGACGGTGCCGCCGATCTCCACCATGGCAACGTCGACGTTGCCGGCGGCGGCCTTGATGCAGGACTTGATCTCGTTGGTGATGTGGGGAATGACCTGCACGGTGCCGCCGAGGTAGTCGCCGCGGCGCTCCTTGCGGATCACGCGCTCGTAGATCTGCCCGGTGGTGAAGTTGTTGTCCCGGGTCATGGTGGTGCGCACGAAGCGCTCGTAGTGACCGAGATCGAGATCCGTCTCGGCGCCGTCCTCGGTCACGAACACCTCGCCGTGCTGAAACGGGCTCATGGTGCCGGGGTCGACGTTGATGTACGGGTCGAGCTTGATCAGCGTGACCTCGAGCTTGCGCGACTCGAGCAGCGCGCCCAGCGAGGCCGCGGATATCCCCTTGCCCAACGAGGAGACCACCCCGCCGGTGATGAAAATGTACTTGGTCATGAGTTACCTGGACGCCGTCCGCGACCGACGGTGGGTGCAAGTGGTGAAACAGGAGCAACGGCGGCGCCGGCGCGATCTCCCGGATTTGCCCGGGATTCGTCGTCGTGCGCGTCCAATCGCCGCTGCCGGCGGACGGGCTTGTAGCTTACCAGAGCACCCCCGGTGCCTCAATCGGCGACGTTCGAAGTCACGCCCGGCGCGCGGCTCAGCACCGGCTCCAGGCCCGCCTCTCCGGGTGCGGCGCGGTAGCGGCAGTCGATCGCCAGGTGCGCAACCGCCGCCAGTTCACCGTCGATCATGATGCGCGGCAGGACGCGCCGGATGAATGGCGGCACGCCGCGTTCCTGGAACAGCTTGCGCAGGGACTTGCGCGGTCCGCCGTCGACCGGTCGGAGCTCGCGACCGCTGGTGGCAAAGTCCACCATCGCCTCGCGGCCGGCGATGCGCGACCGCGACAGGCCGCGACCGGTCACGGCGACAGCGTCGAGCACCAGGCCGGTTCCCGGCACGGCGAGCGCACGGTCGAATCGCCAACGGCTTGGCGGCGGAGTCTCGCGCGGCACACCGGGGACGAGATACAGCATGCGCCGATAGCGCCGGATCTCGACGCCGTCGAAGGCGAAGATTCCCGCCCCGGCATCGGTGCACACGAGGTGCTCTCGCAGGTACAGCAGCCGGCGGCGCGACGGCGGCCGCCAGTCGCCCTGTTCGATCCAGAAGCGCGCCAGGTTGCAGAACTCGTCCACGGGCAGGGCGGCAAGCATCGCCGCGTCGAGAACGGGCGCATCGGACAATGGATTGAACGCGCCGTCGACCGCCGCATCGCCAACCTGGGCAGCGGCCACCCGGTCGAGTATCGCCACCGACTCGGCGATGTTCACCGCCGCGCGTCGGAAGCTGCGCGCCGCGTTCGGCCAGCGCTTGACGATGGCCGGCATCACCCGGCGGCGCAGGTAGTTGCGGTCGTAGCCGGTATCGAGGTTGCTGGGGTCCTCGACCCACTCCAGTGCGTGATGCCGGGCGTATTCGGCCAGGACCTCGCGCGGCAGCTCGATGAGAGGGCGCGCCAGATATCCGGCTGCGAACGGCCGCTCCCGCGGCATGGCCGACAGACCACGGGGACCGGCGCCGCGGCACAGGTTGTACAGCAGCGTCTCCGCCTGGTCGTCGAGATGGTGCGCGGTAACGATGACGTTCGATGGCTTCATCACCTGCGCGAACCACCGGTAACGGGCGGCTCGCGCCGCGGCCTCGGTACCGCCGGCACCGTCGAGACCGTCAAGGCGATGGGTCAGGAACTCCACGCCCAGCCGCCGGCAGACGGCGCGGCAACGGGCGGCCCAGTCGGCGGACGGCGCCTGCAGCGCGTGGTCGAGATGCAGTGCCGCAAGCGCCGGCGCGGGCGGGGGCAGCGTGGCGAACGCGTGCAACAGCACCTGCGAATCCATGCCGCCGCTGAACGCGACCAGACAACGGCGGCGCCTCTCCGGGTCTGACGCGTCGAGCCAGCGATTGATCGCTTCGACAACGGTCATGTCGGCGCACCCTGTGCGGGGTTGTCAGGACTCGGCGTAACGCCCGTAATTGTTCAGCTTGTCGCGCCGCTGCTCGAGAAGGCTCTCCCGGTCCATTGCCGCCAATTCGTCGAGCTGCTCGGCGATGGCCTTGCGCAGCAGGCGGCACATGGCGGCCGGGTCGCGGTGGGCGCCGCCGAGCGGCTCGTCGACGATACCGTCCACGAGACCCTGGTCGCGCAGCTGGGGAGACGTCATCTTCATCGCTTCCGCCGCCTCGGGGGCTTTCTCCGAGCTCTTCCAGAGAATGGAAGCGCAGCCTTCCGGCGAGATCACCGAGTAGGTCGAATAACGCAGCATGAGCAGGCGATCGGCCACACCGATGGCGAGTGCCCCGCCGGAACCCCCTTCCCCGATCACCACCGACACGGTCGGCACCCGCAGCGAGGCCATCTGGTAGATACAGCGGGCGATGGCCTCGCTCTGGCCGCGCTCCTCGGCATCGACACCCGGGTAGGCCCCGGGCGTGTCGATGAAGGAGACCAGCGGCAGGTCGAAGCGGTCCGCAAGGCGCATCAGCCGCTGCGCCTTGCGGTAGCCTTCCGGCTTGGGCATGCCGAAGTTGCGGTAGACCTTCTCCTTGGTGTCGCGGCCCTTCTGGTGGCCGATGACCACCAGCCCCCGCTCACCGAGCCGTGCCAGTCCGCCGACGATGGCGTGGTCGTCGCCGAGCATGCGATCACCATGCAACTCATTGAAATCACTGAATATTCCGTGAATGTACTCGAGCGTGTAGGGGCGCCTCGGATGGCGCGCCAGCTGGGTCACCTGCCAGGCCGTCAGCGAGGAGAAGATGTCCCGGGTAAGCTTTTCGCTCTTCTGCTCGAGCTGCTCGATCTGCTCGGCGAGGTTCAGGTCGCTCTGCGAACTGACCCGCTTGAGTTCCTCGATCTTGATCTCGAGGTCGGCAATGGGTTGTTCGAAGTCGAGAAAGTTCGGGTCCATGGGCGGCGGCGTGGACGGGGCGTTCGGGTGCGGACCGCGGATTACGGGGCCGACGGCAGTACAACGGCGCGTAGTGTACCCGAATCCGGCGCCGAACCCGAGCGCGGGCGAGCCGCCTACCCTGCGCGTCGCGCGGCGCGCAGGGCGGCCTGGTCCGCGTCCTCGAAGGTGAGAAGTCCGGCGCGGTCGTAGCACCAGTCGATACCGTCGGCACCGATGCGCCGGGTGAGTTCCCGGTGCACCGCCTCGTCGAGGGGTAGTCGCCAGGCACCGCCGAGATCGATGCGGCCGACATCGCCGTTGGCGCGCTGGTAGCGAATGCTCACTTTCGGCCCGCGGCCGTCGCGCACCAGCACCGAGCGCAGCCAGGCCAGGCTCTCGCGGCCCTCGTTCGATTCGCCGACCGACAACTCGACGTGCTCAAGCCAGCGCGCCCGCAGCTCGTCCAGGCCGACGACCTCGTTGGCACGCATCTGAACGCGACCGGTGTACTCGTCCATCTCGGTGGTACCGCGCACTGCGACCACTGCGTCGCTGCGCAGCAACGCGCGGCGCGCGGCGAAAAGGCGCGAGAAAACGCTCACTTCCAGGCGTCCGCTGTTGTCGTCGAGGGTCACGAAGGCGATGGTATCGCCGCGCCGGGTCTTCATGGTTCGCACGGTGGTGATCAGGCCTACCACCAGTACGTCGCGATCGGGCATCGCCTTGAGAGAGTCGATGCCGGCGTCGGCAAGCTTTTCGAATTCTTGCCGCAGCGGCTCGAAGGGGTGCCCGGTCAGGTACAGGCCCAGCACCTCCTTCTCGGCGCCGAGGCGCTCGGCGTCCGACCATTCCTCGACCCTCACCAGGGTGCCGATTTCGGGATCGGCGGCGGTCAGGCCGAACATGTCGTTCTGCCCGGCCTGTGCGTCGCGTGTCTGCTTTTCGGCCAGTTCGACCGCCTGGCCGAGGTTGTGCATCAGCGTCGCGCGGCAGGGATCGAGACAATCCAGTGCGCCGCCCCGAACCAGGGCCTCCATGACCCGCTTGTTCATCCGGTTGCCGATGGTGCGGCGGCAGAAATCGAACAGGTCGCGGTACTCGCCGTTCGCCTCGCGCTCGGCGACGATGCCGTCGACCGCCTTCTCGCCCACGCCCTTGAGCGCGCCGAGACCGTAGTACACGCCTTCGCCCGTGACCGGCCTGAATGCCGTAGCGCAGTGATTCACGCTCGGCGGATGCACGGCAAGCCCAATGGCGCGCGTTTCGGATATCAAGGTGACGATCTTGTCCGTGTGTTCCATGTCGGCCGTGAGGCTGGCGGCCATGAACTCGGCCGGGTAGTGGGTCTTGAGCCACGCGGTCTGGTAGGTCAGAAGCGCATAGGCGGCCGAGTGAGACTTGTTGAAGCCGTAGCCGGCGAACTTCTCGACAAGGTCGAAGATGTACCCGGCCACCTCGGCGGAAACGGCGTTCGCCACCGCGCCGTCGACGAACGCCTGGCGCTGCTGCGCCATCTCCTCGGGCTTCTTCTTGCCCATGGCGCGCCGAAGCAGGTCCGCCGAGCCGAGCGTGTAACCCGAAAGCACCTGGGCGATCTGCATGACCTGCTCCTGGTACAGGATCACGCCGTAGGTCGGTTCGAGGATCTCCTCGAGCGAGGGATGGGGATACTCGATTCGCTCGCGGCCGTGCTTGCGGTTGATGAAGTCGTCCACCATTCCCGACTGCAAAGGCCCCGGTCTGAACAATGCCACCAGCGCCACGAGGTCCTCGAAGCGGTCGGGCAGAAGGCGCGTGATGATCTCCGTCATGCCGCGCGACTCGAGCTGGAACACGCCGGTGGTACGGCCCGACTTGATGAGATCGAACGTCGGCGCGTCGTCGAGCGGCAGGCGATCGAGCACGAGCGGTTCGGCGCGGTGTTCGTTGACCATCTTCACCGCGTTGTGAATCACGGTCAGGGTGCGCAACCCCAGGAAATCGAACTTCACCAGTCCGATCGCCTCAAGATCATCCTTGTCGAACTGGGTGACCGGCTGTGACATGCCCGGCTCCACGTACAACGGCACGAACCCGGCGATGTTGTCGGGGGCGATCACCACGCCGCCGGCGTGCTTGCCGACATTGCGCGGCAACCCTTCGAGCAGGCGCGCGGCGTCGATCAACTCGGTCACCTCCTCTTCCTGCTCGTAGCGCTCCTTCAGCAGCGGCTCGTCCTCGAGCGCCTTTTCCAGGGTGATGCCGATCTGCATCGGCACCAGCTTTGCCAGGGTGTCGACGTAGGGATACGGATGGCCGAGCACGCGACCGACGTCGCGCACCACGGCGCGCGCGGCCATGGTGCCGTAGGTGATGATCTGGCTCACGCGGTCCTTGCCGTAGCGACGCGCGACGTAGTCGATGACCTCGTCGCGGCGATCCATGCAGAAGTCGATGTCGAAGTCGGGCAGGGACACGCGCTCGGGATTGAGAAAGCGCTCGAACAGCAGGCCGTACTCGATCGGGTCGAGGTCGGTGATGCCGAGCGCCCAGGCCACCAGGGAGCCGGCGCCGGAACCGCGCCCGGGGCCGACCGGAATGTCGTTGTCGCGCGCCCAGCGGATGAAGTCGGCGACAATGAGAAAGTAGCCGGGAAAGCCCATGCCGATTATGACGTCCAGCTCGCGGTCGAGCCGCTGCTGGTAGTCGCCGCGGGACGCATCAGGACCGAACTCCTTGCCTTCGAGACGCTCGGCGAGGCCCCGCGTTGCATCATCGCGCAGGCATTCGTCGGCGCCGCGCTCTCCGCGATCCGGGTAAGCGGGCATGTGCGTGGCGTCGAAGTCGAGGAACACGTTGCACTGGCGTGCGACGTCCACGGTGTTGGACAACAGCACGGGGAAGTCCGCGAACGACCCTGCCATCTCGGCCGGCGACTTGAGGTACTGCTGGCGCGTGAAACGCTGCACCCGACGCGGGTCGTTGAGCACCCTCCCCTCGTTGATACACACGCGCACGTCGTGAGCATCGAACTCGTCCGGCTCGATGAACTGCACCGGGTTGGTCGCCACCGCAGGCACCGAGTGGCGGTCGGCGAGTTCGAGTGCGGCTCCAAGGCAAGCCTCCTCGCGATCGGCGCCGATGCGGCTGACCTCAATGCAGAACCGCTCGCCGAACACGTCGCGGTAGCGATCGAGAACCGCGACCGCGTCGCCGGCACCGCCGCCCAGCAGCGCGCGCCCCAGGGCGCCGTCGAGTCCGGCCGACAAAACCACGAGGCCCTCGGCGCCGTCACGGAACCAGTCGAGTTCGGCAACGGCGTTGACCCCGTGACGCGGAGACATGTAAGCGCGCGTGAGTACATGGCTCAGGAACCGGTAGCCGGCATTGTTCCGGCACAGGACGATGAGCCTTCCGGGCGGCGCGGCATCGCGGTTGTCGGTTACGTACAGGTCGGCACCTATGAGCGGCTTGATGCCGGCCTCGACGCAGGCACGGTAGAACTTGACGGCGCCGTACACGTTCATCAAGTCGGTCAGCGCCACGGCCGGCATGCCTCGCTCGCGGACTTCGACAGGCAGTGCCTTGATCCTGACGATGCTGTCCGACAGGGAATACTCCGAGTGCACTCGCAGGTGCACGAAGGGCGACGCGGGCTCCCCGCTCATGGCCTGTCTGCCTGCACCAGTTCGCGCACCGGCGCGAAGCTGCGCCGATGGCACGGGGCCGGGCCGTGCAGCGCGATGGCTTGCCGGTGAGCGGCGGTCGGGTAACCTTTGTGGGCGGCGAACCCGTAGCACGGGAACGTCTCGTGCAGGCGACGCATGATGGCATCGCGCGCCTGCTTGGCCACGATCGAGGCGGCAGCGATCGCTTCGATACGCCCGTCGCCGCCGATCTCGGCGCGGGCGGCGACGGGCAGCGGCGGGACGAAGCGTCCATCCACCAGCACCAGTTCCGGCAGGAACGGCAGCGAGAGCACCGCCCGGCGCATGGCCAGCAGGGTCGCGTGGTGGATATTGAACCGGTCGATCTCGGCGACGGTCGCCATGCCGATGGACCAGCCGAGGGCGGCGGCGCGAACAGCCTGGTCGAGTCGCCGCCGCCGACTTTCGGCCAGCGTCTTCGAGTCCGCCAGGCCTTCGACGGCACCGGCAACCAGTACCACCGCAGCCGCGACCACAGGTCCCGCGAGCGGCCCGCGGCCGGCTTCGTCCACGCCGGCGACACAGTTCAGCGGCGGTCTTGTCTGTCGCATCAGTGGACCCTCCCGGCGACATCGAGGACCACCTGCGCCGCGCGCCGATCGGCGCCCACGGCGAGGCTCTCGCGGATACCCGAAAGCCGCGAGCGCATGCACTCGCGCCTGGCCGCGTCGTCCAGGAACTCGCGTACCGCCGCCGCCAGGCGCGGCGCCGTGGCGTCCTTCTGGATGAACTCCGGAACGACGGGTGTATCGAGAAGATGGTTGGGCATGCTGTAGTGGCTCACCGTGGTGAACCATTTCACGACGTGGTAGCTGAGCGGCGACACCCGGTAGGCTACCACCATGGGCGTGGCGACCAGCGCCGCCTCGAGGGCCGCAGTGCCGGAGGCCAGCAGCGCCACGTCCGCCGCCTGCAAGGCGACCTGCGCATTGCCGTCGATCAGGGTGATGCGATCCTCCATGCCGGCTTCCGCCACCAGGTGGTGCAGCCCATCTCGGATGTGCGCACCGGCGCACGGGAGCACGAAACGAAGCCCCGGCACCACATCGCCGAGCAGCAGCGCGGTCTCGACGAACAATCCGCCCAGCCGCGAGATCTCGCTGCTGCGGCTGCCCGGCAGCAGGGCGACGATCGGTCCTGCCGTGGCGATCCCGAGACGGCGCCGCGCCTCGGAGCGGTCGAGCAACTCGATGCGGTCGGCGAGCGGGTGCCCGACGAACGTTACCGGGATGCCGCGCTCCTCGTAGAACCTCGCCTCGAACGGGAACAGGGTCAGCATGTGATTCACAGCCCTGCGAATCTTGCGCAGGCGGTAGCGCCGCCAGGCCCACACCGTGGGGCTGACGTAGTGCACCGTCGGAATGCCGGCCCGCCGCAGCCGGTACTCGAGGCCAAGGTTGAAGTCAGGCACGTCGATGCCGACGAACACGTCCGGCTTCGTATCGGCAAAGCGCTCGAACAGTGCGTTCCTGATCGAAAGTATGTGGCGCAGGTTGTTGACAAGCCCGTCGAGGCCCATGATCGAAATCGATTCCATGGCGTACAGGGTGGTCGCACCTTCCCGGCACATCCGCGGGCCGGCGATGCCTTCGAAGGTCGCGCCGCGCGCGCGGGCGGCGATCTCCCGCACCAGGCCGGCCCCCAGCAAGTCGCCCGATGTCTCGCCGGCCACCAGCGCGACTCTCATGGCCGAGGCCGCCGCGCCCGCGCATCGCCCGACCCGGGCCGCGGCCTTTGAGTCGTCGGCGCCGCCATCGCGCGACATTCAGCGGATGATGCCGCGCCGCGAGGAATTGAGGAAGTCGATGAACAGCTGGATTTCGGCGCATTCATCGAGCTTTTCCTCGAGCCGGCTGACCACCGCGCGAACGTCCAGGCCGGAGCGGAAGATCTGCCGGTACGCCCACTTCAGCGCCTGGATCTGCTCCGTCGTGAAATTGCGCCGCTTCAGTCCCTTTACGTTGATGCCGAAGGGCGAGGCCGTGTTGCCAGCCGCCACCACGAACGGCGGCACGTCCTTCAGGCACACGGTGCCGATCCCGGTGATCGAGTGCGCACCCACCCGGCAGAACTGGTGAACGAGCGTGAAACCTCCCATGATCACATGGTCGCCGACCTCGACGTGGCCCGCCAGGCTCGCACAATTGGCGAACACGAGGTGATTGCCGAGTACGCAGTCGTGCGCGACATGGACATAGGCCATCAGGAAGTTGTCGCTGCCGATGCGCGTGACGCCGCCGCCCACCGGGGTGCCGCGGTTCAACGTGCAGTACTCGCGGATGATGTTGCGGTCGCCGATCTGAAGGCGCGTGTCGTCGTCGCGAAATCCCGCGTACTGCGGCTCCTCGCCGATGGAACTGAACTGGAAGATGCGATTGTCCGCACCGATGCTGGTGTTGCGCCGAATGACGACGTGCGGACCGATGCAGGTATTCGGTCCGATGACGACCCCGGCCTCGACGATGGAAAACGGACCTATCGAAACGCCTTCGCCGATCTCGGCACCCGGGTCGACGACGGCGCGCGGATCGATGTCGACCGACTTGTTCATCGCGCTGCTCGTCGGCGCACCGCGGTGGCGCGAGTTCTCGGCGACGCCGGGCGCGCGCCTGTGCTGTTGGCAGTGGCGGACACTAGAGCTTCTGGTAGGTGAACATAAGCTCCATGGAGCTGCACAGCTTGCCGTCGACGGTGGCCTCGCCGGCGCAGCGCCAGATGTTGCGCACGCGCCGCGCCATGCGCGCCTCGATGACCAGTTGGTCGCCCGGCACCACCGGGCGCCTGAAGCGGGCGTTGTCGATGCCCGCGAACAGGTAGATGGTGTCGTCGCTGGCTTCCTCCCCCATGCTCAGGCTGGCCAGCACGGCAGCGGCCTGGGCGATGGCCTCGAGGGTCAACACGCCCGGGAACACGGGGCGGTGCGGAAAGTGGCCCTGGAAACACGGTTCGTTGATGGTGACGTTCTTGATGGCGCGCAGCCACTTGTCGACCTCGTAATCCTCGACGCGGTCAAGCAGCAGGAACGGGTAGCGGTGAGGAAGGATCTTCCGAATCTGGTTGATGTCTAACGTGCTCAATGTCTTGTCCGTTCCGGGTTTGCCCGCAATATGCCTCGCTTGAAGCCGTGCTGTCCGGCCTCGCCACCCGCGCAGCGGGTCAGTCGTCGTCCCGGCCGCTGCCAGCCGCCCGGGCGCGCTCCAGATCGCGCACGCGAGAATAAAGCTCGTCGATCCCCGCCAGCCTGACGAGTATCCGGCGCCATTTCGCGACCGGCATCGCAGACAGGTTCGACGAGTACGTCGATCCCTTTTCGCGCACCGAACGAATCACCATGCTGGTGGCATGGATCGTGACATCGTCGGCGATCTCGAGATGGCCCGCGATAGAGGACCTGCCCCCGATTCTACACCGCTTGCCGATGCGCGCGCTGCCCGCGATGCCGGTGCACGCCGCTATGGCGGTATGGGCGCCGATGACCACGTTGTGCCCGATCTGGATCAGGTTGTCCATCTTCACGCCGTCCTCGATGATCGTATCGTCGAGTGCGCCGCGGTCGATGGTGGTGTTGGCACCGATGTCGACATCGTCACCGATCACCACCGAACCGATCTGCGGCACGCCGATCCACCCGTCGGGTGACGGGAGGTAGCCGAAGCCGGGCGCGCCGATCACGACGCCGGATTCGATATGGCACCGACGCCCGATGGTGCAGTCGTCGTAGATGACGACGCCGGCGGCGATGCGCGTACCGGTGCCGATCCGAGTGCCAGCACCGACCACGGTACCGGCGCCGATGCTGACGTCGTCCGCGATATCAACCCCCGAACCGATGACCGCCAGAGGCCCGATGGAGACACCGCTACCCGTTCGCGCACCCGGATCGATTACCGCCGAAGGAGCAATCTCTCCCGCAGAAGGCCCCACCCTGCCCAGCAGTACCCGGGACGCCTGCACGAAGGCACGGTAGGGATCGTCGGCGAGCAGCCGGTGGCCGGCGAACAGCTCGCGGTCCGGCCGGCCGAGGATGACGGCGCCTGCGCGCGTCGACTCCAGGGTCGAAGCCAGGCGGCGGTCTGAAAAGAACGAGACATCGGAACCCGTTGCCCGGGCAAGACTGGCGGGGCGCCGGACCCTGAACGCCGGGTCCCCGTCGAGCTCGGCCCCGATGAGTGCGGCCAGTTCCGCCAGGGGGAGCGATTTCTCCTGTTCGGTCACCGGCTGGCCTTTTGCGTGCGTCGAGCGCTCAGTTGCTGAGCTTTTCCAGCACCTTCTCGGTCAAATTGATGCCGCTGCTCGCGTAGACCGCCTGCTGGACGATGAGGTCGTACCCCTCGCTCTCGGCGATCTCGATGATCGCCTCGGTGACTATCTGCTGAAGCCTCGCCAGTTCCTCGTTGCGCCTGAGGTTGTAGTCGTCCTTGAACTCCTGCTGCAGGCGCTTGATCCTTCGGCTCAGCGCGGCGATTTCCAGTTGCGCCTGGTCGATATCGGCCTGCTTCATCACCGGCGCGTTCTTGTCGAGCTCGGCCTCGGCGTCGCGAAGCTCCGCCCTCAGCTGCCGGATCTCACGGTCGCGCGGGCTGAATTCCTGCTCCAGCTTCTTCAGCGACTCTTCGCCCTGGGGCGCGGACTCGATAAGCTTTACCGCATCCACGAAGCCGATTTTCGGGCCCTCGGCCAGCGCTGGAGCGGCCGCCAGCGTACCGACCAGCATGAGCACCCAACGAACCTTCATCTGCAACATCGCCACCCGGTCTATCTGAACAAGGCACCCAGCGACAGCTGGAAGTTCTCGACGTCGTCCCCGTCCTCCTCGTTCAGGGGCACGCCGTAGCTGATCGCGAGCGGGCCGATCGGCGAGAACCAGTTGAACGACACGCCGGCCGACACCCTGACGTCGCCGAGATCGATGTTGTCCTCCTCGGAATAGACCTGCCCCGCGTCGACGAAAATACCGAGACGCTTGTCGTCGGAATCCGACGCCCCCGGCACCGGGAACAACAGCTCGGCGGTCGCCGTCACCCGCTTGTTGCCGCCGATCGCCTCCGGAGACGGGCCGGAATCGCGCGGACCCAGAGAGCGCGAATCGAAGCCGCGCACCGAACTCGGACCGCCGGCGTAGTAGTTCTTGAAGAACGGCAGCACGTCGAGATCGCCGAAGCCGTCGCCGTAGCCGATATCGCCGCCGAGCTTGAGCACCGTGCGCTTGCTGCGCGTCAACGCCTTGTACCACGACGCCCTGAGGTCGACCTTGTAGTACTCGAGGTCGCTGCCGGGCACCGCGACTTCCACCGTGGCGCGGCGCAGGTAGCCGCGGGTCGGGAAGAAGATGCTGTCGCGCGTGTCGCGACCGACTCCCGCGGTCAGCTTGAAGTTGGTGCTTTCGGGAAACTGGTCGATGAAGGACGAGAACTCCGGCGGGGTCTCGTCCGTTTCCTCGAGTTCGATATCCTCGACGTCAAGGCCGATGGTCAGGTTGTTGTACTCCGAAAGCGGGATGGAGTAACCGACGCCGCCGGCCAGCGTATTGACGATGTACTCCGCGGTATTGGCTTCCTCGGCGTCGATTTCCCGGCTCGAAACACGGAAGCTGCGGCTGATGCCGCTGGCGGTGTGATAGGGATTGGTGTACTCGATCTCGTAGAACTTGGTGACATCCGAGTTGTCGATGCGAACGTCGATTTCCCGACCGGTCCCGAACAGGTTGGCGCGGGTGACGCTGGCCTGGACCAGGACGCCGTCGGAGTCGGAGTAGCCGACGCCGAACAGGAAGCTTCCCGTGGCACGTTCCCGGACCGTGACGACGAGGTCGAGCTGGTCGACCGTACCCGGTACCGGCTGGGTGTCGATCGTCACGTCATCGAAAAAGCCGAGACGGAAGATTCTCTCGCGCGAACGCCTGACATCCTCCGACGAGAAAGCCGAACCCTCGAGCTGGCGAATCTCGCGACGGATGACCTCGTCTCGGGTGCTCGCATTGCCGGTGATCTCGATGCGGCGCACGTACACCCTGTCTCCCGGATCGATGGCGAAGGTGAAGCCTACCGAGTTGGTCTCGTCGTCTACGTCGGTGATCGCGTTGACCTGGGCGAAGGCGTAGCCCCGGTCGGCCAGCATCCCGGCGATGGCGGCACGGTTCTCTGCGATTGCCCTGCGCGAGAAGACTTCGCCGGGGCGCACGGTCACCAGGGCCTCGATGTCTTCCGCGGGGATCTCCTCCACCGGCTCGACGCGAATGTCGCGCACCACGTAGCGCTCGCCCTCGCTGATGCTGATGGTGATGAAGATGTCCTGCTGGTTCTGGGAAATCGAGACGTCGGTGGAGACGATCTGGAAATTGAGGTAACCGTTGTCCTGGTAGAAGCTGCGAAGCGACTCGATGTCGGCGAGCAGCTTCTCGCGGGAATACTGGTCGCGGCGGCCGATGAAGCCGAGCAGCCGCCGGTCCGAGAGCGAGAACTGCTCGAGCAGCTCATCTTCCTCGAAGGCGCTGTTGCCGACGATGTTGATCTCGTCGATCCGGGCCACGCTGCCCTCGTCGATGTCGATGCTGACGGCGACCCGGTTGCGCGGCCGCGGCGATACCGTGGCTTCGACCCGCGCGGAGTAGCGGCCCCGGTTGAAGTACTGGCTGCGAATCTCCTCGAGCACCTGGTCGAGCAGCGCCTGGTTGAAGATCCGGCCCTCGGCGAAGCCGGCATTGTTCAACCCTTCCTCGAGCGCCTCGTCGCGCAGGTCCTTGTTGCCGCGGATGGTGATGTCGGAGATCGACGGCCGCTCCTGCACCTCGACCACCAGGACGCTGCCCTCCTGCCGAAGTTCCACATCGGTGAAGAAGCCGGTATCGAACAGCGCCCTGACCGCGTCGGTGCTGACCTCGGCGTCGACTTCGTCGCCCACCTTGATGGGCAGGTAGTTGAACACCGTTCCGGGGGCGAGTCGCTGCAAGCCCTCGACACGGATGTCGCTGACCACGAAGCTCTGCTGGGCGAACGCCCACTGGCCGAACGACAACGCCGCGACAACGAAGAGTATGAGTGCTCTCATGGTGATTCTCTGCCTTGTTCGCACCTTCAGCCCAGAAGCCGCAGGATATCGTTGTAGAACGCCAGTGCCATCAACATGGCCAGCATGAGTATGCCCACCTGCTGTCCCCAGTACATCACGCGCTCGGGAACCGGCCCGCCTCGTACCAGCTCGATGGCATAATATAACAGATGCCCTCCGTCCAGAACCGGGATCGGCAGCAGATTGAGCACGCCGAGACTGACGCTGATGACGGCGAGGAACGTCAGGAACGGCACCAGCCCGATCTGCACGCTCTGCCCCGCGAAATGGGCGATGGTGATCGGGCCGCTCAGGTTTTCCGTCGACACCTCGAGCTTCAGCATCCGGTAGAGCATCTTGAGGGTCAGCACGCTCATCAGCCAGGTGTTCTCGACCGAACGCACGAGACCTTCGACGGGCGACAGCTCGACGCTGGCCAGGAACTCCTCGCCGGCTTCGGCGGGGGCCGGGGCGACGCCTATCCGGCCGATGGTCCGGCCGTCGAACTCGGCGGGTTCGGGCACCACGACGACCTCGATCCGTTCGTCGCCTCGAAGCAGGGTGAACTCCAGGGACTCGCCGGGCCGCGGCATCACCGCCTCGACCAGTTCACGCCACCCGTCGACCGGATTCCCATTGATGGCGGTCACACGGTCGCCGGAGCGGAAGCCCGCCGCGGCGGCCGGCGAGCCGGCGACCACTTCGCCGACCACCGCCTCGAGCTCGGGCAGTGCCGGCGCCATGCCGATGGCCTGCTCGATGCCGGCCGGCGACAGGGCGTCCGCGAGTTCGCCTTCCATGGCCACACTCGCCGACACGCGTTCGGCGCCGCCGCGCTCGACCACGAACTCGACCGAATCGCCGTCCAGCAGCCGGTTCATCATGTACAACCGGTGTTCACCCCAGGTATGGGCGAGGCGCCCGTCGATGGTCAGCACGCGGTCTCCGGCGGCGAGCCCCGCCCGCTCTGCGACGGAGCCGGGCGCGACCTGGCCGATGACCGGCTTGATACCGTCGATGCCGATGCTGAAGATCGCCCAGTAGGCGAGGATCGCGAACAGGAAGTTGAAGGCCGGGCCGGCGACGACCACCGCCGAGCGTACCGACAGCGACTTTCGATTGAAGGCGCGATGGACCTCGCCGGAATCGACCTCCCCCTCGGACTCGTCGAGCATCTTGACGTAGCCGCCGAGGGGAATCATGGCGATCGCGTATTCCGTCTCGCCGTCGCGGCCTCGCCACGCTACGAGCGGGCGGCCGAAGCCGATAGAGAACTTCAGGACCTTGACGCCGAGCCGGCGCGCGACCCAGAAATGGCCGAACTCGTGGACCGTGACGAGAATGCCGATGGCCAGTACGAAGCCCAGCAGGCTGAACAGGAAATCCATCGGCTAGGCGCCGTGGCGGGATTCGATCACGTCACGGGCGACGGCACGCGCGCGCCGGTCGACATCGAGCACCGCCTCGAGGTTGCCGCCCGGGTCCTCGTGGCGGGACTGCAGGGCTTCCTCGATGACGGCGGGTATGGCGGTGAACGGTATGCGGCCGGCAAGGAACGATTCCACGGCCACCTCGTTGGCGGCGTTGAGGACCACCGGGGCCGACCCCCGCGTGCGCGCCGCCTCGCGCGCCAGCGCGAGACAAGGGAAACGCACCTCGTCGGGCCTCTCGAAGTCGAGCTGGTTCATGGCGAAGAAATCCAGGCAGCGGGCGCCCGATTCGATCCTGTCGGGCCATCCCAGCCCGTGGGCGATGGGGATGCGCATGTCGGAGGCCCCCATTTGCGCGATCACGGAACCGTCGACAAATTCTACCATCGAATGCACGGTGCTCTGCGGGTGGATTACGACACCGACATCCTCGACCGGCAGGTCGAACAGCACGCAGGCCTCGATCAGCTCCAGGCCCTTGTTCATCAGCGTCGCCGAGTCGACGGAGATCTTGGGACCCATCACCCAGTTCGGGTGCGCCACCGCCTGCACCGGCGTGACGTTCTTCAATTCGGCGGCGGACAGGGTGCGGAACGGGCCGCCCGAGGCGGTCAGGATGATCCGGCGCACGCCAGGGCGGGAGTTCGCGTCGGCATCGAAGAAGCCGCTCGGCAGGCACTGGTAGATCGCGTTGTGCTCGCTGTCCAGGGGGATGATCGTGGCCCGGAAGTTCGCCGCCGCCTCGACGATGGCGCGGCCCATCATGACCAGCGGCTCCTTGTTGGCGACGAGCACTCGGCGCGGCCCGGACACGGCGGCCAGGGTGGGCAGCAGGCCGGCGGCGCCAACGATTCCGGTGACCACGATGTCGCTCTCGTCGTGGCCGGCGACCTCGGCCAGCGCCCCGGGTCCGGCCAGGACCTCGGTGGCGAGCCCTTCATCGCCCAGCCGGACCGCCAGGTCACGGGCGGCCGTGACATCCTCTACCACGGCGTACCGGGGACCATGGCGCCGGCACTGCTCCATGAGGCGGTCCGTGCGACTTTTCGCGCTGAGCGCGAACACCTGGAATCGATCCGGGTGGCGGGCGATCACGTCGAGGGTGTTCTCGCCGATCGAGCCGGTGGCGCCGAGCACGACAACCCGGCGGCGGCGGACCGGGTCGGCGGCGGAAGGGTCAGCGGACATGGGCACCGTTCGGGGCAGCGATTCAGGGAAAATGGGAAAAGTGGCCGGGGTACAGCAGCCACAGTACGACCGTGAACACCGGCGCCGCGGCGAGTATACCGTCGATACGGTCGAGCACGCCGCCGTGGCCCGGTAGCAGGCTGCCGCTGTCCTTGACCCCGGCCATGCGCTTGACCAGGCTTTCCGACAGGTCGCCGACGATGGAGAAGGCCGCCGCCGCGAGACACGCCGCCAGCCAGGCGAGCGGGTGCAGCTCGGCGGGGGCCGTGAACATCCAGCCGCCGGCCGCCCCCACCGCCGCGGCCGACGCCAGCCCGCCGACGGCGCCCTCGCGGGTCTTGCCGGGGCTGATGGCGCTCGCCAGCTTGTGCCGGCCGAACGCCCTGCCGATGAAATAGGCGCCGATGTCTGCGGCCCAGACCAGTGCCAGCAGCATCCACAGGTAATAACCGCCGTCCATGGCGCGCAGGCGAACCAGTGCGAACCACGCCGGCGCCAGCACCACGAATCCAAGGACGAGCGCGACGGCGGGGACCGTGCGCCTGCCGGCCCAGCGGACCAGCAGCACCGGCGCCAGGCACCACGCCAGTGCGCCGGCACCGATCACCGCGGGCGCCGCGCCGGGAACCACCGACAACAGCACCGTCGCCGCGGTGACCGCCGAGGCGTAGCCGAGCGCGGCAGGTCGCGAGCGGGGAACGCACAGACGGCCCCACTCGAATGCGGCGAGCGCCGTGACGACGAGCAGGGCGTACGCGAACCGGCCGGGAGTCAGAAGCAGGAAGGCGGCCGCCAGGGCGGCGAAGAGCACCAGCGCCGTCAGTACCCGGGTTCTGAGCACGTCGCGGGACCTTGTCGGGGCGGACCGGCCGGCGCAGCGGCTATCGGCTGACGCTGACCTGTTCCCCGGTCTGGCCGAAACGCCGCTGCCGGCCGGCATAGGACTTCAGCGCATTGTCGAGTTCCGCCTCGCTGAAATCGGGCCACAGCACGTCGGTGAAGTACAGCTCGGTATAGGCGAGCTGCCAGAGCAGGAAATTGCTGATTCGCGACTCGCCCCCGGTACGGATGAACAGGTCCGGTTCAGGCATGCCGCGCGTGCTCAGGTACGACTCGACGAGCCGGTCGTCGATATCGTTGGCACCGATGCGGCCGGCGGCGACTTCGGCGGCGATCCGGCCGACCGCCTGGGTGATGTCCCAGCGGCCGCCGTAGTTGATGGCGATGGCGAGATTCAGCCTGCCGTTGCCGCTGGTCAACTGCTCGGCGCTGCGCGCCAGCATGCGCACGCGAGGGCCGAACGGTTCTATGTCGCCGATGATTCTCAGGTTGACGCCGTTCTCGTGCAGCTTGTGGATCTCGTTCTCGAGGTACGTGGTGAGCAGCTCCACGAGGAACTCGACCTCGGTGCGCGGGCGGCGCCAGTTCTCGCTGCTGAACGCGAACAGGGTCAGGTAGGCGATGCCGCGGCTGGCGCAGGAGCCTACCAGCTCGCGGGCGACCTCGACGCCGCGGCGGTGCCCGGCGATGCGCGGCTTGCCGCGCCTGCGGGCCCAGCGGCCGTTGCCGTCCATGACGACTGCGATGTGCCGGGGAATGGCGTCGGGTAATGCTTTCAATCTTCGTTCCGAATCGCTCGCTGGGCGCCGCCGACGAGCGTCATACTTCCATGACTTCGCGTTCCTTCTCCGCCACCACGGCGTCGATCTCGGCGACGAACTTGTCGGTCAGCTCCTGGATGCGCTCGCCGGCGCGCTTTTCGTCGTCCTCGGTGATCTCCTTTTCCTTGACCAGCTCCTTGACGTGATGCAGCGCGTCGCGCCGGATGTTGCGCACCGCCACCTTGCCGTTCTCCCCCTCGGAGCGCACCACCTTGGTGATCTCGCGTCGACGCTCCTCGGTCAGCGCCGGCAGCGGAATGCGGATCACCTCGCCGGCGGTCACGGGGTTGAGTCCCAGGTCCGACTCGAGTATCGCCTTCTCGATCACCGGCACCATGCGCTTTTCCCAGGGGTTGACGGCGATGGTCCGGGCGTCCGCGACGCTGACGGTCGCCACCTGGTCGAGCGGGCTCGGCGTGCCGTAATAGTCGACCCGGATGTGCTCGAGCAGCGCTGTGGACGCCCTCCCCGTTCTAAGACGGGCCAGCTCGTGGCGCACGGTCTCGACGGTTTTCTTCATCCTGCTTTGGGCGTCCTTGTAGATATCTTCGATCATCGTTGACTATACCATTGCTGCATGTCGGCCGGCACGCCACGGCTCCCCTTCCGGGAGACTAGCTGATCAGCGTCCCTTCGTCGATTCCCGTGACCGCGTTGCAGAGCGCGTTCGGGCGGTTGACGTCGAGCACACGTATCGGCAGGGAGGCGTCGCGGCACAGGGTGAAGGCGCTAGTATCCATGACCGCCAGGCGCCTGGCGATCACCTCGTCGAAACTCAGCGAAGTATAGCGTTTCGCGGCGGGGTTTTTCTTCGGGTCCTGGTCGTAGACGCCGTCCACGCCGGTGGCCTTGACCAGCACCTGGCAGCCGCATTCGACCGCGCGCAGGGCGGCGGCGGTGTCGGTGGTGAACAGCGGGTTGCCGGTCCCGCCGCCGAGGACGACGACGTCGCCCCTCGACAGCGCCGCGGTGGCCGCATCGACGCTGTAGGCTTCGACGAGCGCGCCGACCGGAAAGGCAGACAACACGCGGGCCGTGGCGCCGCGTTCGCGAAGGGCGTGGCCGAGCGCGAGCGCGTTCATCACCGTGGCCAGCATGCCGATGTGGTCGGCCGAGACACGGTCGCATCCGGGCAGGGGCGAGTTCATGCCGCGGAAGAAGTTGCCGCCGCCGACGACCACCGCGACCTCGACGCCCATGTCCACCAGGGCGTGCACGTCGGCCGCCAGCCGCCGCAGGCTCGGCCCGTCGAAGCCCTCTCCGCGCTCGCCGCCGATGGCTTCGCCGCTGAGCTTGAGCAGGATGCGGCCGTAGACGGGCCCTGGGCTCACGGACGCTGGTCTCCGCGGCGGCGCCGTCAACCGCCCTTGGCCTGGGCCATGACCTCGGCGACGAAATCGTCGCTGCGTTTTTCGATGCCCTCGCCCACCTCGTAGCGGACGAATCCGCGCACGGCGGCGCCGGCAGCCTTCAGGAGCTGCCCGACCGTCTGGTCGGGATCCTTGACGAACGGCTGACCGACGAGAGTGTTCTCGGCGAGGAACTTGCGCACACGCCCCTCCACCATTTTCTCCATGATGGCCTCGGGCTTGCCGCTGGCGCGGGCCTGCTCGAGGAAGATCTCCCGCTCGCGGGCGACGAGGTCGGCCGGCATGCCGCTCTCGTCCACGCTCACCGGGCGCGAGGCGGCAACGTGCATGGCGATGTCGCGGGCCAAGGTCTCG
Source organism: uncultured Gammaproteobacteria bacterium (assembly GCA_965652415.1). GTDB lineage: Bacteria > Pseudomonadota > Gammaproteobacteria > Arenicellales > CAJQKF01 > BQJD01. Next base: position 27,291 of record CBFGVH010000007.1, on the reverse strand, counting down.
TCGCCGCCGGCGAGGTGGACGAGGACGCCGATCCGGTTGCCGTGCAGGTAACCCGCCAGCACCTCGCCATCGCCGGCGTTCATCGCGATGAAGCGGCGCACCGAGATGTTCTCGCCGATCTTGCCGCCGACGAGGTCCTTGCGCACCGTCTCGACCGACTCGCCGCCGTCGGCGAGCGGCAGTGCCATCAGCGCGTCGACATCGGCGGGATCGCTGGCGAGAATCCGCGCGGCCACGGCATCGGAAAACTCGTTGAAGGCCTCGCCCTTGGCGACGAAATCGGTCTCCGAATTGACCTCGACCATCACCGCGCGGCGACTGTCTTCGGCGAAGCGCTGCACGATGGCCCCCTCCGCGGCGACGCGGGAGGCCTTCTTGTCGGCGCTGGCAGCACCCTTCTTGCGCAAGAGCTCCACCGCCGCATCCTGGTCGCCGCCGGTCTCGGTCAGCGCCTTCTTGCATTCCATCATCCCCGCGCCGGTGCGCTCGCGGAGTTCCTTCACCATGCTTGCCGTTACTGCCATGCTGCTGTTACCTCGAAACCTGTGGATTGGGGCGCGCCGGACTCGCGCGCCGAAGCTCGCCGGGGCATCGCCGGCTCGGTCGCGCGGTAATGGGCCGCGCCCGGTCCGCGCGGCCCTTCGGCGCCGTGCTCAGCCCTGCCCGAGGGCCTGCTCCGCCGGATTGCCGTCGCCTTCGGCCGCTTGTGCAGGGGCCTCGGTCGCCGTCTCGTCGACCTCGATGTAGTCGTCCTCGTCGCCGGGGATGACCACCTGGGCCGACTGGCGGCCCTCGATGATGGCGTCCGCCGCGCCGCTCAGGTACATGCGAATGGCGCGAATGGCGTCGTCGTTGCCGGGAATCACGTAATCCACGCCGTCGGGGGAGCTGTTGGTATCGACCACGGCCACGACGGGAATGCCGAGCTTGTTGGCTTCCTTGACCGCGATGTACTCGTGATCGACGTCGATCACGAACAGGGCGTCGGGCAGCCCGTTCATGTCCCGGATTCCGGCCAGCGATCGCTCCAGCTTGAGCCGCTCGCGCTCCAGGCGCAGGCCCTCCTTCTTGCCGAGGCGGGAATAGCCGCCGGTTTCCTTGAGCTCGTCGAGTTCCTTGAGGCGGGCGACGGATTTGCGGACGGTCTTGAAATTTGTCAGCATTCCCCCGAGCCAGCGGTGGTTCACGTAGGGGGTGCCGCAGCGCTGGGCCTGCTCCTCGACCAGCCGGCTGGCCTGGCGCTTGGTGCTCACGAACAGCACGGTGCCACGCGCCGAGGCCACCTTGCCCAGGTAGTTCATCGCCTCCTGGTAAAGCGGCAGCGTGTGCTCGAGGTTGATGATGTGGATCTTGTTGCGGCTGCCGTAGATGTAAGGCTTCATCTTCGGCGACCAGTAACGCGTCTGGTGGCCGAAATGAACGCCGGCCTCGAGCAGCGCGCGCATCGTATACTCTGCCATCGAATGATCTCCGTTCGGGTTGGTTGCCTGGCACGGCGCGACCTGCCAACCCCGAAGGGCACCCGGACAGGTCCTTGATTGGCCGTACGCGAGATGGGTAAGGTTACCCCGCTGCCGGCGCAAGGCGGCCTGGTTCGGCGGCCTTGCACGGCGCGGGGCGCGCGATTTTACCAGAGGGCGGCGCGCTCCTCCAGTGGCAATGCTCCCCCGGGGCGGACCCGGCGTGCCCCGTACTTGTCGACGGGGCGTTAAATTCTCGAGCGGTTGCAGGTACACTGCGCGGCCTTCGAAGGCGGCCGGGCGGTCGCCTGAACCCCGGACTGAAACGACCATGGCGCTTCCCATGACCATCAAGACTCCCGAGGAAATCGAGAAGATGCGCGTTGCCGGCCGCCTCGCGGCGAGCGTTCTCGACATGATCGGGCCCCACGTGACCGCCGGCGTGACAACCGGCGAACTCGACGCCATCTGCCACCGGTTCATCGTCGAGGATCTCGAGGCGATTCCAGCGCCGCTGAACTACCGCGGCTTTCCCAAGTCGATCTGCACCTCGGTGAACCACGTCATCTGTCATGGCATTCCGGGGGACAAGAAGCTCAAGAACGGCGACATCATCAATATCGACATCACGGTCATCAAGGACGGCTACCACGGCGACACCAGCCGCATGTACGCCGTCGGACAGCCCTCGATCCGCGCCGCCAGGCTCATCGAAACCTGCTACGAGTCGATGAAGCTCGGCATCGAGCAGGTCCGCCCCGGCGCCCGCCTGGGGGACATCGGCCACGCCATCCAGACCCACGCCGAGGCCGCCGGGTTCTCGGTGGTGCGCGAGTACTGCGGGCACGGCATCGGCCTGGGATTCCACGAGGACCCGCAGGTGCTGCACTATGGCACGGCCGGCACGGGCATGGCCCTGGTCGAGGGCATGACTTTCACCGTCGAACCGATGATCAATGCCGGCCGCAAGGAAACCCGGCTGCTGTCCGACGGCTGGACCGTGGTCACTCGTGACCACAGCCTGAGCGCCCAGTGGGAACACACCATCGCCGTCACCGCGGACGGTTTCGAGGTGCTCACGCTGCCCTCGGGGGGCGCGCTCTGAGACCGGCCGGCGGCGGGGTTCGCCGGAAGCCGCGGTGAGCGCGCGACTCGCCCGCCGCGACCTGCTCGACACGCATCGCCTGCGCGAGCACGCCCGGTCCGCCGCGACGCCCGTCCGGGTATTCAAGGAAGCCCTGCAGCACGGCCGGGACCTGCTCCACGAGTTCCACCTGGAGGGCGGCTCGCCCGCCGTCGAGGTGGCGCACTACACGTGGCTGGTCGACCGCCTCCTCGAGGTGGCCTGGGAGGTGACCGAGCGCGATTTCCCGGGGCGGGCCGGCGCCTCGCTGGTGGCGGTCGGCGGCTACGGGCGAGGCGAATTGCATCCCTACTCCGACATCGACGTGCTGGTCCTGCTGCCGAGCCGGGTCAACGACCAGACCGCCGAGTTCGCCGGGCACCTGGTGCGCCTTCTGTGGGACATCGGGCTCGAGGTCGGTCACAGCGTGCGCAACCTCAAGCAATGCGTGGCCGAGGCGCGCGACGATCTGACCGTCGTCACCAATCTCATGGAAAGCCGCCACGTGTGCGGCGACAAGTCACTGCACCCCCAGCTCATGGCGCGCATCGGGCCCGACCGGATCTGGCCGGTAAGGAAATACTTCGCGGAGAAATGGCGCGAGCAGCAGGCCCGTTACGCGCGCTTCGAGGACACCGCCTACAACCTCGAGCCGCAGGTCAAGGAAGGGCCGGGCGGGCTGCGCGACATCCAGATGATCCAGTGGGTGACCCAGCGCTATTTCGGTACCGGGGGCTTTCGCGAGCTGGTCGAGCGCGGATTCCTCACCGCCGACGAGTACCGCAGCCTGGTGCGCAACCGCAATTTCATCTGGCGCCTGCGCGCCAGCCTGCACTGGATGGCCGGCCGCCGCGAGGACCGGCTGCTGTTCGACTACCAGCGCGAGATCGCGCGCCAGTGGGGTTACACCGACAAGCCAGGCAACCTGGCGGTGGAGCAGCTCATGAAGCGCTACTACCGCACGATCAAGGAACTGCACCTGCTCAACGAGATCCTGCTGCAGCATTTCCAGGAGGCGATACTGAAGCAGGAGCGCAGCGAAGTGGTGCAGATCAACCGGCGCTTTCGCAGCGTCGACGGCTTCCTCGAGGTCAACTCCGAGCGCGTGTTCGAACGCTGGCCGTTCGCCCTGCTGGAGCTGTTCCAGATCCTGCAGCAGAACCCGGCGCTCAAGGGCGTGCGCGCGCAGACCATCCGCCAGGTGCGCGCCAACCTCGAGCGCATCAACGGCGAGTTCCGGCGCGACATTCGCTGCACCAGCCTGTTCATGGAGATCTTCCGCCACAGCGAGGGACTGACCCACACCCTGCGCACCATGAACAACTACGGCGTGCTCGGCGCCTACCTGCCGGAATTCGGGCGCGTCGTGGGACAGATGCAGCACGACCTGTTCCACGTCTACACCGTCGACGCCCACCTGCTGTTCGTGGTGCGCAACCTGAGGCGCTTCGCGGTGGCGAAACACCGCCACGAGTTCCCGCTCGCCAGCGAGATCATCGCCAACCTGTTCAAGCCCTTCAGGCTCTACCTCGCCGGGCTGTTCCACGACATCGCCAAGGGCCGCGGCGGCGATCACTCCGAACTCGGCGAGAAGGACGCCTACCGGATCTGCAAGCAGCACGACATGTCCGACTACGACGCGCGCTTCGTGGCCTGGCTGGTGCGCCATCACCTGCTGATGTCATGGACCGCGCAGAAGCAGGACATCACCGATCCTGACGTCATCAACCGCTTCGCCTCGCAGGTCGGCGACCAGGAACACCTCGACAACCTGTACCTGCTCACCATCGCCGACATCCGCGGCACCAGCCCCCACGTGTGGAATACCTGGAAGGGTCAGCTCCTGTACGACCTTTACCGCGCCACCCGCCGCGCCCTGCAGCTCGGCCTCGGCCAGCCGGTCGATCTCGAGGAGCAGATCCGCGACATCAAGCGCGACGTGCTGCGCACCATGCCCCAGGCGTCGCGCAATCGCAAGGCGGTGGAGGCTTTCTGGGCGCAACTCGACGACGACTACTTCGTGCGCAACGACCCCGACACCATCGGCTGGCACGGCGAGGTTCTCATGAACGCGCGCGCCAGCGAGATCCCGGTGGTGGAGGTGCGCCACCTCGCGCGCCTGGAGGCGCTGCAGTTCGTGGTGCTGGCACCGTACACGGGGCAGCTTTTCGCCAACGTCGCGGGCGCCTTCGAGCGCTCGCGCCTGTCAATCGCCGATGCCCGCGTGCATCGCATGACCTCGGGGATGGTGCTGCTCGTGTTCCTGGTGCTGATCGACGGCAGCGCCGAGACTCGCGGCGCAGCGCTGCAGCTCCTCGCCCGCAACCTGCGCGAGAAGATCCTGCACCCGGGGAGCGGCGCGGCGCCGCCGCCCAGGCGCGTGCCGCGGGCGCTCAAGCACTTCCGGACTCCGACGTCGGTATCGGTGCAAACCCACCCGTCGGGCAACTACTCCACCATGGAACTGGTCACCCGCGACCGCCCGGGCCTGCTGCACGTGATCGCCGCGGGCCTGATCGACTGCAAGGTGGAGCTGATCTCGGCGCGTATCAGCACCTTCGGCGAGCGGGTCGAGGACATTTTCCTGATCACCAACCGTGACGGCGAGCCGGTGACGGACGACGAACAGCTCGCCTGCCTGAAGAACCATATCGTCCGCCTGGTCGACGACGCGGCGCCGCCGGGCTAGGGCCTGTTCCCGCTGCCCTGGTTGGCCGCCGCGGCGGCGTTCTCTATACTCGCCGATTCAACCGGCCGCGCTCCCCGCGGCTGCCGCGCAACCGAACCAGACGCTCGCTCATGGCAGATCTCAAGGACATCATCGAATCGGCTTTCGAGAACCGCGCCGACATCACCCCGCGCAACGTCGCCGCCGAGGTGCGCGAGGCGGTGGAGGCAGCGATCGAACTGCTCGACACCGGCAAGGAGCGCGTGGCCGACCAGCGCGACGGCGAGTGGCTCGTCAACCAGTGGCTGAAGAAGGCGGTGCTGCTGTCGTTCCGGATCTCGCCGAACCGGGTCGTGCGCGACGGCTACACCAACTACTTCGACAAGGTCGAGTGCAAGTTCGCGGACTACGGCTCCGGCGATTTCGCTGCGGGTGGCTTTCGCGTGGTGCCGCCTGCGAACGTCCGTCGCGGTGCATACATCGCCCCCGGGGTGGTGCTGATGCCGAGCTACGTGAACATCGGCGCTTACGTCGGCGAGGGCACCATGGTCGACACCTGGGCGACGGTGGGTTCATGCGCCCAGATCGGCCGCAACGTGCACCTGTCCGGCGGCGTCGGTATCGGCGGCGTGCTGGAACCGCTACAAGCCGGGCCCACCATCATCGAGGACGACTGCTTCATCGGGGCCCGCAGCGAGGTGGTCGAGGGCGTCGTGGTCGGGGCCGGTTCGGTGATCTCCATGGGCGTTTTCATTGGCCAGAGCACACGGATACTCAACCGCGAGACGGGGGAGGTCACCTACGGCGCCGTGCCGCCCGGCTCGGTGGTGGTGTCCGGGTCGATGCCGGCGGCCGACGGCTCGCACAGCCTGTATTGCGCGGTCATCGTCAAGCAGGTGGACGAGAAGACCCGCGCCAAGGTCGGCATCAATGAACTGCTGCGGGACGTCTAGTCGAACCGGCAGCGGCGGGCGCGGCGGCTAGCGTGTCCGCCGGAATCGTCATCGACATGGCCTGCGGCTCCGACCGGGGCCGAGTACGTGCGCGCAACGAGGACCACGTGCGAATCCTCCCCGGTTTCGACCTGGTCATCCTCTCCGACGGCATGGGCGGCCACAAGGCGGGGGACGTGGCCAGCCAGATCGCCGTCGATACCATCGGCGATGAGTGGCTCGAACTGTGCAGCCGCACCGGCGCCGGGGCCGGCATTACCGGCTCGAGGCGCAGCGACAACCTGGTGGCCGCGGTGTCGACTGCCAACGAACAGATCTACACGCTGTCGAAGAACAAGCCGGAGTTCCAGGGCATGGGCGCCACGGTGATCGCGGCCCACTTCGACCGCGAGGGGCTGTGCGCCGTTCACCTTGGTGATTCCAGGCTCTACCGCCACCGGCGCGGCGCCCTGCAGTTGCTGACCAGCGATCATACCCACGCACAGGAATCCGTGCGACAGGGCCTGATCTCCGCCGAGGAAGCCCGCGGCGGCTACGGCTGGAACCTGCTGCTCAAGGCGCTGGGCGTGGACGCTGTCATCGAACCGGACGTCATCTCGGCCAAGCTCGCCGCCGGCGACGTCTACCTGCTGGCCTCCGACGGGCTCACCGACGCCGTCGGCGATGACGAGATCGCCGAACGGGTCGACCTGGGCGGCAGCGAACTGCCGGAGGCTGTCGAGGACCTGATCGATCTGGCCAACCACAATGGCGGGCCCGACAACATCTCGGTCGTGCTGGTTCGGGTGGTATCGCTCTAGCGTCCTGTCCCGCACGATATTCATGCGACAAATTTACGGGACAGAGCGCTAGCGACCGGTGAAATATCCGGGCCAGGGCCGATCAGAAATCGAGCCTGGCCAGGGCGTCGGAAAGGCGCGGCACCGCGAATACCTCCAGGCCGAGGCCCCGGGTCCCGGTCCGGTTCGCCTCGGGCACGATCGCGCGCGCGAACCCCAGCTTGCGCGCCTCGCGCAGACGCTCAAGGCCGCCCTGCACCGGCCGCAACTCGCCCGACAATCCCACCTCGCCGAACACCACGAGCTCGTGCGGCAAGGCGCGGCCGGCGAAACTGGACAACGCGGCCAGCAGCACGGCGAGGTCTGCGCCCGGCTCCGTGATCCGCACCCCGCCGACGAGGTTGACGAACACGTCCTGGTCGGCGAAGCCGTAGCCGGCATGGCGGTGGAGCACCGCCAGCAGCATGCTGAGGCGGTTCTGGTCGAAGCCGAGGGCCAGGCGCCGGGGATTGGCCAGGCCGCTTCGGTCCACCAGTGCCTGGACCTCGACGAGCAGCGGCCTCGTGCCCTCCCAGGTGGCGAACGCCACGCTGCCGGGAGCCGGCTCGGCATTGCGACTGAGGAAGATCGCCGAGGGGTTGGCGACGTCGCGCACGCCGCGGTCGGTCATGGCGAACACGCCGATCTCGTTGGCGGCACCGAAGCGGTTCTTCACCGCCCTGACCAACCGGAAGCGGCTGGAGCGGTCACCCTCGAAGTACAGAACCGTGTCGACCATGTGCTCCAGCACCCTCGGCCCGGCAAGCGCACCTTCCTTGGTCACGTGCCCGACCAGCAAGACGATGCATCCAGTCTGCTTGGCGAACGCCGCCAACCGGGCGGCGCATTCGCGCACCTGGGTCACGCTGCCAGGCGCCGAGCCGACCGACTCGGACAACAGGGTCTGCACCGAGTCGGCGGCGAGCACCGCCGGCGGCCGGGGCGCGGCGGCGTCGAGGATGGCGTCGACGCTGTTCTCGGCCAGCATCTGAAGGCTCGATTCGCGGCAGCCGAGACGCTCGGCCCGCATCGCCACCTGGGACAACGACTCCTCGCCGGTGACGTACAGCGCCGGCCGCTCGCGGGCGACGTGGTGAAGGGCCTGCAGCAGCAGCGTGGACTTGCCGATGCCCGGGTCGCCGCCGATAAGCACCACGGCGCCGTGAACCAGGCCGCCGCCGAGCACGCGATCGAGCTCCGTCGACCCGGTGGCGAGCCGGGGCAGGTCCTCGGTCGCCACGTCCGCAAGCGGCGTGGGTCGCAGCCGTCCCCGCGGAGCGGCTGCGGCCGCGCGTGGGCCCGCGACGGCCGCTGGTCCCTCCTCGAGCGTGTTCCAGGCACCGCAGTGCTGACACTGTCCGCTCCACTTGGGATGCTCGCCGCCGCACTCGCGGCAGAAGAACAGGCGCCTAGGCGCCGCCACCGCATACCTCCCGGCTGGCAGGCCGCGGCGCCAGGCGGCAGAACAGCTCGTAGGGAATGGTGCCCGCGCGCTCGGCGACCTCCTCCACCGGCAGTCCCCTGCCCCACAGCACGGGCCGCTGGACGGGGTCGATTTCGCCCAGGTCCGTGACATCCACAACCATCGAGTCCATCGAGACGCGCCCGATCAGCGACCCCGAGCCCTCGGCAAACCGCACCGGCGTTCCGGTGGGGGCGTGCCGCGGGTAGCCGTCGCCGTAACCGCAGGCCAGAACCGCGGCGACGCTGTCCCGGGTGCAGGTGTAGGTGCCGCCGTAGCCCACTCTGTGGCCCTTGGCAAAGCGGCGTATCGCGAGGATCCTCGTTGTCAGGGTCATCACCGGCTCGAGCCCCAGCGTGCCGGCGGCGACGCCGATGACCGGCGAGGCGCCGTAGAGCATGATGCCCGGCCGCACCCAGTCGGATCCGGCACCGCGGAAGGCCACCACGCCGGCCGAGTTGGCGAGACTGCGCTCGAGGCCGAGCCCCGCGACCGCAGCCTCGAAGCACTGCAGCTGGTCGGCCGTGGCGGGGTCGGCGGGGTCGTCGGCGCAGGCGAGGTGGCTCATTACGCGAACGCTGTTTATGCCGGCCGCACGCAATGCACCCACCACCTCGACAAGTTCAGCGGGGTCGAAGCCGAGCCGCCCCATGCCGCTGTCGATCTTGACGACCACCGAGCGCGGAGGGCGCGAGGCGTCGCGCACCGCCTCGAGTTGCGAACGCTCGTGGATGACGACAGTGAGGTCATGGGCGAGGACGGCGTCCATGTCCGCGGCCGGCGCGAAATCGGACAGTACCCACGCGGGCGCGTCGATGCCGAGTTGCCGCAGTCTCACCCCTTCGGCCACGGTGGCCACCGCGAAGCCGTCGACCAGTCCGGCAAGATGCCCGGCCACGAACTTGAGCCCGTGGCCGTAGGCGTCGGCCTTCACCACGCCGATCACTCGGGCGCCGGGGGCATGACGCCGGACCACGCCGACGTTGACGGCAAGGGCGGCGCCGTCGAGATGGATGGCAACGCGCTCGCTCATTGAAAATCGCCGGCGTAGTCCCCCGAGGCGAAGTTTTCGAAGCGGGTGAATTCACCGAAGAATGTCAGGCGCACGGTGCCGGTGGGGCCGTTGCGCTGCTTGCCGATGATGATCTCGGCCACGCCCTTGTCGGCGGAATCCTCGTTGTAGACCTCGTCGCGGTAGATGAACAGGATCACGTCGGCATCCTGTTCGATCGCACCCGATTCACGAAGGTCCGACATGACCGGGCGCTTGTTGGGCCGCTGCTCGAGGCTGCGATTGAGCTGCGAGAGCACCATCACCGGCACGTCCAGTTCCTTGGCCATGATCTTCAGTCCGCGGGTGATGTTCGACACCTCGATGGCGCGGTTTTCCTGGTTGCTGGCGGCCTGCATGAGCTGCAGGTAGTCCACAACGATCAGGCCGAGCCGGCCGTGCTCGCGCATCAGGCGGCGGGCGCGCGAGCGAAGCTCCAGCGGGTTGAGCGCCGGGGTGTCGTCGATGAATATCCGCGCCTCGTTCAGCAGTTCCACCGCCGAGGTCAGGCGCGGCCAGTCGTCCCGGGACAGCCGGCCGGTGCGCACCTTGTGGGCGTTGATCCGGCCGAGGGAGGCCAGCATGCGCATGGCAAGCTGCTGGCCCGGCATTTCCATGCTGAACACCGCCACCGGAAGCTTGGCACCTACGGCGACGTTCTCGGCCATGTTCATGGCCAGGCTCGTCTTGCCCATGGAGGGCCGCCCGGCGACGATGACGAGGTCGGAGCGCTGCAGCCCGGATGTCATGGCGTCGAGATCCTTGAACCCGGTGGAAACCCCGGTCAGCGCGGCATTGGACTCGTAGAGCTGCTCGATGCGGTCGATCGCCTCGGTCAGAAGGCCCTGGATGGCGACGAACCCCATGTCCTGGCGCCGGTTGTTCTGACCAAGTTCGAAGATCAGGCTCTCGGCGATCTCGACGATCTCGCCTGGCGAGGCTCCCTCGGGCTGGTAGGCCCTGGCGACGATGGTGTTGGCGGTTTCGATCAGGCGCCTGAGCAGGGCGCGCTCTGCGACGATGCGCGCGTAGCTCAGCAGGTTGGCGGTATTGGGCGTGTTCTTGGCCAGCTGGCCGAGATAGGCGAGCCCGCCCACCTCGTCGAGCTTGCCCTTCTCCTGCAGCCACTCCGAGGCCGTGACCACGTCCACCGGGACGTCCTTTTCGTACAGCTCGCGTATGGCGGCGAAGATGCTGCGGTGGTGCCGGTTGTAGAAATCTTCGGGGGTGATCAGGTCGCTGATGTCCTCCCAGCGACGGGTATCGAGCAGCAGCCCCCCCAGCACCGATTGCTCCGCCTCGAGCGCCTGGGGCGGCAGGCGGGCATCGGATTCACGATGGGCCGTCGGCACGTAACTCATTGTAACCTGGGAGAAAAAAATCGGCCCGGGTCGATCCTTCAGGGAAAGGTGCGCGCGTGGGGCCGGCAAACGAAAAGGCCGCGTGGCGGCATTGTAGTCCGCCGCGCGGCCCGGCAACAAGCACGCCGCCTTGGGGCCCGAAGGCCCGGCGATCTACTCCTCGGGGACGACCTCGACGGTCACCGTGAAGCGCACTTCCGGGTGCAGGATGATCTCCACCTCGTGGCTGCCGACCTGCTTGATGGGACCGTCCGGCATCGACACCTCGGAGCGTTCGATGGTCACCGCGTCGCCGCTAAGCGCTTCGGCGATGTCCTGCGGCGCCACCGAGCCGAACAGGTTGCCCTCCTCGCCCGAGACCTTGCGCGCGAGGGTGATGCTGCGCACGGCGAGATCCCGGCGCGCCTTCGCCGAGGCGAGTCGGTCGGCGGCGAGCTTCGCCAGTTCCTGGCGACGCTCCTCGACCTGGTTTCGAGCCTCGTCCGTGGCCGGAACCGCCAGCCTGTGCGGAATCAGGTAGTTGCGAGCGTAGCCCGGCTTGACCTTCACGAGGTCGCCGAGGTCGCCGAGATTGTGGATGCGATCGAGCAGTATGACTTCCATGGCGCCGACCTCAGTGCAGGTCGCAGTACGGAAGCAGCGCGAGGTAGCGCGCCCGCTTCACCGCGGTGGAAAGCTGGCGCTGGTAGCGCGCCCGGGTGCCGGTGTTGCGGCTGGGAATGATCTTGCCGGTCTCGGTCAGGAAACCCTTGAGCAGATCGATATCCTTGTAGTCCACCTCGGTGATGCCCTCGGCGGTGAACTTGCAGAACTTGCGGCGTCGTTGGAAGCGTGCCATCAGCTTTCGTCCTCGTCTTCGTTGTCGCCTTCGTCGTCGGAGTCGTCGGAGTCGTCGGAGTCGTCCGCCTCGTCCGCGTCGTCGGAGTCATCGGAATCGTCCGAATCGTCCGAATCGTCGCCGTCATCGGAATCGGCCCGCGACTCGCGCGCGCCGCGCTCCGCTCCTTCCTCCGACTCGGCTTCGCGCATCATCGGCGAGGAGTCGGTGACGGCGCGGTCCATGCGCACCACCAGGTTGCGGATCACGGCGTCGCTGAACTTGAACATGTTCTTGAGCTGATCGAGTACCGCGGCGTCGCACTCGATGTTGAACAGCAGGTAGTGCGCCTTGTGGATCTTCTCGATCGGGTAGGCCAGCTGGCGCCGGCCCCAATCCTCCTGACGATGCACGGTGCCGCCGTTCTCCTCAACCACCGCGCGGTAACGGTCGACCATGGCGCCGACCTGCTCGCTCTGGTCCGGGTGGACCAGGAGCACGATTTCGTAGTGTCGCATTTTGCTCCTTCCGGGTATGCAGCCTCCCGCCGGTGCGGTGAGGCAAGGAGTTGAAAAAGAGGCGAGGATTCTAGTGAGAACCCGCCGTCAATTCAAGCCCGGCGGGCGCCGGCGCGCCCGTGGGGTCAAGGGGCCTTCGCGCGCCGCTCGCGCTCCCTGAGATCGACCCGGCGCACCTTGCCGGTGGTGGTCAGCGGCAGGGAGTCGAGGAACTCGATCTCGCGGGGATACTCGTAGGCGGCGAGCCGACGCTTGACCGATTCCTGGATGTCGCGCTTCAACTCGTCCGTTCCCTCGCGCCCTTCGGCGAGGACGATGAAGGCCTTGACGATCTCCCCGCGCAGCGGGTCGGGGCTGCCGATCACCGCCGCCTGGACGACCGCGGGGTGGCCGATCAGGCAGTCCTCGATCTCGCCGGGGCCGATACGGTAGCCGGCGCTCGAGATCACGTCGTCCTTGCGCCCGACGAACCAAAGGTAGCCGTCCTCGTCACGGTAACCCATGTCGCCGGTGGTCCACCAGGGGCCGACGAATTTCTCCGCCGTCGCCTCGGACCGGTTCCAGTAACCCAGGAACATGACGGGGTCGTCGCGATGCGCGGCCAGCTCGCCGATCTCGCCGGCGGCCATCTCGTCGCCCGCGGCGTCGATCGGCGCCACCCGGTGCCCCGGGTAGGCCTTGCCCATGGAGCCGGGCCTGACCTGCATGATTGCCGAGCAGTTGCCGACGATGTAGTTGAACTCCGACTGACCCCACATCTCGTTGATCTCGATGCCAAGCGCCTCGCGGCCCCACTCGTAGAGCTCGGCGCCCATGGACTCGCCGGCCGACATGACCGAGCGCAGGCGCACCCCGTGGCGGTCGCGCAGGTCCGGCACCTGGCGCATCATCTTCAGCGCCGTGGGCGGAATGAAGGCATTCCTGACCCCATGGCGGCCGATCGCGGCCGCGGCGCGCTCCGGGTCGAACTTGCCCTGGCGCAGGCCCAGTATCGGGTAACCGTAGTACAGCGACGGCAGCAGCGCATCGACGAGCCCCCCGGTCCAGGCCCAGTCGGCGGGCGTCCAGAACAGGTCCCCGTCGGCGGGGAAGAAGTTCTGCGACAGCTCGAATCCGGTCAGGTTGCCCGGAAAACATCGATGCGCGACCAGGGCGCCCTTGGGTGGACCGGTAGTGCCCGAGGTGTAGATGATGAGCGCCGGATCGTCGGCCGCGGTGTCCACCGGATCGTGGTGCCGACCGCCCCGCTCCAGCATCGACCGAAAGCCCGCCTCGCCCGCTTCGTCACAGTCGATGATGCGCTCGAGCGCGGGGAGATCCTTCTTCAGCTCCTCGAGCACCTCGCGGTGCGCGCCGTCGCAGACGACGACGCGCGCACCGCTGTCACCGAGGCGCCAGGACAGCGCGTCGGGCCCGAACAGCACCGACAACGGCACGGTGATCGCGCCCAGTCGGAACACCGCGAGATGGGCGACGGCGGTCTCCACGCGCTGCGGCAACACCACCGCCACCCGGTCGCCGGCGCCGATACCGATACCGGCGAGTGCGTTGGCGAAGCGGTTCACCATGGTCGCCAGATCGCCGAAGGAATACCGTGCCGCCTCCCCGTCCGCGCCCTCGCAGACGAGCGCCGGCCGCTTCGGCGGGTGAGCGTCGCAGATGGTGCCGATGTTGAAGCGGGCCGGGATCCGCCAGCGGAAGGTGCGGCACAGCGCGTCGAAATCGTCGTCCGCCCCGGCGGTGAAAAGCCGAAGGCCGGCGGCGGGCGCGCCTGTCACGATTCCACGACCACGAGGTGCACGTTGCGCGGACCGTGGGCACCGTACTCGATGGTTTGCTCGACGTCAGCCGTCTTCGAGGGCCCCGAGATCATGGCGATGCCGCGGGGCGGAAAATCCGGCCGCTGCCGAAGCAGGGGCCACACGTCCTCCTGCCACTTCACGACGCGCGCCGACTCCACCACGACCACGTGATGTTCCGGCAGGTAGTTGTGCGACATGGGCGCGCCCGGCGCCGACACCAGCACGAGGGTCCCGGTCTCGGCGATGGCGGCGTCGGCGACGCTGACCGCGAGCCGGTCGTCGCCCCGCGCCGGCCGGAATTCACAGGCGACGCCGTCGCCCCACGGCAGCTCGGTGAGCGGCGCCAGGGCCGCGGAGACGAAGCGTTCGGGCAGGTCGTGTGCGCGCAGGTACTCGATCACCGCGTTGACGATGCCGCCGGCATTGGCCACCCGTACGGCGCTGCCGTGCAGCGCCTCGTGCTTGCGAACCAGGCGCGCGACGAGGTCCTCGTCGTAGGCCGGCAGCACGTGAGGCGTGACCGCCGCGTCGCGTGCCGAGAGCGACCGCACCACGTTGGGGTCGAGGGCCTCGCGCCGGCGCAGGGCGCGACGGATGTCGGCGAGGATGCGCTCGCGGCTCACGACCCGTTCCGCCTGGCCTTGGCCCACTGGCTCATGAACGTCGCACCCTGCGGCGCGGGGAAATCGCGCCCCCTGGTCCAGCCGCGCGCCAGGGGCAGCCATGAGAAGCGGCCCTTGCGCCGCCCGAGGCGCCCGAGGACGCGTCCCGCCGCGCCGGTGAGCAAGCGGTAGAACCGCGGGCGCGCTGCCGCGTACGACCACGCCGCCAGCATGAAGCGCTGGCCGCGTGGCGTGAACCGCGCCTCGAGCTGGCGCTGGCGCAGCCTTCTCAGCAGCGACGGCAGCGGGATGCGCATGGGGCACACTTCCTGGCAACGGCCGTTCAGTGTGCACGCGTTGGGCAGGTCGAAGGCCGCGTCGATGCCCTTGACCAGCGGGGTCAGCACGGCGCCCATGGGACCGGAGTAGACCCAGCCGTAGGCGTGGCCGCCTATGGAACTGTAGACCGGGCAGTGGTTCAGGCACGCACCGCAGCGGATGCAGCGCAGCATCTCGCGAAACTCGTTGCCGAGCATGGTGGAGCGGCCGTTGTCGAGCAGCACCACGTGGTACTCCCGCGGCCCGTCGTCATCGCCCTCGCGCGCCGGGCCCGAGTACAGCGTGCTGTAGGCCGACATCTCCTGGCCGGTGGCGCTGCGTCCCAGAAGGCGCAGGAACACCGACAGGTCCTCGAGGGTCGGGATCACCTTCTCGATGCCGGCGGTGACGATGTGCACCTTCGGCAGGCAGCTCGACAGGTCACCGTTGCCCTCGTTGGTGACGATGATGTTGGAGCCCGTCTCGGCGATGAGAAAGTTCGCCCCGGTGATGCCGACGTCGGCGTCCAGGAAGGCCTTGCGCAGCACCCGCCTCGCCTCGGCCACGATGGCCTCGCGGTCCTCGGCGCGGCCCTCGATGCCGTAGCGGGCGTGGTGGCGATGGAAAAGTTCGGTGATCTGCTCGCGGGTCTTGTGCACCGCCGGGGCGATGATGTGGCTCGGCGGCTCGTCGGCGAGCTGGATGATGTACTCGCCGAGATCGGTCTCCATGCGCTCGATGCCGGCCTCCTTGAGCGCAACGTGCAGGTCGACCTCCTCGCTGACCATGGACTTGCCCTTGGCCACCAGCTTGGCACCGGCCGAACGGCAGATGTCGAGCACGATGCGATTGAGATCGGCGGGCGTCGAGGCCCAGTGCACGGTGCCGCCGTTCGCCGCGACGTTGCGCTCGAAGAGTTCGAGGTAGTAGTCCAGGTGCGACAGCGTGTGCTCGCGAATCTCGTTGGCGGCGTCGCGCAGGCGCTCGAACTCGGGCAGCGCCTCGATCGCGCTGCGCCTGTGATCGACGAACCCCCCGCGGGCGCGCTTCAAGGCCGCCTGCAGGTCGCCGTCGAGCAGCGCCTTGCGGCTGCGCCGCGCGAAGGCGCGGGTCGACTCGGCGACGACGCTCACGCCGTCTCGTCCGCGATCGCGGGCGCGCCCTCGCCGATACCGGGCGCAGCGGCGGTCCCGGCGAGCCATTCGGCGACGTGGAACACCCGTTGCGGCAAACCCTTGCGCCGCAGGCGGCCGGCGATGTTCATCAGGCAGCCGAGATCGCCGCCGAGCACGACCTCGGCGCCCGTGGCCTCGACGGCGGCGGTCTTGTCGTCGACCATGCGGGTGGAGATATCGCCGTACTTGACGCAGAACGTGCCACCGAAGCCGCAGCACACGTTGCCGTCGGCCAGCTCGACCAGTTCAACGTCCTCGAGCTGGGCGATGAGCGCTCGCGGCTGCTCGCGGATGCCGAGCTCGCGCAGGCCCGAACAGGAATCGTGGTAGGTGACCCGGGCGGGAGCCGCCGCGGGGGCGAGCCTGGCGCGCGCGACGTCGTGCAGGAACGAGGTCAGCTCGAACGTGCGATCCGCCAGCTCTCGCGCGCGCTGCTGCATGGCGAGGTCGTGCTCGAACAGTTCCGGGTAGTGCACCCGGATCATGCCCGCGCACGAGCCGGACGGCACCACGACGTAGTCGTAGCCGGCAAAGGCCTCGATCACCTGGCGCGCGACGGGAATGGTGGAACCGACATCGCCGCTGTTGAAGGCCGGCTGTCCGCAGCACGTCTGCGCGGCGGGCACGTCGACATCGCAACCGGCGCGCTCGAGAAGATCGACCGCGGCGAAACCGACCGACGGGCGCACCAGGTCGACCAGGCAGGTGACGAAGAATCCGACTCTCATGCACGATCCCGCGAGTATGTGTAACGGCGCCGGCCGGGCGGACAGGGCATCGGGTCCGGTCGCTTCGGCGGCATGATACCATGCGCTCTCGCGGCCCTGCCCCGACGCAGGAGCGCCTTCGCAGCCTGCCGGTCGCCGGCGCGCCCGGGCCCTCGAAGCTGCCCTTGAAACGGAATATCCATTGGATCCAGAACAGCAAAGCAACGCGGACGCCGGCGCGCCCCGCGGCGACATCGTATCGGTCCTGTTCGCCGGGATGATGGCCTTCCTGCTGCCCGGCTACGGGCAGTTGTACAACGGCCGCTGGAACAAGGCGCTGTGGCTGTTCCTGCTTTTCTGCGCTGGTGCGCTGTTCGTCGTGGCACTGGCCTCCCTGCTGGTGCCGGATCGATACCTGATGCCGGCGCTGGCCGCCGGCGTCTGCGCGACCGTGGGTACGTGGGCCTTCGGCATCGTCGACGCGATGTGGCAGGCCTGGCGCGCACCACTGCCGGCGCGTCCGTGGCAGACGGTGCCGGTGTATTTCGCGGCGCTCCTTTTCGCCTACCTGGTCGTGTTCAAGGCCGGCGGCGGCTACGTGCGAGCCAATATCGTCGAGTCCTACCGCATCCCCTCGCAGAGCATGGCTCCCGGGATACTGCGCGGCGACTTCCTGTTCGCGGACAAGCGGGTCAACTGCCCGGGCTGCCGCCGCTCGCCGCGGCACGGCGACGTCGCGCTTTTCATCTATCCCGACAACCGCAACATGGTATTCATCAAGCGCATCGTGGGCCTGCCCGGCGATACCATCGAGATTCGCGGCACCGAGGTGTTTCGCAACGGGCGCAGCCTCGCGGTGCGCACCACCGACCGGCCCGGGGGGAGAGTCGAGGTGGTCGAGCGCGGCGCGGCCGGCGTCTACGAGGTCGAGTGGCAGGGCGGCAGCAACGAGGAGTTGTCGTTCGAGGTGCCCTCCGGCAGGGTGTTCATGATGGGCGACAATCGGAACCACTCCCAGGACTCCCGCCGCTTCGGCGCGGTCCCCCTGTCGGACGTCATCGGCGTCGCTCGCCAAGTCTGGCTGTCGGTGGACGACGGCTTCAACATCCGCTGGGAGCGGATGGGCCGACCGGTACAGTAGCGAGGCGCCGGCGGGAGTCACTGTCGCCGGACAAACAGCGTGGCGTCGATTACAATGCGCCGCCATGCTCGACCGCCTGCGCAATCGCCCCGACATCCTCCTGCTGCTGATGGCCTCGGCGGTGCCGTTGAGTTACGCCACGTGGTCGGCGCTGCTCAACAACTTCGCCATCGAACGCGCCGCCTTCACCGGGGTCGAGATCGGCATCCTGCAAAGCCTGCGCGAAATCCCGGGTTTCCTCGCCTTCGCGGTGGTGTTCCTGCTGATTTTCCTGCGCGAGCAGTCGCTGGCATACGTGTCGCTGCTGTTGCTGGGAATCGGCACCCTGGTGACCGGCTGGTTCCCGACCGTGCTCGGGCTGTACATCACCACCGTGGTGATGTCGATCGGCTTTCACTACTACGAGACCGTGCAGACGTCGCTGTCCCTGCAGTGGCTCGACAAGCGCGAGACCCCCGAATTTCTCGGTCGGCTGATCGCGGTGGGCTCGTTCACCAGCATCGCGGCCTTCGCGCTGATCTGGATCACATCCGACTGGCTGGCACTGGACTACGCCGTCATCTACGCCGCCGGTGGCGGCGCCACGGCCCTCATAGCGGTGGTGGCGTGGCTCGCCTTCCCGCAGTTCCCGCAGAAGGTCGAGCAGCACAAGACCATGGTGCTCAGGCGGCGCTACTGGCTGTATTACCTGTTGACCTTTTTGTCGGGGGCAAGACGCCAGATCTTCGTCGTCTTCGCCGGCTTCCTGATGGTGGAGCGCTTCGGCTACAGCGTCGGCGAGATCTCGATCCTGTTCCTGGTCAACGCCACCCTGAACGTTCTGTTCGCCCACCGCATCGGCCGCATCGTCGGACGCGTCGGCGAACGCAAGGCGCTTGTCTTCGAGTACGTGGGACTGGTGGTCATTTTCACCGCCTACGCATTCGTCACCGACCCCATGGTGGCGGCCGGCCTGTACATCGCCGACCACTTCTTCTTCGCGCTGGCCATCGCCATCAAGACCTACTTCCAGAAGATCGCCGACCCGGCGGACATCGCCAGCACGGCGGGCGTGGCGTTCACGATCAACCACATCGCCGCTGTGGTGCTGCCGGCGGCGCTGGGCCTTGTGTGGGTCTACTCGTCGGCGGCGGTGTTCCTGGTCGGCGCCGCGCTGGCACTCGCCTCGCTCCTTTGCTCCTTGCTCATACCCCGCGACCCGGCGCCCGGCAACGAGACCACGCGCATGGTTTCGCGGCCACTGCCCACCACGCCCTGATGTTTCGCCGGGGGCGTCAGATCGCCTCCACGCTGCGCGCGAATTCCGGGTCGGCCAGTAGCCGTCGGCAGCGCTCGAACCGATTGACCGCGTAGGCCCAGAAGTCCTCCGCGGGATTGCCGTTGGCGTGTTGCACCACGCCCCACAACGTCCACAGCAGGTCGCACAGCATCTTGTACGCCGCCATGCGGCCGGCTTCGGCGGCCGGCGGTTCGCCGCCGAAGTACGACTCGAGCAGCAGGCGGTCCTGGTCGGCGCCGAACGCCGCCTCGACCGACAGGTCTCCGAGATCCCACATCGGGTCGTTGTTGCCGGCATACTCCCAGTCGACGATGTAAACCCGCTCGCCGGTATCGATGAAGTTCTCGGCGAGCGGGTCGCAGTGGCACGGCGCCAGCGGGACCGGACGACGCTCGAGCAGCGAACGAACCCGAGAGGCCTCGTCGCGCACGGCGTCGTAGCCGTCGGGCACGGCCGCGTCGAGCCTGTCGATGAGGCCGAGGTACTCGTCGATCTGCTCGAACACCTCGAAGCGGCGGGTGAAGGGACGGGTCGAGCGGTGCAGGGTGCGAAAGGCCTCGGCCGCGCGCCGGACCCGGCCGGGATCGCGGAAGCGCTCGGCGTCGAGGGTGACGCCGTCGATGTACTCGGCCAGCATCAACCCGCTGTCGACGTCGAAATGCAGCACCCGCGCCGACACGCCCGACGCGGCGGCGGCCGCGGCGTCGGCCTGCTCGGCCGCGCGGTCGATGTACTCCGAGGTGCCCTTGCCGGCGATGCGCAGCAGGTAGTTCTCGCCGTTGACGGCGATCCGGTAGACCAGGTTGGTGAGGCCGCCGAGTCGTTCGATCTCGACCGCCTCGGGCTCGATGTCGGCGAAACGATCGATTGTTTTCAGGGCTGCGATTGTTTCATTCATTCTCTTGTCTCCGATTCCAGGCGTCAGCACTTCAGCCTGCTCATATCGGGGTCGTATAGCGCGGCGTCGTGCCTGCTCGCGAGATGGCGTTCCCCGAAGGCCTCGATCTCGAAACCGGTTTCGCCGGCGAGTTCGGCGGGCACGTAGCCCATGGCGATGTTGCGGCCGACGGTGTGACCGAAGTTGGCGCTGGTGGTGGTGCCGACGACTTCACCGGCGCAGAGGATGCATTCGCCGCCGTGGAACACCGGCGGGCCGTCGACGACGAAGGTCGCGAGGGTTCGAGTAACGCCCTCGCGTCGCTGGGTCTCGAGTGCCTGTCGGCCCAGGAAGTCTCCGGCCGAAAAATGCACGCAGAAGCCGAGGCCCGCCTCGAGCGGCGTGTAGTCCGGGCCAAGTTCCGCGGTGAAGTAGCGGTAGCCCTTCTCCATTCGCAGGCTGTCGATGGCGCCGTAGCCCGCGTCGACGATGCCGTGCGACTCTCCCGCCTCGCGCAGCAGCCGGTAGACGTACAGGGCGTACTCGCTCGACACGTGCAGTTCGAAGCCAAGCTCTCCCACGTAGCCGATGCGCGCCGCCAGCACCGGCGCGGCGCCGACGTGGATGTGCCGACAGCGGGCGAACGGCAGCGCGTCGGCGCCGACATCGTCGTCGCTGACCGCCTGTAGTACCGCGCGCGAGCGCGGTCCGCACAGGTTGATCACGGCGAGCCCCCCGGTGACCTCGCGCGAGACGACACTGCCGTCGGCCGGCAGGTGGCTTCGAATCCAGTGAAAGTCGTGCACGCCGAAGCCGCTGCCGGTGACCACGTAGAAGCACTCGGGCCCTGTGCGCATGACCGTGAGATCGCACTTGATGCCGCCGCGCGCATTAAGCATCTGGGTGTAGACCACCGCCCCTTCGGGCCGATCGATGTTGGCACTGGCGAGGTATTGCAAAGCCGCCATTGCGCCGGGCCCCGTCACCTCGAGCTTGGCGAAGCTCGACTGGTCGATGAGCGCCGCCGCTTCGCGCACGGCGCGGTGCTCGGCGGCGATGTGTTCGAAGCCGCGGGTCTTCGAGCGGTCGTAGGCATGCGTGTCGACCACTCCCGGGCGATCGGCGAACCAGTTGGGCCGTTCCCAGCCGAAGCGGCTGCCGAACACGGCGCCGCGCGCGGCAAGCTCGCCGTACAGGGGACTCGTCCGCAGGTTGCGGGCGGTTCGGCTTTCTTCGCCGGGCCAGTGCATGGCGTAGTAGCGGCCGTAGCTTTCCACGGCGCGCGCCGACAGCACCTCGCGCCGCGCATGATGGGGGCCGAACCGGCGCACGTCCAGGCTGAAGATGTCGTACTCGGGTTCACCACGGGTGATCCACTCGGCCATGGTCTTGCCGGCGCCCCCTGAAGCGGCGATGCCGGCGGTGAATCCGCAGGCGACGAAGAAGTTGCCGAGTTCGGGTACCGGCCCCATGATCGGTTCACCGTCGGCGGATACCGGGATGGGTCCGTTGACGAGTTCGCGAATACCGAGTTCGCCGAGCAACGGAATGCGCTCGGCCGCCTTGAGCACGATCTGCTCGAAGCGGTCCATGTTCGAGGGCAGGAGCTCGCGTTCGAACCCGGACGGCATGCCCCCGGCGGCGAAAACGGGGGCGTTCGCCTCCCAGCCGCCGAGCACGAGGGCGCCGGCCTCGGGCTTGACGTACGAGAGCTTGTCGGGGTCGCGGAAGGTGGGCAGGCCGGGCGTGACGCGGTCCGCCTTGACCGTGACCATGTACTGGTGCTCGACCACGCCGGCGGGCAGCGCCACGCCTGCCAGCGCCGCCACGTCGCGCGCCCACAGGCCCGCGGCGTTGACCACGGTCTCGACGGCGAACTCGCCGCCCGTCGTTGCGACGGCGGTGATGCGTCCGCCGCGGATTGTGAACCCGGTGACCGCTACGCCTTCCATGATCTTCGCCCCGCTCGCGCGCGCGCCGGCGGCGTAGGCGTTGGTGAGGCTGGTCGGGTCGATGTAGCCGTCGGTGGGGATCCAGGCGGCGCCCACCACGCCTTCGGGATCCATGAGGGGAAACTTGTCGGCCGCCTCCGCGGCGTTCAGCAATTCGAGTTCGAAGCCGAAGCTCTTCGCCGTGGTGGCGGTGCGCCGGATCTCCTGCCAGCGCTCGGGCGATGAGGCGACGCGCAGCGATCCCACCGGCTGCCATCCGGTGGCCTGGCCAGTCTCGGCCTCGAGGCGCGAATACAGTTCGGCGCTGTAGCGCATCATCCGGGTGAGGTTGCGCTTTCCGCGCAGTTGCCCGACGAGTCCAGCGGCGTGCCAGGTGGCGCCGTGGGTGAGACGGCCCATTTCCAGCAGCACCACGTCGCGCTCGCCGAGGGCTGCGAGGTGGTATGCGATGGAACAGCCGACGGCGCCTCCGCCGATGATGAGAATTCTTGCGTGGTGGTCGCTCATCGCGTTTCGTCGCGGGTTGAACCTGAACTCCTGGAGTTGATCGGCCTGGCCTTCGCGCCGTGCCTGCGTCCGACGGGGCGCCGCATCCCTGCGGCGCACACCCCCGGCGGCGGCGCCCCGTCGGACGCTTCCAGGGTTCCCGGGTGGAACGAACAGTGTGTTCTCGGGTGCCTGCCTTGTACCACAGCGGTATTCATACCTTGATTCGCGACATATCGGGATCGTAAAGGGGGCGCACATGCAACTTGCAGGGCACGCGCTCCGTCGCCACTTCGAGTTCATACGTGCCCCGATCCAGAAAATCGTCGTCGACGCCGCCCGCGTGGCGCACGTAGCCGTAGCCGATGTTGGCGCCGACGGTGTAGCCCCAGCCGGCGCTCGACAGCCAGCCGGCACGCTCGCCGTCGCGGTAGATGGTCTCGCGGCCAAGCAGCACCACGTCGGGATCCTCGACGGTGAAACACGCCAGGCGCCGGGTGAGCGGCGCCTCGCGCGCCTTGATCAATGCCTCGCGGCCGATGAAGTCCTCGCCGGACTTCAGTTTCACTGCCCAGCCGAGCCCCGCCTCGAGCGGGTTGTAGTCGGGACCGATGTCGGCGCCCCAGGCGCGGTAGCCCTTTTCCAGGCGCAGGCTGTCGATGGCGCGGTAGCCGGCGTCGGCGATTCCGAACCCGGCGCCGGCGACGACGAGGGCGTCGTAAACGTTGCGCGCATATTCGACCGGGATGTGCAGCTCGTAGCCGAGCTCTCCGACGTAGGTGATGCGCAGGGCGTACACCGGCGCGCCGGCGACGCCGATCTCGCGCACGGCGGCGAACGGGAAGGCGTCGTTGTCGAGTTCGTCGCGGGTGAGCCGGCGAAGCAGGTCGCGGGACTTCGGGCCCATCACCGACAGCACCGACCAGGCTGAAGTCACGTCCAGCGCCTGCACGTTCAGGCGCGGGTCGATGTTGCGCCGGATCCAGTCGAGGTCGTGGGTGGCGAAGCCGGTGCCGGTGACGAGGTAGTAGCGATCGCGAGCGAGCCTGGCCACGGTGAGGTCGCACTCGATGCCGCCGCGCTCGTTGAGCATCTGGGTATAGACGACAGTGCCTGGCTCGCGCGCCACGTTGTTGGCGCAGATGCGGCCGAGGGCGGCCTCGGCGTCGGGGCCGGCGACGAGGTACTTGGCGAAGCTCGACTGGTCGAACACGGCCACCGCCTCGCGCGCGGCGCGATGCTCGCGGCCGACCGCCTCGAACCAGTTCTGCCGGCCGAAGCCGTAACGGTCCTCGGGCGTCTCTCCGGGCCCCGCGAACCAGTTGGGCCGCTCCCAGCCGAGCTTCTCGCCGAAGCAGGCGCCGCGCGACTTCAGCACGTCGTACAGGGGCGATCGCCGGCACGGGCGTCCGCTCGAATGCTCTTCGAACGGCCACGCCATGGTGTAGTGCTTGCCGTAGGCCTCGAGCGTGCGGCTCCTGACCCAGTCGATGTCGCGGTGCGGGCGGCCGAAGCGGCGAATGTCGACCGGCCACAGGTCGAATGGTGGAGCGCCGCTCGCGACCCACTCGGCCAGTGCCATGCCGGCGCCGCCGCCGGCGGCGATGCCGTAGGCGTTGAACCCGGCGCCGACGAAGAAGCCGCGCACCTCGGGCGCCTCGCCGAGGATGAAGTTGCCGTCCGGGGTGAAGCTCTCCGGGCCGTTGATCAGTTCCTTCACGCCCGCCTTCTCGAGCACCGGCGCGCGCTGCACGGCCTGCTCCATCAGCGGCTGGAAGTGGTCGAAGTCCGCATCGAGAAGCGAGAAGTTGAAGCCCTCGGGGATGCCGTCCACGGCCCACGGAACCGGGTTCGGTTCGTAGCCGCCCATCACCAGGCCGCCGACTTCTTCCTTGAAGTAGATGAGCCGGTCAGGGTCGCGCAGGGTGGGCAGGTTGCGGGGCAGCGACTCGATGGGTTCGGTCACGAGGTACTGGTGCTGCACCGACACCAGCGGCACGTTGACGCCCGCCATGCGCCCCACTTCGCGCGCCCACTGCCCGGCACAGTTGACCACGGTCTCGCAGGCGATGCGGCCTCGGTCGGTGACGACGGCGGCCACGCGGCCGTCGGCCACCTCGATGGCGGTGACCCGGGTGTTCTCGAAGATGCGCACGCCGCCGTCACGCGCTCCTTTCGCCAGCGAGCGGGTGATGTCCGACGGGTTGGCCTGGCCGTCGGTTGGCAGGAACGCAGCGCCGACGACGTCGGAGACGTCCATGGCCGGCCACAGATCGAGGGCCTCGGACGGGGTGAGCAGGTGCATGTCCAGGCCGAACGAGCGGGCGGTGGTGGCCTGGCGCCTGACCTCGATCCAGCGCTCGGGGTTGCAGGCCAGGCGCAGGCCGCCGTTCATCTTCCATCCGGTGGCAAGACCCGTCTCGGCCTCGAGCCGCTGGTACAGCGACACCGAGTAGCCGAGGAGCTGGGTGATGTTGGCGTTGCTGCGCAGCTGACCGACGAGGCCGGCGGCATGAAAAGTGGATCCGGACGTCAACTCGCCCTTCTCCAGCAGCACGACATCTCCATGACCGAGTTTCGAAAGGTGCCAGGCGGTGGAGCAACCGACGATGCCGCCGCCGATGATCACCGTTCGCGCCCGGTGGGGAAACTCGTTCATGGATCGGATACTCCGCAATGTCAGTGTTGATTGAATTCCGCCCACGCGCGCTCGAAGCGCGCGAGGTTCTCGGCGGTATAGGCACCGAAGTCGAAGTCGAGCCCCGAATGAATCTCCGAGACCATGCTCCACATGGTCTCGCGCAGCAGCGAAGCGCATTTCATGGCCCGGTAGCGGCGCTCGAGATCGTCGTCGAGGGGCCGCTCGAAGTAGGTCTCGAGCAGCCACTTCTCGTCGGACGGGGCGAGTTCGTTGTTGGACGCCAGTCCGCCGAGGTCGAACAGCGGACTGTTGAAGCCGGCATAATCCCAGTCGATGAGCCACAGCCTCGTGCCGTCGTCGATGAAGTTGGCGGCGAGGAGGTCGTTGTGACCGAACACGATGTCCACGGCGCCGACGGCCCGCTCGAGCTCGGCGGCGATACCGACAAGGCGCGGCAGTTTCGCGGCGTGGGCGCTGCCGGCGGCCTCGAGGCCGTGGGCGTAGTCGCGCACCACGTGGAATACCCAGAACATGAGCGCCGGACCGCGCAGTTGGCCGGGTATGCCACGATGGCAAGTCTTGACCAGCGGAACGATGCGCTCGAGCATGGCGCGCTCGCGTATCCGCGCCGGGTCGAGGGTCGTGCCCTCGATGAATTCGAGCACCAGGGCGCCGGGCTCGCTGTGAACCACCTTCGGCGAGATGCCGGCAGCGTGCGCGGCTCGACTGGCAGCCAGTTCGTTGAAGCGCATGACCTGGTGCACCGGGATGTCCTCGCCGACGCGTACCACGTACTTGCCGCCGCCGTCGGCGACGACGAAGTTGGTGTTGGTGATGCCGCCGTCGAGCGGCTCCGGGGAAACCCGTCTGCGCCAGCACTTCAGGCGGGCCGCGCGTTCGATTGGCTCCATGATCCGACCTATCTCGATTCCAGTCCCAGCCGCCGCCGGGCGCGCACCGAACCGGCGGCGATCAGGCGGTCGGCAATGATGGCGATGAAGGCGACCGACAGGCCGGCGACGATGCCGCGGCCGGTGTCCGCCTTGGTCAACGCGATGTAGACCTCCTGGCCGAGATCGCGGGTGCCGACCAGGGCGGTGATGACCAGCATCGACAGCGCCAGCATGATGGTCTGGTTGATGCCGAGCATGATGGTGGGGCCGGCCAGCGGCAGGCGGATCTTGAACAGCAGCTGCCGCGGCGTGCAGCCGGACACGATGCCGGCTTCGATCAACTCGGTGGGCACCTGGCGGATGCCGTGGGCGGTGTAGCGGATGGCCGGAGCGATGGCATAGGCGACGATGGCGATCATGGCGGAGAAGTCGCCGACCCGGAACAGCATGACCACCGGAATGAGGTAGACGAACGACGGCAGCGTCTGCAGCGTGTCGATCACCGCCTGCACCGCGCGCCAGGCACGTTCATTGCCGGCCGCGGCGATGCCGATGGGGATCCCGATCAGCGACGCGATCACCACGGAGATGCCGCATAGGTACACCGTGACCATGGCGTCGGCCCAACCGCCGGTGACCAGTATGAAGGTCGCCAGCGAACCCGTAAGCAAGGCCAGCCGCCAGCCGCCGAGCATCATGCCCGCGGCGCTCACCAGGGCGATCACCCAGGCCCACGGCAAGCCGAGCAGGAAGCGCTTGACCGGCACCAGCACGTTGACAAGCAGCGCCGTCTTTGCAGCCTCCAGCGCGTCGTAGAAATTGACGTTGATCCATTTCACCAGCGTGGCCCACATCGGACCTGTGGTAATCTGCCAGCTCTCGGGGAACTCGCGAAGTCCGTGCAGCACGAGGCCGCCGGCGTAGGTGACGCCGATGACGGCGACGGCGGCGGCGCTGAAGCGGTAACGCGCCAGCATCCCTTCGTCCCGTCCCGCGCGCGAACCCGGCACCTTCGCCGCGAATGCCTGGCTGAGCCGGTCGAGGGCGATTGCCAGCACCACGATGGCGACGCCGGCCTCGATGCCGCCGCCGATGTCCAGCCGCCGCAGCGAGGTGAGCACGTCGTAGCCGAGGCCGCCGGCGCCGATCATCGAGGCGATGATCACCATGTTCAGCGACAGCATGAT
>CBFGVH010000006.1:0-54174 GCA_965652415.1 uncultured Gammaproteobacteria bacterium | reverse complement strand
CGCGCCGGCCGGTCCGTGCAGCGGAACCTCTTCGACACCGGGATGAAGCGGAACCTCGGCGGTCCGCAAGCGCCTGCCCGGCAATCGCGCTGCTCCGGGGTGATGCACGACGGTCACGCGGTGGCCGCGCCCGGCGAGGGCATTGGCCAGCGTGAAAACGTAGCGGGCGTCATGATCGTTCCCGTGAGGCGGGAAGAACGTCGTGCACAGGCACACCGACAGCGGCTTCACGGTCGCGAGCCCGCCCCGCCCGCTCGAAGGCGCGAATCTGTGACGGTTGTCGTCACGACGAAGCCCGCTCCCCCCTCGAAGCCTCCTCGCCCGCGTGTAGCCACGCCGCCTCGGCATCGTGCTGTGTCCAGCGACAGGTCCGCGTGATCGACTCCAGGATCTCGGCCATGTCGGTGATCTGCTGCGGCCGGTCCTCGCGCCGCTTGCGCAGACAGGACTCGACCAGCAGGTCGAGCTCCTCCGGAACGTGTTGCGTCGCGACCGTGGATACGCGCGGCGGGATCTCGTGCAGGACGCAGCTCGTCAGGGCCAGCGTGTCGTCGGTCTGGAACATCCTCCGGCCCGTGAGGATGAAGAAGGCGACCACGCCGACCGAGTAGATGTCGGAGCGAAAGTCGACATCGGACGGGTCGCGCAGGCGTTCCGGCGCCATGTAAAGGGGCGTACCGAGCAGGCGCATGGTGCGCGTCACGGTCTGGGTGTCGGCGCGGGTGAGGCTCTTGACCAGTCCGAAGTCCAGGATCTTGACGAAGTCGTATTGGCCGCCGTAGTGGCACACCATGATGTTGGTTGCGCTGATGTCGCGATGCACGAGGCCCTTGCCGTGCGCCTCGGCAAGTCCCGCGCACACCTGGAGCAGGACGTGGGCCGCACGCGCGACCGGCATGGCGCCGCCCTTGAGCACCAGCTCGCCGATGGTGACGCCCTCGAGGTATTCCATCGCGTAGTACAAGGTACCCGAGGCCGTGTACCCGTAGTCGAAGATTTCGACCATGTTCGGATGGGATAGCTGGCTCGCAAGCTGTACTTCCCGCTTGAAGCGTTCGACCATCTCGTCGCTGGACCGGGAAGGCTTGAGGAGCTTCACGGCGGTGGGGCGCTTGAGCAGGTCGTGATTGGCGAGGTACACGTTGCCGACGCCGCCTTCGCCGATCTTCTCGACGAGGACGTAAGGTCCCAGCCGCTGCTTCTCGCCGATGCGCTGGCGGGCGGCGCGGTACCAGGAAACGAGGACCGCGACGACGGCGAGGACGAGCGCGGCGAACACCCCGGTGAAGGCGTACCACAGCGTTCGCAAGGGTGCGTAGGCCTCGACCGCGGCAATCTCCACCGCGATCCCCATATCGTAGTCGGGCAGCCAGCGCCAGGCGCCGATGACGTCACGGCCGTAGTAACCTGGATACGGCTCGACAAGCAGGCCGTCGCCGCCGCTGCTCGCACTGGGGAGCGCCTCGCCGATCAACTGTGTCAGGCGGCCGGTCGAGTCGCGGGGCGGCGTGAATGCCCATCGCGAAGCGGCGTCGTCCACGGGGGGGGTGTCGTCGATGCCGGCGTCATCGGCGAAGCGGCTGCGCGAGAGGCGATTGCCGTGACGATCAAACGCGTAGGCTTCCAGGGTGTGGCCGCCGCGAACCGCGGCGAGGATGGCCGCGAACTGCTCGTGGGCGTAGTGACCGATGCTCAGCGCCGCGATGATGCCGCCGTCGCCGGCGAACACCGGTATGCTGATCCAGACCAGCGGCCGCGAGGGCACGCCGTCCGTCGGCAGGTGCTCGAACCAGTCCTCGTCGCGCGATGGCGGCGTGAATGTGGTATCGCCGCCCAGGACCGGTCCGAGTTCCCGCGCCAGCCATTCGGATCGCACCGACAGGCCGCAGAACCGCGGAACCCTCGACGCCACGACGCGGCCTGCGGAATCGACGATGTTGAAGCGCACCGCCCCGGTGCCGGCGAGCGCCTCGTCGAGTTCGCGCACCAGGGGTCGGCGCATCGGCTCGGCGCAGTACTGCTCCGGATCGGCGCCGGTCCGCACGGCGATCGCAACCAGTTCGGCCACCTGGCGTCGTACCAGTCGATTGTTCGCGGTGCGCTGCGCGGTGACCATCTGGTCCTGGATCCACACGTCGATGGTCTTCGACTGGGTGTCGAGGATGGACATCAGCGTCGTCGCACGCACCTGGCGCAGTGAACGCTCCACCGCCGCGTAGGTGCCGATGCCGATGGCGGTCAGCGTGACGGCGCTGGCGACGACGGCGATGGCGAGCAGCATGCGCAGGCGCAGGCGCCGTGCACGCTGCTCCCGCGCGACGGCGTCGTCAGGGTCGACGATGTCCGGTTCCGCGCCGCTCCCCGCGGGTGTTGCGCCCGCCTCGTCGGGCTGATCCAGCGAATTGGTCGCGGTCATCTGCACAGCCTGCCGAAGGGCGGCAGTGGCCCGGTTTCGATGCCCTGCATTGTAGCGTGCGGCCGACGGTAGCGGATGCGCACGAAGCGGGGCGGGTTCAGCCGCGCCGCCGGCTCCCCGCGAGGGTGCGCTTCAACCGGGTCACGAGTCGCCACGCGTTTGACGACTTGATCGCCGCGATCTCGGTCTCGGCGCGGGACAGGGCCTGTTTCTCGAGTTCCAGCCGTCGTTCGAGGGCCTCGATCTGCTGCCTCATGGCCGCCTCCTTGAGCAGGAAGTCCTGCTGCACCAGCAGGTAGTCGCGGCTCGGCGCGTAGCGGAGCGCGAACTCGACGGCGAGCCGCTCACCGCGCGCGGGATCCACGGCGGCGGCGAGGGTGAAGGTCATGGACGGCTTGTCGCCGTTGACCGCCAGGGTGCGTTCGCCGCCGCTCGAAACGAGGGTGATATTGTCGAGCGCGGCCTTGTTAAGCACCAGGTCCTCGCCGTCGAGTGACCACAGCACGGTGGGGCGCCGTTCGCCGGCGAGGGCGATCACGCGCACAGACTCGACGTTGAACAGGCCATGCGTATGAGGCCGGTGGCGGTCGCACGGGTGAAAGCGGATGGTCTCGATACGGGTGACCGGTTCGGGCAGTTCGAAGCGTACCGTCACCGGTTCGGCGGTCGGCTCGAGGGTGCGGGTGACGATGGCGCCTTCCTCGAAGCCGGTCCCGCTCGACCAGGCAAGGGCGGCGGTGATGCGGGCGTTGACCGGGGCATCGGTGATCGGGATCGCAAGCTGCGCGGCGGTGTCCGCCTCGCGGGTCAGCATGACGCGCTGCTGGAAGGCGTCCTCGCGCTCGCAGAAATCCTCCGGCAGGTGTTGGCCGCGGTTCATGGCGCGAAAGCAGTGGCGAATGAAACCGCCGACGTCGTGCAACTCGTTGCGGCGCGCGAACTGCCGGATGGCGGCGCGATAGTGGTTGGCGAAAGTCAGCGTCGCGCGGAACAGCAGGTAATCGACATCGGCTCCGTCGCCGGCGGGCCACTCCTGGTCGAACACGTGGTACCGGCCGCCGGCGTCGACCACGATGTTGTTGGGAAGAAGGTCCGGCGGCAGCGGGTGGCGCGCCGACTCGGCCTCGAGGAACTCGACGTAGTCCTTCAGGTATCGGAAGAAACCGTCGACGTCGCGGCCGGTCATGATGCTGCGCACCCACAGCGCCGACAGCAGCAC
Source organism: uncultured Gammaproteobacteria bacterium (assembly GCA_965652415.1). GTDB lineage: Bacteria > Pseudomonadota > Gammaproteobacteria > Arenicellales > CAJQKF01 > BQJD01. Next base: position 50,539 of record CBFGVH010000006.1, on the reverse strand, counting down.
GCCCTCGAGGTAGGGCTCCGTGGTCGCCGCGGCGCCGGCGTCCAGTGACGCGCGGTGCACGTGCGCATCGCCGCGCCGCTTGCTGATCACGGTGCAGTACTCGCGCCGGCGCCTGAAGTCCGGCAGGTGTGCGAAATCCAGCGCCGCGAACTCGTCGAGATCGCCGCCTTCGGCGAGCACCAGCATGAACGAGTTCGCCATGTCGGCGAGCACGCCCGCGGCGTTGTATCCCTGCCAGGTGAGGGTCTCGGGAATGTACGGGTCGAACAGGAACGTGTAGTCCGTCGAGTCGATTCCCTCGAGATGGCACCAGGCGTTGGCGTCGCGCGCAACGTAGTCGTCGCCCAGGTACACGGTGGGAATCTTGTAGTCTGGAAACGGGTACAGGAACACGTGATCCGGCAGCCCCGCCTCGACCGCGATGCTGCGCCACTCGCGCCTCGTGTAGGTGCGGATGCCGGCGGAGTCGGCGTAGTCGTCGATGCCGACGAAGCGCAGCGAGTAGTGGTCCTCGTGGGCGCCGTGCAGGTACTTCATGCCGGTGCGGTTCTCGATGGCGACCAGCACGCGGCCGCCGGGGGCGAGCGATTGCCGGATTCGCTTCAACAGGTCGACCACGGCGTCGCGGTCGCTGGCGCTCGCCGGCGAGAAGCGGCGGGCATACTCGGCGACGCCGACGAGGAACACGTAGTCGTACTCCTTCGGCGGCAGCTCGAGGCGGTTGAAGTTGGCCTGCACGACCGTGACGTTATCGAGGTCACGGCAGCGCAACCTGGCGAGGCGGGCGCGCACGGCGCTGCCTTCGACGGCATCGACGCTGCAGCCGATCTCGCCGAGATAGCGGCTGATGGCGCCGCAGCCGCAGCCGAGCTCGAGAACGCCGGCGCCGGCATCGATGGGCAGCGGCCTGAGCAGGTTGGCGCGCCTTGGGCTCAGGTGGTACTCCGATGGCCAGTCGCGAATAGCGAGCTGCAATTCCCCGGAGGTGCTCGACAGGTCGCTCGCGGCGCTGAGAACCTGTTCGAGATAGCGCTCGGCGTCGTCGCCGTCGCTATAGGCGAAGTCGCGCTCGGCGCTCGCCGGGCTGGAGTAGACGCCCTCGGCCGCGGCCGCGAGGCCGTTGAGTTCGATCAGGCGCGACATTGGTGAAGCCGACCGGTCATTGGTAGGCGGCCGATGCTGCCGAGGGCACCGCGGAGAATCGACTGCGAGGCAGGCTCCTGCAGTTCCCGGGATCTTTGTCGAAGCCGCTGTAGGAGCCTGCCTTGCAGGCGATTGACGCGGTGTGCACGCCGAGCGAAATAATCGCCTGCGGGCAGGCTCCTACAGCGCCCGGGTTCTCCGGCGAGACCGTCTGCGGGGTCCGGCCGGCCGTTGATGTTTCACGCGCAGCGTCGTGCATGGACGGGTCAGGAGAAGGTTTCGGACACTCGGCGGACCAGGCGCGCGTACTCCTCGACGCTGACGGTCTCGGCGCGCCGCCCGGGGTCGATGTCCGCGTCGGCGAGTGCCTCGACCGGCGCCACCTGCTTCAGCGCGTTGCGCAGCGTCTTGCGGCGCTGGGCGAATGCCGCGCTCACCACGCGCTCGAACAGGGCGGCGTCGACGTCTCCGCCCAGGGGTGCGGCGCGCGGGCGCAATCTTAGCATGGCGGACATCACCCGCGGCGGCGGGCGGAACGCGATCGGCGGGATGGCGAGGTCGATCCCTGTCTCGCACAGGCGTTGCACCATCACGCTCGGCTTGCCGTAGTCGCGACTGCCGGGTGCCGCTGCGATCCTCTCGGCGACCTCCTTCTGCACCATGAAGTACATGTCGCCGATGCGCGGAAGGTTGTCGATCAAGCGGAAGATGATCGGCGAGGTGATGTTGTAGGGCAGGTTGCCGATCACGCGCACGATGCGCCCGGCTGTGAGCGAGGCGAAATCCACCGTGAGAATGTCCTCGGCCGCCAGGGTGAAGTTGGCGCGGTCGCCGAAGCGTTCGAGCAGGATCGCCTGCATGTCGCGGTCGATCTCCACCGCGGTCAGCTCCACGCCGGCGTCGAGCAGCGGACCTGTCAGGGCGCCGGCGCCGGGACCGATCTCGATCACCGGAGTGCCGGCGCCGGCGCCGAAGCGGCGGATGATGGCATTGATGATGGATTGATCGACGAGGAAGTGTTGACCGAAGCGCTTCTTGCCTCGCGGGGGTTCAATCATCGCGGTGGACGGCGTCGCCGGGACGGGCCAGGCGCACCGCCACGCGAATCGCCTCGATCATGGAATCGGGCAGCGCGCGGCCGCTGCCGGCGAGATCGAGCGCGGTGCCGTGGTCGACCGAGGTGCGAACGATCGGCAGGCCCAGGGTGATGTTCACCACTTCGCCGAAGCCGGCGTACTTGATGACCGGCAGGCCCTGGTCGTGGTACATGGCGAGCACCGCGTCGGTGTCGGCAAGGGCGCGGTGTGTGAACGCGGTGTCGGCGGGCAGCGGGCCGCGCACGCGCATGCCGCGCGCGCGCAGGCGCTCGAGCACCGGTGCGATGATCTCGATCTCCTCGCGGCCGAGATGCCCGCCCTCGCCGGCGTGGGGGTTGAGGCCGCACACGGCGATGCGCGGCGACTCGATACCGAACAGCCGGGTGAGATCGTGCTCGATGATGCCGATGACGCGCTCGAGGCGCCCAGGATCGAGTGCGGCCGCAACCTCGCGAAGCGGCAGGTGGGTGGTGTACAGCGCCACGCGCAGCGTCTCGGCGGCCAGCATCATCACCGGCAGGTCGACGCCGCAGCGCGTTGCGAGGTACTCGGTATGCCCGCTGAAGGCGATGCCCGCGTCGTTGATCACCGACTTCTGCACGGGCCCGGTGACCATGGCGTCGAAGCGGCCCTCGCGGCAGCCATCACAGGCGATGTCCAATGTATCGAGGACGTAGCGGGCGTTCGCCGGGTCGGGACATCCCGGCGTGACAGGTGCCGCCACGGCGACGGCAGCGACGCGCAGCTCGCCCGGCACGTGGGGAGCACCGTCGTCGTCGACGATGCTCGTGTCGAGCCCGACCGTGGCGGCCGCCGCCTCGAGCAGCGACGGGTCGCAGATCGCCACAAGCGCCGCTGGCACCGTCGTGTGTGCCACCTTGACCAGCAGCTCGGGACCGATCCCCGCCGGTTCCCCGGCGGTGACGGCTATTCGCGGCAGCGGACCCACGTCTATGACGGCGTTCCTTGACCCGGTTCGTCCAGGGTGTTGTGGGTGCCGTCGCAGAAAGGCCGGTTGCCGGAGTGCTTGCAGCCGCACAGGGCGAACCTGCCGGTGTCGGTGACTTCGAACTTGACCGGCGAGAAGCCGGTGCTCTTGTGCGAGCCGTCGCAGAACGGCTGGTTGGCGGAGCGGCCGCACTGGCACCACCAGTAGGTGCCGGGCGCCAGGTCCATCACGTACGGCCCCTTCTGGGCGATCCGCGGTTTCGACATGCTGCCTCTCCCGAACTGTAAGCTCGTGGTGGTCGGTGAGAGGCCATTGTAATCGCTATGTCGGCGCGGCGCGCAAACCGGCCCGGGCTGCGCGCCGCTCCGGACGCGAATCAGAACGACATGTACAGCCCGCCGTTGACGGGGATGTTGGCGCCGGTGATGTAATCGCACTTCGCGTCGGTGAGAAAGGCGATGGTGTGGGCGATATCCTCGGGATCTCCCATGCGGCCCATCGGGATGCCGGCGACGATCTGGTTGCGAACGTCCTCGGGGATGGCGGCGGTCATGCTGGTGGCGATGTATCCGGGCGACACCGAGTTCACGGTCACGCCCTTGAGCGCCGCTTCCTGGGCCAGCGCCATGGTGAAGCCGTGCATGCCGGCCTTGGCCGCGGAGTAATTGGTCTGACCGAACTGGCCCTTCTGGCCGTTGACCGAGGAGATGTTGACGATGCGCCCGAAACCGCGCTCGATCATGCCCTCGATGACCTGGCGCGTGACGTTGAAGACGCCGCCGAGATTGACGTTGACCACGTCCTCCCAGTCCTTCTCGTCCATCTTGCGCAGGGTCTTGTCGCGGGTGATGCCGGCGCAGTTCACGAGGATGTCGACCCAGCCGAAGTTCGCCTCTATCTCGGCGATCATGCGCTTCGTATCGCCGAACGAGGACACGTCGCCGGCGACGATGTTGACGTCGTACCCCTCCTCTTTCAGTTTCTTCTGCCAGTTCCTGGCCTGGTCGGCCTCGCCCGGAAGGTGACAGGCGATGACCCGGTCGCCGCGCTCGGCGAGGGCCTTGCAGATCGCGGTGCCCAGACCCCCGGTGCCGCCGGTTACCAGTGCGGTTTTGTTGCTCATGTGATTGCTACCCGATGAAAGATTCCACATACAATGGCGGGCGGCGCATTATCGTTGTTGTTGTCACAAGTTGGTGTTGCGGCGCACCATTGTTGCGCCGCAAAATAATCCAGATGACGAGGAGATGTCAACGCGGCGCCGGCGTACGCATGTTGTTGTGCCGGCCCGAGGAAACTGGCTAGAATCGACAATATGTTGAATTCTCTTGGAAAAGCGCTAATAGGGACATCGCTGAATGCGCTTGCGCTCGCGGCGGTCGCATGGGTCGCCTTCGATGCCTGGCAGCGCGGCGTGTTCCAGGGGGCGCTGCCGGAACCGGCGTCGGTGGCCGTCGAGCCGATCGCCGCCGAGGCGCGTGCCGTCGATATCAATGCCGTCGTGCGCTCCCACCTGTTCGGCCGCGTCGAACAGGCGGCACCGCAGCCGGTGCAGCGCGCCGCGCCGCCCACCCGTCTCGATCTCACCCTTGCCGGCGTCATCGCCGTCGGCGACGACCGACGCGGGCTCGCCCTGATCGAGACCGGGCGCGGCCGCCAGCAGGTGGTGCGCGTCGGCCAGGCCATCGGCGACACCGATGCCGTGCTCGCCGAGGTCGCTCCCGACCACGTGCTGATCGAGCGCGGCGGCGAACTGGAGAGGCTCGCCATCAAGCGGCCGGAACTCGAGCAGCCAGGCGGCGGCCGGGGTGTGTCCGCGGACGTCGCCAACCTGCCGGTGGCCTTCGACGAGTCCACGCTCGCGCCCGCACCCGTCCCGGCCGCCATTCAGGATGCGGGCCAGGACGTGGGCCAGGACGCCGCGCAGGCGCCGCTGCCCGAGCCGGTCGCCGACGGCGCGGGTCCCCCGGCCGAGGCCGATGCACCGACGAGACTCACGCTGCCGTTCTGATCCCCCTCAGCGCACCGCCGGCACCAACAGGGCGAGATCCGACACGTCGACCTCCTCGAGATTGTCGCCGGGCCCGCCGCGATCGATCACCACGAAATCCGCCGGCGCATCGAGCACCATGTGGAAGTGGTGCCAGGTGTTGCGCGCGAGGTTGATGCCCTGGCGACCGTCGCTCAGGAACAGCGCGAAGCTCGCCGGGTCGGGCCGAACCTCGCCCTCTGCCACCAGCACCAGGAAGCGGGCCTTGCCCATCGGCAGGAATGCCTGGCTGCCGAGGGGATGGCGCTCCATCACCGTCACCCGGTGGGGCAGCGGCAGCGGCGTGGTGCGAAACACGTTGACCAGCACCCGGGCGCTGTCGCCGGTGGCCTCGACGGTGGCGAGGTCGTGAAAGCGCGTGGTCAGTCCCTGGTTGATGGACAATGTTCGCGCGCTCGGAAGGTCGATGACTTCGCCGAACGGCGCGAAGGCCGCGGCCGTCAGCGGTGCGGGGACGAGTTCGACGACGGAGGCGGTCAACGTTTCAGCCCTTCGTCGCACGCCCGAACACGCGAAGGCGGCTGACGCCGCCGTCGGGGAAGATGTTAAGCCGCACGCAGTTGACGATGCCGGGGTCGGCGAGGGTGTCGAACACGTGGTTGGCGTCGGCGCCAAGGTGCTGCTCGCCGAGCACGGTGGGCCAGTTGAGGCTGTTCGCGGCGATGGACACGGGGTCGGGTCGCGGCACCAGCGCCGCCTGCACGCTGGCGCGGTCGGGGTAGTTGCCCTTGAAGTGGGCGGTGTCGATCTCGATGCGCTCGATGGTGCCGGGCCGGCCGAGCTGCACGATGACCCAGTCGAAGCCCGGCTCGCGCCGCCGGCGCGTCTCCCAGCCGTCGCCCATGTCGCGGCCGCGCCCCGGCAGCAGCAGGTTGCCCATGGCGCCGAAGTGTGCGTCGTTGCAGGCGAGCGCGACGCCGCCGTTGAGGCCCGCGGCGAGGTCGATAGTCGCGTCGCCGACTTGACCAGGCACGGGTCGGCCGTACACCCTGAGGCGTGCCACCCCGCCGTCGGGGAAGATATTCAGGCGCACATGGGAGAATGCGTCCTCATCGGCGACCGCGATCCGGCGGCGGTCGTCGCCCGCCAGCGCGGTGACCGGCATGATCTCCCGCCAGCCGGCGTCGGCGCCGGGATCGTCGTCGTCCGACAGGCATGCCTCGATCGAGGCCGCGGGGGCGTAGTTGCCGGTGAAGTGGCGGGTGTCGATCTCGATCTCGGCGATGGTGCCGGCGCGGGCCAGCTTCACCACGCACCAGTCGTGTCCCGGCACGCGCTTGCGGCGCGACTCCCAGCCGTCCATCCACTTGCCGTTGTCGTCGTACTTGCCCGGCACGAACACCGGCTCGGCGTCGTCGAGCATGCGCGCCTTGTCGGCGAAGAAGTCGTCGCTGGCGGAAACCGCCGTCGCGCCGAGCCTGGCCGAGGCCAGGTTGATCCACTGATTGCTCATCGTCGTTCGCTTGTTGAAGGTAGACCGCTCAGGCAGCGGGTGCCGGGAACTGGCGCATCCACGCGCGGGCGATGTCGAGCCGGGTGGCGAACCACACGCGGTCTCGTGCGCCGGCGTAGTCGACGAAGCGCGCCAGCGCCGCGGTGCGCCCGGGCCGTCCGGCAAGGCGGCAGTGAAGGCCCACGGACATCATTTTCGGACAATGCTCGCCCTCGGCGTAGAGCACGTCGAAGGTGTCCTTCAGGTACTCGAAGAACTGCGCGCCGCTGTTGAACCCCTGGGCGGTGGCGAAGCGCATGTCGTTGGCGTCCAGGGTGTATGGCACCACGAGCTGCGCCGCGCCGTGACGCGTGTCCCAGTAGGGCAGGTCGTCGGCGTAGCTGTCGGCATGGTAGACGAAGCGGCCGTATTCGGCCACCAGGCGATGGGTGTTGCCGCTGGCGCGGCCGAGATAGAAGCCGAGCGGGGCGCTGCCCGTCGCCTCGGTGTGCACGGCAACCGCGCGCTCGAGGTGCTCGTACTCCACTGCCTCGTCGACGTGCTGGTAGTCGATCCAGCGCCAGCCGTGGCTTGCGATCTCCCAGCCGGCCTCGTTCATGGCCGCCACCGCGTCCGGGTTGCGCGCCAGCGCCATGGCGACGCCGAACACCGTGACCGGTATGCCGCGGCCGGTGAACAGGCGGTGCAGGCGCCAGAAGCCGACCCGCGAGCCGTACTCGTAGATCGACTCCATGTTGACGTGGCGCATTCCGGCATAGGCCGGCGCGCCGATGATCTCCGACAGGAAAGCTTCGGAGGCCGCGTCGCCGTGCAGCACGCAGTTCTCCGCGCCTTCCTCGTAGTTGACCACGAACTGCACCGCGATGCGCGCGCCGCCGGGCCACTCGACCCGAGGGGGGTGCGCGCCGTATCCGGTCATGTCGCGCGGGTAGGGGGCGGCCTTGTTCATCGGCGTTCTCCGATCTTCGACTCGAGCCACATGCCGAGCACGGCGCGCTCGGTCTCGGTCATGCCCGTGAGGTTGCCGAGCGGCATGGTGCTGGTGGCCACGGTGGTCAGGTAGATGCGTTCGGCGTTGGCGATCACCGCGTCCATGTCGTCCAGCGCCAGACCCGCCGGCGGCGACGCGAAGCCGGGCTGGGTCGGCGATGGTGCGTGGCAGGAGGTGCAGCGCTGGCGCAGGATCACGGCGATGTCGGCGTCGGGTGCAACCACGGTCGTGGTGCGCGACATAGGAGTCGGCGCGGTGTAAACCATCACCGCGACCAGCGCGGCGAACGACGCCGGCAGGATCCAGACCGCGCGGGGGCTCGCGTGGCGGATGTTGAAGTAGTGGCGCACGGCCACGCCGATCAGCGACAGCGCCACAAGTACCAGCCAGCCGTGCCGGTGGCCGTAAGTGGACGGGAAGTGGCCGCTGATCATGATGAACAGCACCGGCAGCGTCAGGTAGTTGTTGTGCCGCGACCTGACCAGCGCGTTCCTGCCCGGAACCGGGTCCGGCTCGCGGCCCGCGCCGAGCGCCGCCACCAGTTCGCGCTGGCCGGGAATGATGACGAAGAACACGTTGGCGACCATGATGGTGCCGATGGCGGCGCCGACGTGCATGTAGGCCGCGCGGCTGCTCAAGACCATGTCCAGCGCCCAGGCCAGTGCGGCGAGGAACACCGCCACCGCCGCCGACAGCAGCACCGGCCGCTGTTTCAGGGGGCTTCTGCAAAGCCCGTCGTAGACGAGCCAGGCGACGGCGATGGCGCCGAGCCCGATGGCGACGGCCGCTGCCGGCGGCAATTCCATCTTCGCCGGGTCGACGACGAACGCCCGCGCATTGAAGTAGTACACCACCGCCAAAAGCGCCATGCCCGAGATCCACGTGGTGTAGGCCTCCCACTTGAACCAGTGCAGCGTCTCGGGGAGCCGCGGCGGCGCGACCTCGTACTTCTGCAGGTGGTAGAAGCCGCCGCCGTGCACGGCCCACAGCTCCCCGGCGATGCCGGCGCCGCGCGCGCCGAGGCGGTCCAGCCGGTTCTCCAGCCAGTTGAAGTAGAACGACGCGCCGATCCAGGCGATGCCGACGATCACGTGGATCCAGCGGATCGCCAGGTTCAGCCATTCGTGGACGTGATTTTCCATCGCCTCCGCTTCGGGTACCGGGTTGCGCGTGGATTGTACTAGACTGAAGGCATCGCCCGGACCGGCGTCGAACCGTCCGGCGGGCACCAGGTTTCCCAATCCTTCCGGAGGTGTTTCCCATGTTTATCCGACCCCTTGCGCTCGCGTTTGTCGCGGCGCTGGCCGCCCCGGCGTTCGCCGCCGGCGTCGCCGACCTCGTCGAAGTGGACCGGCCCATGGTGCGCGCCGCTGCGCCCGGCATGACGGTGAGCGGCGCCTACATGACGGTGCGCAATACGGACGGCACCGATCACGAACTCGTTGCCGCACACTCCGACGTGGCGGAGAACGTCGAACTCCACACCCACGCCATGGAGGACGGCATGATGAAGATGCGTCGTGTCGACTCGGTGACGCTGCCCGCGGGTTCGCAGGTGGCGTTCGAGCCGGGCGGGCTGCACATCATGCTGATCGGCCTTGCCCGCGATCTGAACGAGGGTGACAGCGTCGAGATGGCGCTCGAGTTCGAGGACGGCAGCCGCAGGGACGTCACTTTCGAGGTCGGCCGCGGCGGACATTGACATCGTGTCATGCCGGGCCCGCAGCGCGCAGATGCTAGACTTTGACGCGATGCGGTCCGGGCCCGGCTGCCACGGCAGCCGGGCCTTCCGCGGATAGTCCGGTCAACACCAACTCGAACAGGAGCACCGCCATGACTGTCATCAGAAACTCCATCGCGGGCGCCGCCGCGCTCGCCCTCGCGGCCTTCGCCGGCGCCGCCGGCGCCAAAGTGGTCGGCGAGGAAGTCGCCTACGACGTCGACGGCGTCAGCCTCACCGGCTACATCGCCTGGGACGATGCCATCGAGGGCGAACGCCCCGGCGTGCTGATCGTGCACGAGTGGTGGGGCCACAACGACTACGTGCGCATGCGCGCCGACATGCTGGCCCAGATGGGCTACACCGCCATGGCCCTGGACATGTACGGCGACGGCAAGGTCGCCACCCATCCCGAGGATGCGCAGAAGTTCATGCAGGAAGTGTTCGCCAACATGGAGGCCGGCAAGAAGCGCTTCATCGCCGCGCGCGAGATTCTCGAGTCACACGACACCACCGATAACGACAGCACCGCCGCCATCGGCTACTGCTTCGGCGGCAACGTCGTCCTGCAGATGGCGCGCCAGGGCATGGACCTCGACGGGGTGGCCAGCTTCCACGGCAACCTGTCCACGCAGAACCCGGCCGGGCCCGGCGACATCGAGGCGCGCATCCTCGTGCTGCACGGCGCCGACGATTCGCTGGTGCCGCCCGAGCAGGTCGACGCGTTCAAGTCGGAAATGGAGGCGGCCGGGGCCGACATGAAGTTCATCGCCTACGAAGGCGCGATGCACAGCTTCACCAATCCCGGCGCGACCGCGGTCGGCGAAGCCAACAACATGCCGCTGGCCTACAACGAGGAAGCGGACCGGCAGAGCTGGGCCGAACTCGAGACGTTTCTCGGCGAGATATTCCAGTAGCCGCTCGCGCCGCAAGGCCCGGCCGGTCGCCGGGCCTTGCGGCGACGATCAGTCCTGCACCAGCTCGCTGCGGGCGACCGCTTCGGCCGTGGCGCGAACGTGGGCGGTCAGAAGTTCGCAGGCGCGCGCCGTGTCGCGCCCGAGGGTGGCCTCCATGATGGCGCGGTGTTCCTCGGCGACCGGTCGTTCGCCGGGCGCGTTGGCAAGGGCGAGGCGACGGTAGCGTTCGCTCTGGTCGAACAGGATCTCGCGAAAGTACTTCAGCCAGCTCGACGGGCAGGCTGCGACCAGGGCGCCGTGAAAATCGCGGTGTCGCGCCTCCCATTCCTCTCCCGGCTGCTGCTGCTTGAGGCTCTCGTCGAGCTTCGACAGGCGGTGAAAGCTGGCCAGCACCTCGGCCTCCCAATCGTCGTCGCCCGCGTCGATCGCCAGGCTCAGCGCACGGGTCTCCATGAGCACGCGCAGCTCCGTGATATCCATGAGTTCTTCGCGCGACACCTCGGACACGCGGAAGCCGCGTCGTCCCTCGGCGCGGGCGAGCCCGTCGCCGGTCAGGCGCGACAGGGCCTCGCGAATAGGACTGGCCCCGGTGCCGTAGTGGGCCTTGAGATGCTCCACGCGCAGCTTGAACCCCGGCTCCAGGCGGCCGCTCAGGATGTCCTCGCGCAGGCGGGCGTAGGCGAGGTCGGTCAGGGTGGCGGCGGATTTTTGGGCGGTGCTCATGGTCTCCGGGTACTTCACGTGTAGAAGGCTATTTTATCGAGAAAAATGGTGACGTGATTAGAAAAAATCAAAATCGATAATAATAAATTTTATCGATAATCCATTGACGACAGATCCGTGCCTCGGTTACGTTGTCCGCGAGGTGCCGGCAGGTCTCAGTGACTATCACGGCCCCGTTGACACGCAAACCGACTCACGTGGAGGACCCTCCAGATGCTGAAACGATTCACCGCTTACGCGGCCGCCGCGGCGTCCGCACTCGTCCTGGCCGGCCCGGTCCAGGCCAGCGACTTCCCTTCAGGGCCCATCAAGATCGTGCACGGCTCCTCGGCCGGCGCGCCGCAGGACGTCATGGTGCGCCGCCTGGCGGCGCAGATGGAAGCCGTCGCCGGCGTGCCCGTGGTGGTCGAGCCGCGTCCCGGCGGCACCGGCCAGGTGGCCATGGCCTACCTGAAGGGGCAGGCCGCCGACGGCCACACCATTTTCAACGATGCCACCGGCATCACCTCGGTGCTGCAGCTCCCCGGCGCGGCCCACAAGTGGACCGACTTCAAGCCGCTGTACCGCATCCAGCTGGACCCGTTCGCGCTGTACACCAGCCGTGACGGCGAGTACGAGGACCTCGACAGCCTGCTGGCCGCGATGAAGGCCAATCCCGGCCAGATCCGCGTCGGCGGCTACGGCACCGGCTCGCCGCACCAGATCACCACGCTGATGCTCGGAGAGCTCGCCGGCGTGGAGCCGACCTGGGTGCCGTTCAGCAGCGGCGGTGACGCCATAGGCGCGGTCATGGCAGGTGACATCGAGGCGGCGATGAGCAACATCAGCGTCTACGGCCGATTCAAGGAGCGCACCCAGGTAGTGGCGGTGACCTCCGAGGAGCGCGTCGAGGCGCATCCGGACGTGCCCACTTTCCGCGAACTCGGCCATGATCTCGCCCGTTATCACTGGCGCGGCATGTTCGTGCACGGCGACACTCCCGAGGAGACCGTCGAGAAGCTGCACGCCATTGTCGACGAAGCCGTGGCGAGCGAGGACTTCCAGGCCTACCTCGCCGAGTCGTCGACGCTCGAAGGCACCATGAGCCGCGCCGAGTTCCAGTCGCTGCTGGAGGAGCAGGCGGTGGCCGACGAGAAGATGCTCAAGTCCCTGGGCATGCTGGAGTAAGCCGATGTTCCCGCTGACGCATCTGATCTATCTCGGACTGATCGCGTTCGGCGCTGTGATCGTGGTGACGTCGGGCACGTTCCCGAAGGCGCTGTCGTCGCGGGACATCGGTCCCGCGGCGCTGCCCGAGGCGCTCGCCGTTCTCATGATCGTGCTGATCCTTGCCGACCTCTACCTGTCCCGGCGCCGGGCCAGGTTCGTGCCGTTCTCCCTCGTGGCGCTCGGCATCGGGGTCGGCGCGGCCCTGGCCGTGGTGATCTTCGCGGCGACACACCTCGGTTTCTTCGTGGTGCTGCCGTTCGCGCTGTTCGCCGGCCTGTGGCTGTCGGGGTCGCGGCGGCTCGTCGCCAACGGCATTTACAGCATCGTCTTCCCGGCGATGCTGTGGCTGCTGTTCGACCGGTTGCTGCATATCCCCATCGCGTCGTTCTGAACGGGTGCGATCATGATCGAGGGCATTCTCGCCGGCGCCGAGTTGCTGCTGCAGCCGCCCGTGCTGCTGGGCCTGTTCATCGGCGTGACCATCGGCATGGCCTTCGGCGCGCTGCCGGGCCTCGACGCCACTTCGGGCACCGCGCTGCTCGTGGCGGCCACCTACGCCCTGTCCACCGAGGTGGCGCTGGCGGTGCTCATCGGCCTGTACACCGCGGCCACTTACGCCGGCTCCATCACTGCCATCACCATCGGCGTTCCCGGCACCCCGGCCTCCGCGGCCACGGTGCTCGACGGCTACCCGATGACCAAGGCGGGCAATCTCGACCGGGCGTTGTCCATTTCCATATTCGCCTCGGTGATCGGCGGCATCGCCGGCACCGTGGTGTTGATGTTCTTCTCGCTGCCGCTGGCGGACTTCGCGCTGAACTTCGGCGCGCCCGAGTACTTCGCCCTGGGTGTGCTGGGCGTGGCCATCATCGCCTCGCTGGTGCGCGGCATGGTGTTGGCGGGATTCGTAGTCGCCCTGTTCGGGCTGATCATCACCACCTTCGGCGTCGACCCGTTCACCGGCTATCCGCGCTTCACCTTCGGCAACATGAACCTGCTCGAGGGCATCCCCTACATTCCCGCCCTGGTCGGGCTTTTCGCCGTGTCCGAGGCCATCACGCTTCTGTACCAGCGTCACGTCAAGCGCGAGGTTGCGGGGATGCCGGGCCTGTGGGCGTTCAACCTGCCGTGGTCGTCCGCGCGCCGCATCGCCCGCTCCACCGCCATCGGTTCGGTGGTCGGCTCGGTGCTCGGCGCGCTGCCGGCCATCGGTGCGGCCGCCGCCAACTGGGTCGGCTACAACGAAGCGCGGCGCTTCTCGCGCGATCCCGACGCCTTCGGCCAGGGATCGGAGGAGGGCCTGGCCGCGGCCGAGTCGAGCAACAATTCCACCATCAGCACGTCGCTGGTGCCGCTGCTCGCCTTCGGCATCCCCGGTTCGGCCACGGCCGCGGTGCTGCTCGGCGCCATGCTGCTGCACGGCGTGACTCCCGGTCCGGGCCTGTTCGTCTCCGACGCGGGCCTCGTGTACTACCTCTTCCTGGCGCTGGGCCTGGCCAACGTGTTCATGCTGGTCTACGGCGTGGTCGGCGTCGGGTTCTGGGTGCGGCTGGTGCAGATGCCGACGCCGTTCATCGTCATGACCATTCTCACGCTGTCGGTGGTCGGGGCGTACTCGGTGCGCTCCAACGTGTTCGACGTCTACCTCGCCCTCGGCCTGGGCGTGTTCGGGTTCCTGATCCGCCAGGCGGGCATGTCGGTGGTGCCGATCGTGCTGGCCATCGTGCTCGGCACGCTGATCGAGGAGAACTTCCGCCGCGCCCTGATCTCCTCCAACAACGGCGCCATGATCTTCGTCGAGCGCCCGCTCACCCTGGGCATCCTGGCGATTGCCGTGTTCACGTTCGTGCTGCCGCTGGCACGCATGTATCTCGAGCAGCGGCGTGCGGCCGCCTCGTCGGGCAGGTCACCGTCGCCGGCCGGCGAGCACGGCGCGCCATGAACCGGCTCGACACCGGGGCCGTCGCGATGCCCGTGATCCGCGCAGAGGCGCACCGCCTGCGCATGGCCCTGAAGCGGCCTTACGACAATGCACTCGGCCGCCTCGACGCCTTCGACGTGATCGTGGTCGCGCTCGACGACGGCGTCGGCCGGGTGGGCTGGGGCGAGGCCTGCCCCGTGGCCGGGTACTCCCCGGAGTCTCCCGACGAGGCATGGGCATACACGGGGCGTATCCTGCCAGGTCTTCTCGGACGTACGCCGGGCGAAATCGCTCGCCTCGTCGCCGGTGATCTCGAACGCTACCCGTTCGTCGTGTCGGCGATCCACGAGGCGCTCGACGACCTTGCCGAGGCGCCGACGCTGTATGGCGACCATCCGCCCGCGGCGGTGGAACTGCTGGGCACCGTCAACACCCTGGAGCTGAACGAGGCGCCGGCCGCCGCCGTCGACCTGGTCGTGCAAGGCTACCGCACGCTCAAGGTGAAGGTCGGCTACGAGCCCCTCGCCGACGCGGCGCGCGTGGCCGCCATCGCCGACGCGGTCGAGGGCAGGGCGGTCCTGAGGATGGACGCCAACCAGGGTTACGACCTCGGGCAGGCGCTCGACTTCGCCCGCCGCGTGCCGCTCGGCGCGGTCGAGGTGTTCGAGCAGCCGGTGCCGGCGTCGCGCTGGGACCTGGTCGCCGCGATCGCCGGCGAACGCATCCTGCCGCTGATGCTGGACGAATCCATCTACGGCAGCGCCGACATCGAGCGCGCCGCCTCGATCGACGGCATTACCGCGGTGAAGCTCAAGATGAGCAAGTCCGGCGGCCCCGGCGCCCTCGCCGAACAGGTGGCGCTGGCGCGCCGCCTGGGCCTGGACGTGGTGATCGGCAACGGCGTCGCCAGCGATCTCGGCTGTTACCACGAAGCGCTGTGCTACGGCCGTCTCGGACTCGACGCCGCGGCCGAGATGAACGGGTTCCTGAAGACCGTCGACTCGCTGCTGACCGCGCCATTGATCGTCGACGGCCCGTTGCTGCGAGTGCCCGAGCCGGCACGCACGGCCGTTGATCGCGACCGCGTCGTGGCGCTTGCCGACGAGTCACTCGATTTCGACCTGACCTGAAGTATTTTTTGGAGTCACGCTCATGCAACCCCGGATGAAACCGTCAATCAAGATCAGCCCGACCGGCAGCGCGCTCGGCGCCGACATCGAAGGCGTCGACCTGTCGCAGGGTCTCGATAGCGACACCGTCGCCGCCGTCATCGACGCCTGGCACCGGCACCTGGTGCTGAGATTTCGCGACCAGCGGCTCGACGACGCCGACCTGGTGCGCTTCAGCCGCCACTTCGGCGACCTCGACCTGGCCCCGATCACCAGTTCCGGCGAAGTCGAGATCCCCGAGTTCCCCGAGATCCTGGTGGTGTCCAACGTGAAGGTCGACGGCAGGCCCATCGGCAGCCTCGGCAACTACGAGGCCGAGTGGCATACCGACATGTCCTACATCGACGAGCCGCCGAAGATGACCTGCCTGTATTCGCTCGAGGTGCCCGATGCCGGCGGCAACACGGGCTTCGTCAACATGTACGCGGCGTACGAGGCCCTGGGCGATGACGTCAAGAATCGCATAGAGGGCCGCCGCTCGAAGCACGACTACAGCCGCAACAGCGCCGGCGAGGTGCGCAAGGGCTACGAGCAGTTCTCCGACGAGCCCGACCCGCGCAAGATCCCGGGCGCCTGGCATCCGCTGGTGACCACCCACCCCGAGACCGGCCGGCGGGCGCTGTATCTCGGCCGTCGCCGCAATGGATACATTGAAGGCCTCGAGCTCGACGAGAGCGAGGCGCTTCTCGACGCCCTGTGGGCGCACGCGACCCGGCCCGAGTTCTGCTGGGCGCAGAACTGGCGTGTCGGCGACCTGGTGATGTGGGACAACCGCTGCACCATGCACCGCCGCGATGCCTTCGACGACAACGCGCGCCGCGTGCTGCACCGTACCCAGGTCAAGGGCACCGAGCGCCCGAGCTGAAGTCCGCCGCCAGTTTCAATACGAGGAAAGACCCCATGCGAGCCGCCATGCGAGCCGTGACAATCCACCAGTACGGAGGTGCCGACAACCTGGTTGTCGAGGAGGTGCCGAGGCCCGAAGCCGGCCCGGGCGAGGTGCTGATCCGCCAGCACTACGCCGGTATCAACTACGCCGACGTGTACATGCGCGAAGGCCTGTACCGCGGCCAGCATACCTACGGCACCGAGGTGCCGTTCACGCTGGGGCTCGAGGGGGCCGGAGAGGTCGAGGCGGTGGGCGAGGGCGTCACCCGGTTCAAGCCCGGCATGCGCGTCGGCTACTGCCTCGGCAAGGCGGGCTATGCCGAGTATGCCGCGGTTGCCGCCGACAAGGTGATCGCGCTGCCCGACTGGTGCGGCTTCGACCTCGCCGCCTCCATCATGCTGCAGGGCGCCACCAGCCATTACCTGACCCATTCGCTGTACAAGGTCGAGCAGGGCACCCGCTGCCTGGTTCATGCCGGGGCGGGCGGCGTCGGCCAGCTGCTCATCCAGATCGCAAAGGCCAGGGGCGCGTACGTGATCACCACGGTGGGCAGCGGGGCCAAGGCGGAGCGCGTGCGCGCGCTCGGCGCCGACGAGGTGGTGCTGTACCGCGAGCAGGACTTCGTCGAGCGTGTGCGCGAGGCGACCGGCGGCGAGGGCGTGGACGTGGTGTACGACTCGGTCGGCCGCGACACCATTCACAAGAGCCTCGAGTGCCTGGCAGTGCGCGGCACCTGCGTGCTGTTCGGCGCCAGTTCCGGCGTGGTCGACTGCGTCACGCCCATGGAACTGGCCGAGGCCGGGTCGGTGTTCTTCACCCGACCGCACCTCGCCCATTACCGCAGGAACGCCGAGGAGGCGCAGTGGCGCGCCGACGGCATCTTCGAGCTGGTCCGGGAGCACGACATGGACGTCGCCATCGACCGCGCCTTCGCCCTTGAGGAGGCCGTAGAGGCCCACCGGCGGCTCGAGTCGCGCCAGTCCGCGGGCAAGCTCCTGTTCAAGATCTGACCCCGGCGCCGCCGGGAAACCCAAGGAGAGATTCTCACGATGCGATTATTGCGTTACGGACCGGCGGGCCGCGAGAAGCCCGCCCTCGTGGATCGCGCCGGCACGGTTCGCGACCTGTCGGCGGTGATCACCGACATCGACGGCGACGTTCTCGGAACGCGAGGCCTTGCCCGCCTGCACGCCCTCGATCCGGCGGCGCTGCCGCAGGTGCCGGCGGGCGAGCGCATCGGTCCCTGCGTTGCGCGGCCCGGCAAGCTCGTGTGCATCGGGTTGAACTACTCGGACCACGCGGCCGAGTCGGGCATGAAGGCCCCCGACGAGCCGATCCTGTTCATGAAGGCGACGTCGTCCATCGTCGGTCCCAACGACCCCGTGCGCCTGCCGCCGGGCTCGGCGAAAACCGACTGGGAGGTCGAGCTGGCGGCGGTGATCGGCACCGCCGCGCGCTACGTGAGCGAGGCCGAGGCGCTGGATCACGTGGCCGGCTACTGCCTGTTCAACGACGTCTCCGAGCGCGACCACCAGCTCAACCGCGGCGGCCAGTGGGTCAAGGGCAAGTCGGCCGACACCTTCGGCCCGCTCGGCCCGTACCTCGTGACCGCGGACGAGATCGCCGACCCGCAGGACCTCTCGCTCACCTGCGACGTCAACGGCGAGCGCATGCAGGACGGCACCACCGCCAACATGATCTTTCCGGTGGCGCACCTGGTGAGCTACGTGAGCCAGTTCATGGCTCTTCTGCCGGGAGACATCATCGCCACCGGCACGCCCGCGGGCGTGGGGATGGGAAAGAAGCCGCAGCGCTACCTGCGCGAAGGCGACCGCATGCGCCTCGAGATTCCGGGGCTCGGCGTGCAGGAACAGGAAGTGCTGCCGAGCGAACACGCCGTGCGCGCCGCCTGACGGCGGCGGCCGGTTTCAGTCCCGCTCGGAGTCTATCGACGCAATCAGCGCGTCGGTGTAGCGCCGGCCGGCGACGGTCGACTCGTTGATCAGCCGGTCTAGCTCGTCGACAACGTCGGGTGCGAGTTTTATGTCGGCGGCGCCGGCGTTCTCGATCATGTACTCCATGTGCTTGGTGCCGGGGATCGGCACGACATGCTCGCCGCGCGCCAGCACCCAGGCCAGGGCGAGCTGCGCCATGCTGCAGCCGACACGTTCGGCGATGGCGGCGTAGGGCTCGAGGAGCCTCTCGTTCTTCGCGAAGTTGTCCGGCTCGAAGCGCGGGCGCGCATTGGTCTGGCGCACGTCGTCGGCCGTCAGGCGCGTCACGTCGCGCGCCTTGCCGGTCAGAAAGGCCCGCGCCAGCGGCGCGAAGGAGACGAAGGCGACGCCGAGTTCGCGACAGGCGTCAAGCATCCGGCGCTCGGGCGTGCGGGTCCACAGCGAATACTCCGACTGCACCGCGGTGACCGGGTGCACCGCGTGGGCGCGGTGCAGCGTGGCGGTGGAACATTCCGACAGGCCGATGGTGCGAATCTTGCCATCGGCGACCAGGTCGGCGAGGGCGCCGACGCTGTCCTCGATGGGCACCTTCGGATCGACCCGGTGCAGGTAGTAGAGGTCGATGACGTCCGTGCGAAGGCGCCTGAGGCTTTCCTCGCAGGTGGCCCGTATCACTTCCGGGCGGCCGTCGATAACCCGCTTGCCGTCGGCGTTCTTCGCGATGCCGGCCTTGCTGGCGAGGACGAACTCGTCGCGCCGGTGCCCGATCGACTCGCCAATGAGCGACTCGCTGTGACCCGTGCCGTACATCGAGGCGGTGTCGAAGAAGGTGTAGCCGTGGTCGAGCGCGGCGGCGAGCAGTTCGCGCGAGGCGTCGTCGTCGGCCGGCCCGTAGCCGGCGGAGATGTTCATGCAGCCGAGTCCGATGGCCGATACGGTGAAGGGTCCGAGTGGGCGGGTATGCATGGTCGAAACTTGCCTGTCTTGTTTGCGTCGGGCGCGGATTTATAGCATACCGCGCCGGCTCGCTCACCGCGGCGCCAAGCCGCAGCCCTTGAGGATGATGCGTACCAGCGACTCGGCGGCAGCGTCGTAGTCGGCCCGTGCGAGAGACTTCCTGTTGCTGAGCGCGGCGATCTGCGCCGCGTAGTCGGCCCAGTGCTGGGTCGCGCTCCAGATCAGGAAGATGAGGTGGTGCGGGTCGACCTGGTCGATCCGTCCCGCCCCCTGCCAGCGGCGGATGACGGCGGCGCGCTCGGCCACCCACGTGCGCAGGTCGCCGCGCAGGTACTCGCCGAGGTTCGGTGCGCCGCGCATGATCTCGCCGGTGAAGATGCGCGCCGCCGCGGCGTGGGTGCGCGAGTACTCCATCTTGGTGCGAATGTAGGCGGCGAGCGCCTCGGCCGGATCGTCGTCGGGGCTGATCAGGTCGAACGCCGCGTTCCAGATGGCGACGATGTCGGCCAGCACCGCGTTGTACAGCGCCTGCTTGTTGCGATAGTAGTAATGGATGTTGGCCTTGGGCAGGCCTGCGCGGTCGGCGATGCGCTGCATGCGCGCGCCGCCGAATCCGTAGCGGTCGAATTCCTCCTCGGCCGCCTTGAGGATGCGCCGCTCGTTGCGCGCCCGAACGCGCCGTTCGCGAACCGGCGCCGCGCCGGTTCGCCTGGCCCCGGTCGCGGCGCTCATGGCGTGTCGGAGATCAAGACGCCCGGGGCCCGCGCGAACTACTCCACGCGGGCCCTCGGTCCGGCAGGCGCCGGCATGTTACTGGGGCAGTTCGCCCTGCACGCCCTCGACATACCAGTTCATGCCGAGCAGGTCCTTGTCGCTGACCACCTCGCCCTCGGCCACCACGACCTCACCGGCCTGGTTGCGGATGGGGCCCTGGAACGGATGCAGGCTGCCGTCGATGATGGCGTTCTTGACCGCGTCAGCGGCGTCGCGCACTTCCTGGGGAACCGCGTCGCCGTAGGGCGCCATCTGCACCATGCCTTCCTTGAGTCCGTACCAGACGTCGTGCGATTTCCAGGTTCCCTCCATGACCGCGCGGGTGCGCTCGATGTAGTACGGGTCCCAGTCGTCGACTATCGCGGTGAGCTGGGCCTTGGGTGCGAACGCCTTCATGTCGGACGCCTGCCCGAAGGCGTACACGCCGCGTTGCTCGGCCACCTGCAGCGGCGCCGGCGAGTCGGTGTGCTGGGCGAGGATGTCGGCGCCCTGGTCGATCAGGGCCTTGGCGGCGTCGCCTTCCTTGCCGGGGTCGTACCAGCTGTTGACCCACACCACCTTGACCTCGGCATCCGGGTTCACCTTGCGCATGGCGATGGTGAAGGCGTTGATGCCGCGCACCACCTCGGGAATCGGGAACGAGGCGATGTAGCCGATGATGCCGCTCTTGGTCATGTGACCGGCGATGGTGCCGATCACCGCGCGGCCCTCGTAGAAGCGCGCCGAGTAGGTGGCGAGATTGTCGGCCTGCTTGTAGCCGGTGGCGTGCTCGAACTTCACGTCCGGAAACTGGGAGGCCACCTTGGCGGTGGGATTCATGAAGCCGAACGACGTGGTGAAGATCAGGTCGTTGCCCCGCTGCGCGAGGTTGCGGATCACGCGCTCGGCATCGGCGCCCTCGGCCACGCTTTCGACGTAGGTGGTCTCGACCGCGTCGCCGAACTCCGCCTCGATGGCGCGCCGCGCCACGTCGTGGCGGTAGGTCCAGCCGTGGTCGCCGATGGGTCCGACGTAGATGAAGCCGACCCTGGTCACGTCCTGGGCGTTGGCCGCACCCAGTGCGAGGCCTGCCGCGACGAGAGTGGCGGCCGCGGCCCTGATCAATACACGTTTGCGCATGTGGTTGCTCCTTTGGAGGTCTCGTGAGGACGGAAGCGGTCGGTGCCGCGCCGTGGTTTCCCGCAGCCAGTCTATCACGCTGCCGGATGGAAGGGTTTGCCGATGCATGCCGGCGCATTGAGTCGTATGCGCGCCGCGTCGCGCGAGATCAGGACCAGCACGACGATGGTGGCGACGTAGGGCAGCATGGTCATGAACTGCGACGGCACGTGGATGCCGATGGCCTGGCCGTGCAGTTGCAGTATCGTGATGCCGCCGAACAGGTAGGCGCCGGCGAACGCGCGCCACGGCCGCCAGGTGCCGAACACCACCAGCGCCAGCGCGATCCAGCCGCGCCCGGCGCTCATGTTCTCGACCCACATCGGCGAGTAGGCCAGTGACAGGTAGGCGCCGGCCAGTCCCGCCATGGCGCCGCCGAAGGCGGTGGCCATGTAGCGAATGGCGATCACCGGGTAGCCGATGGCGTGGGCGGCGTCGTGGGAATCGCCCACCGCGCGCAGTATCAGCCCGGCGCGGGTGCGGTACAGGAACCATGCCACCGCCAGCGGCAGCGCCACCGAGGTGTACACCAGCGCGTCGTGGCTGAACAGGAGCGGCCCGATCACCGGCAAATCCGTCAGGTACGGCACGTTCAGCTTCGGCAGGCCGGCGTAGGCGACGCCGACCATCTTCTGGCCCACGAGCGCCGACAGGCCGATGCCGAAGATGGTCAGGGCGAGGCCCGTCGCGACCTGGCTGGCCTGCAGCGTCAGCACCAGGAAGGCGAAGATCAGCGCCGTGAGCATGCCGACGGCCATGGCCGCCAGGCAGGCGACGACGGCGCTGTCGAAGAAGAACACCGCCGAGAAGCCGGTCACGGCCCCGGTCAGCATCATGCCCTCCACGCCGAGGTTGAGCACGCCGGATTTCTCGGTGACCAGCTCGCCCACCGCGGCGAACACCAATGGCGTCGCGGCGGTGATGATGGTCAGGACGGTGGCGACGAGAATCTCGATGCTCATGGCGTACCCACGGTGCGAAAGCGGACTCGGTAGCGGATCAGGACGTCGCAGGCCAGCAGCAGGAACAACAGCAGTCCCTGGAACACGCCGGTCACCGCCAGCGGCAGGTTGAGGCTGATCTGGGCGTTCTCGCCGCCGAGGTAGGACAGCGCCATCAAAAGTCCCGCCAGCAGCACGCCGAGCGGATGCAGGCGGCCGACGAAGGCGACGATGATGGCGGTGAAGCCGTAGCCCGGCGAGATCGACGGCTGCAGCTGGCCGATGGGGCCGGCCACCTCGATCACCCCGGCGAGGCCGGCGCAGGCGCCGCCGGCGAGCAGGGTCAGCCAGATGATCGCGTTCTGGCTGAAGCCGGCGTAGCGCCCGGCCCGCGGCGCGCTGCCGACGACCCGCACCTTGAAGCCGACCAGGGTGCGCGACATCATCACCCAGGCGGCCGCCACCACCGCCAGCGCCAGCAGCGACCCGAGATGCAGGCGCGATCCTGACAGGATCACCGGCAGCGTGGCGGCATCGTGGAACACGCGCGATTCTGGAAAGTTGAAGCCGTCCGGGTCGCGCCACGGCCCATGCACGAGGTAGCTCAAAAGCAGCGTGCCCACGTAGGTCAGCATCAGGCTGACCAGGATCTCGTTGGCGTTGAAGCGGGTGCGCAAGAGCGCCGGGATCGCCGCCCACAGCGCGCCGCCGACCAGCGCCGCCACCAGCATCAGCGGCAGCACCCATAGGGCGTCGAACTCGTGGAAGGCGAGCGCCACTCCGCCGCCGAAGATGGCACCCAGGGTGAGCTGGCCCTCGGCGCCGATGTTCCACACGTTGGCACGAAAGCCGATCGCCAGCGCCACGCCGATCAGCACCAGCGGCGTCGCCTTGACGCCGAGCTCGGCGATGCCCCACAGCGACGTCACCGGCTCGACGAAGAACGCGTACAGGGCGGCGGCCGGCGACACGCCCATGATGCTGAAAAGGATCACGCCGGTGACCAGGGTCAGGCCCAGGGCCACGACCGGCGAGAGGTACATCATGGTGGTCGAGATCTCGGCGCGACGCTCAAGCCTGGGCACGGGCGTCCTCCAGGGCGGCGCCGCCCATGAGCAGGCCGAGTTCCTCGACGCTGGCCGAGCGGGCGTCGATGGGCCCCGACAACACGCCGGCGCAGATGGCCGAGATGCGCGTTGCGATCTGCAGCAGCTCGTCGAGGTCCTGCGATATCACCAGCACCGCGGCGCCGGCCTCGGCCAGCGCGATCAGGGCCGACTGGATTGCCGCGGCCGAACCGGCGTCGACACCCCAGGTCGGCTGCGACACCACCAGCACGCCGGGGTCCTGGGACATCTCGCGGCCGACGATGAACTTCTGCAGGTTGCCGCCGGACAGGCTGGTCGCGCCCGCCTCGCGGCCGTTGCAGCGCACCCGGAATTTCTCGATCACGGCGTCGGCGAAGGCGTCGCGGGCACGCCCGCGCACCATGCCCCGGCGCGTCAGGTTCATGCGGTAGTGCGCGGTGAGATAGGTATTCTCGGCGAGGCTCATCTCCGGCACCGCGCCGTGGCCGAGGCGCTGCTCGGGAATGCAGGCCAGCCCCAGCGCGCGGCGCCCGTCGGGCCCGCGCCGCCCGCAGGGCACGCCATCGACGATCACCGCGTAGGGATCGCGCGCGCGGCGTTCGCCGGACAGCGCCTCCGTCAGCTCGCCCTGTCCGTTGCCGGCCACTCCGGCGATGCCGAGGATTTCGCCGGCGGCCACCTCGAGGCGGACGTCCTTGAGGTCGACACCGAACTCGTCCGCCGCCGGAAGCGACAGGCCCGCCACCTCGAGGCGCACCCTGCCCGCGGCGGCGGCGGGCGGGCGCGCCGGCAGCTTGAGTTCTTCGCCCATCATCAGCGCCGCCAGGCCGCGCGAGGTCTCCTTCTCGGGATCGGCCTCGGCCACCCGTCGTCCGTTGCGCAGGATGGTGGCGCGCCGGCACAGGGCGCGGATCTCGTCGAGCTTGTGACTGATGTAGAGGATCGCCATGCCCTCGTCCGACAGTCGTCTCAGGGTCGCGAACAACCGGTCGACCTCCTGGGGTGTCAGCACCGAGGTCGGCTCATCCATGACCAGCAGCGACGGCTCCTGCAGCAGGCAGCGGACGATCTCGATGCGCTGGCGCTCGCCCACCGACAGCGAGTACACGTGGCGGCGCGGGTGCAACGGCAGGCCGTACTCGCGGGAGATCGCGTGGATGCGCTCCTCGAGCGCCGCCATGTCGCCCGGCGCGTCCATGCCGAGCGCGATGTTCTCGACCACGGTCAGCGCGTCGAACAGGGAGAAGTGCTGGAACACCATGGCGATGCCGAGGCGGCGGGCGGTCGACGGGTTGTCGATGACCACCGGCTCGCCATTCCACGAGATGCGCCCGGCATCGGCCTTGAGGATGCCGTAGATGATCTTGACCAGGGTGCTCTTGCCGGCGCCGTTCTCGCCCAGCAGGGCGTGGATCTCACCGCGCGCGATGTCGAGGTCGACGGCGTCGTTGGCCGTAACGCCCGGGAACGACTTGGTGATGCCGGCCAGCGTCAGAAGCGGCGTGCGGTCGTGGGCGTTAATCGCGCGTCTCCTCGTGATCCGTAGCGGTCGTTGTAGTGGCGGGCCGGCCCGAAGGCGGCCACGCATTATGCCACGACCGTTTCCGACACTCGCGCCGGCGCCGTGGTCCGCGTTGAAGCGGATTATGGGCAAAACTTGACCAGCTAGTCAAAAACTGGATAAGCTGGCACCGCACGACGCCATTCGGCGATCGGGGCGGTCGGATACCATGATCG
The DNA here is from genome assembly GCA_965652415.1 of uncultured Gammaproteobacteria bacterium. Classification (GTDB taxonomy): domain Bacteria; phylum Pseudomonadota; class Gammaproteobacteria; order Arenicellales; family CAJQKF01; genus BQJD01. The sequence continues at coordinate 25,698 of CBFGVH010000006.1, read as the reverse complement.
AATTCCTGCTCAACGACGAGACCGTCCGGCTCGAGGACTTTCGCGCCGACCTGACGCTGCTCGACTACCTTCGCGAGGAACGCCGTCGTACCGGCACCAAGGAGGGCTGCGCCTCGGGCGACTGCGGCGCCTGCACGGTGGTGCTCGCCGAGCCCGCCGGCCCCGACAGGCTCAGGTACCGTGCCGTCAACAGCTGCATCACGTTCCTCGGCGCGGTCCACGCCCGCCAGGTGCTGACCGTCGAGGATCTTGCCGATGGCGACTCGCTGCACCCCGTGCAGCAGGCGATGGTCGAGCACCACGCCTCGCAGTGCGGCTTCTGCACGCCCGGCTTCGTCATGTCGCTGTTCGCCCTGTACAAGCGCGGCGCTGGAGCATCGCGCGAGGACGTGGCGACGGCGCTGGCCGGCAACCTGTGCCGCTGTACCGGCTATCGCCCGATCGTCGAGGCGGGTCTTGCGGCCTGCGCGCGCCCCGCACCGGACCGATTCAGCGCGAACGAGGCCGACGTCGCTAGCCGGCTCGCACGCATTGCCCCGGGGACCTCGGCCGGAGGCTTTCACGTCCCGGCGGACCTCGACGAGGCGGCCCGACTGCTCGCGGCGTACCCGGAAGCGCGGCCGTTCTGCGGCGCCACCGATCTCGCCCTCGAGTGCACGGTGCGCCTCGAGTCGCTGCCGCGGCTGGTGTGGCTCGGCAACGTCGCCGAGCTGGCGCGCATCGAGGTCACGGCCCACGCGCTGGTCATCGGCGCCGCCGCGCGCTACAGCGACTGTTTCGAATCACTGGTCGCCGAGTACCCCGACCTCGAGGAGATCCTGCTCAGGCTCGGCTCGGTGCCGATCCGCAACCAGGGCTCCTTCGGCGGCAACATCGCCAACGCCTCGCCCATCGGCGACATGCCGCCGGTGTTGATCGCGCTCGGTGCGCACGTCAACGTGCGCCGCGGCGAACGTCGCCGACGAGTGGCCGTCGAGGAGTTCTTCACCGGCTATCGCAGCACGGTGCTGGAACCCGGCGAGTTCATCGTGTCGGTCGAGGTGCCGCGTGCCCGGGCCGGCACAACGCTGGTCGCCTGCAAGAACTCGAAGCGATTCGACGACGACATCTCGACGGTGATGGCCGCCTTCGCGATGAACGTGGAAGACGGTGTCCTCACCGAGATCTCCGCCGCGTTCGGCGGCATGGCGGCGACGCCGAAGCGGGCCGTTGCCGTCGAGTCCGCGATGCGCGGCCGTCCCCTCGCTGACGCCGCCGTCGCCGGACGTGCCGCCGTGGCCGTCGACTTCGAGCCCATCGACGACGTGCGCGCCAGCGCCGCCTACCGCCTGGCGGCGGCCGGCGGCCTGGTCGAGCGCGCCTGCCTCGAGGCGGCGGGCCGCGCACCCTGCCGGGTGAGCCGTCATGCGTCTTGACGACGACGGGGCGCTGACGCCGGCCGCACTCTCGCACGCGACCGTCGGCGCTCCGCTTGCCCACGACAGCGCCGTCGGTCACGTCACCGGTGCCGCGCGCTACGTCGACGACCTGCCGGAATACGAGGGCATGCTTCACCTCGCGGTGGGCCGTACGACCGTGGCGCGCGGGCGGGTGACCTCGCTCGACCTCGACGCGGTGCGCGCCGCGCCCGGCGTGGTGCGGGTGATCACCGCCGCCGACATTCCAGGGCTCGCCGATATCGGGCCGGTATTCCCCGGCGATCCGCTGCTGGTCGACCGCGAGGTCCAGCACCACGGCCAGCCTCTGTTCGCCGTGGCGGCCGAGAGTCTCAGGCAGGCGCGCCACGCGGTGCGGCTGGCGAAGGTGCAATACGACGAGGAGCCGCCGTTCGTCGAGGTGGAGCAGGCCATCACCGCCGGCATCACCGTGCGCCCGCCGCACACCATGCATCGCGGTGATCCCGGCGCCGCCATCGCGGCCGCGCCGCACCGCATCGAGGGCGCCCTGAAGGTCGGCGGCCAGGAGCATTTCTACCTCGAGGGGCAGGCCGCGCTGGCGTTGCCGGGCGACGACGGCGGCATGCACGTGGCGACCTCGAACCAGAATCCGTCCGAGGTGCAGAAGCTCGTCGCCGAGGTGCTGGCCCTGCCGATGCACGCGGTTACCGTCGAGGTACGGCGCATGGGCGGCGCCTTCGGCGGCAAGGAGACCCAGGGCAACCCGTGGGCCTGCCTCGCGGCGCTGGCGGCGCGCCTGACCGGCCGAGCGGTCAAGTGCCGCCTGCCGCGCGCCGACGACATGGTGATGACCGGCAAGCGCCACGACTTCCTCAACCGTTACCGGGTCGGCTTCGACGACGACGGCCGCATCCTCGGGGCCGACTGGCACCTGTCGGCGCGCTGCGGCTGCTCGCCCGACCTGTCCGACGCCATCGTCGACCGGGCCATGTTCCACGTCGACAATGCCTATCACCTGCCTCACGTCCACGTCGAGGGCCACCGCTGGCGCACCCACACCGTGTCCAACACCGCCTTTCGCGGCTTCGGCGGGCCCCAGGGGATGATCACCATCGAGGCGGTGATCGACGAGATCGCGCGGGCCACTCGCCTCGACCCGCTCACCGTTCGCAAGCGCAACCTGTACGAGCCGCACGCGGGCCAGCTCACGCCGTATCACCAGGAGATCGAGGACTTCATCGTTCCCGACATCATCGCGGAACTCGAGCGCGAGGCGGGCTACTGGCGCCGGCGCGAGGAGATCGCCGCCTTCAATCGCAAGGGCGGTGTGCTGCGGCGCGGGCTCGCGCTCACGCCGGTCAAGTTCGGGATCTCGTTCACCGCCGCCCATCTCAACCAGGCCGGGGCATTGCTGCACGTGTACACCGACGGCACGGTCCACCTCAACCACGGCGGCACCGAGATGGGCCAGGGACTGTTCACCAAGGTGCGGCAGATCGTCGCCGGCGAACTTGGCATCGCCGTGGAGCGTGTGGGCGTGTCGGCCACGCGGACCGACAAGGTGCCGAACACCGCGCCCACCGCCGCCTCGTCCGGCACCGACCTGAACGGCATGGCGGCGCGCGATGCCGCGCGCACCATCAGGGGGCGCCTGGCGGCATTGGTCGCCGAACGTCACGGCGTCGATGCCGACGCCGTCGTATTCGCGGGCGGTCGGGTGAACGCGCCGGGCTTCGAAGCCGCGTTCGACGAGGTGGTGCGCGAGGCCTGGACGGCGCGCATCTCACTGTCCGCGACCGGCTTCTACCGCACGCCGCGCATTCACTACGACCGCGAGTCCGGCCGCGGCCGGCCTTTCTTCTACTTCGCCGGCGGCGCCGCTGTGAGCGAGGTGGTGGTCGACGTTCTCACCGGCGAGTACCGCCTCGTGGCGGTGGACATCCTTCACGACGCCGGCCGCTCGATCAACCCGGCGGTGGACATCGGCCAGGTCGAGGGCGGGTTCGTCCAGGGTCTCGGCTGGCTGACCACCGAGGAAGTGGTCTACGACGCTGCCGGAAGGCTGCTCAGCGACTCGCCTGCCAACTACAAGATCCCGGCGGTGGCCGACGTGCCGGAGCACTTCAACGTGCGGCTGCTCGAGAACGTGCCCAACGCCGAGGACACCATCCATCGATCGAAGGCGGTGGGCGAGCCGCCGCTGATGCTGGCCATCAGCGCGTGGTGCGCGATTCGCGACGCGGTGTCGTCGATTGTCGACTATCGGCTGGCACCGCGCCTCGACGCGCCGGCGACACCGGAGCGGGTGCTGGCCGCGATCGACGAGATCCGGGGGCGGATGTGATGAATGCCCTCGGCTGGCAGCGCGCCGTCGCGAAGGCCTACGAGTCGGGCGAGGGCTTCGTGCTGGTGACGGTGCTCGAGACGCGCGGCTCGGCGCCGAGGGGGGACGACAGCAAGATGGTCGTCACCGAACGCGAGACCTTCGACAGCATCGGAGGCGGCCAACTCGAACACCGGGTGATTGCCGCCGCCCGGCGCATGCTCGGGGGTGATCGGGGTGGCAAGGCGATGGAGGAGTTCGTGCTCGGCCCCGACCTCGACCAGTGCTGCGGCGGACGGGTCAAGGTGCTGCTGGAGCACTTCCCCGCTGCGGCCGTCCACATCGAACTGCACGGCGCCGGCCACGTCGGCCGCGCGCTGGTGACGATACTCGGCGGCGTCGACTGCCGGGTTCGCTGGATCGACGAGCGCGCGGGTATCTTTCCCGACGATCCGCCCGGCAACGTGACCGCCATTTCGGCGCGCGCCGCCGCGGCGGAGGTGGAGGAGGCACCTGCCGGCGCCTGGCACCTCGTGATGACCCACAGCCACCCCCTCGACCTCGAGATCTGCGAGGCGGTGCTGACCCGCGGCGACGCGGCATATCTCGGGCTGATCGGCTCGCGCTCCAAGGGCGCGCGCTTTCGCCGGCGGCTCGCCGAGCGCGGATTCTCCGAAGACGAGCTGGCGATCCTCGAATGCCCCATCGGCCTGCCGTCGGTGGACGGCAAGGCGCCGATGGAGATCGCGGTGTCAGTGGTCGCCGACATCCTCGGCCGGGAGGCCCGGCGCCGGGCCGATACGACGCCGCTGTCCCTGGTGCGGCGGTGACCCTGGACGAGTTCAACCGCCTCGACGACGATGCCGCGGGCCGCGCGCTGGCCGGGTGCTGCGCGGCATCTCGCTGGGTTGATGACATGCTGGCGCGACGACCGTTCGGCGACCGGCAGGCGCTCTTCGACGCCGCCCGCGCGGCGTGGGCCGGCACCGGCGAGCGCGATCGCCTCGAGGCCTTCGAGGCGCACCCGAAGATCGGCGACATCGACTCCCTGCGCGCGAGGTACGCGTCGACACGCGACATGGCGGCGGGCGAGCAGGGCGGGGTGGCCGGCGCCGATGCCGCAACGCTGGCGGAGCTGGCGCGGCTCAACGAGGCCTATAACGAGAGATTCGGATTCATCTTCATCGTTTTCGCCAGCGGCAAGAGCGCCGGCGAGATGCTTGCGCTCATCCGCTCGCGCATCAACAATAGCCGCGAACAGGAGCTGGCCAACGCCTCCGCCGAGCAGATCGAGATCACGTTGCTCAGGCTTGGCAGGCTCGTGTCCTGACAAACACGACCGGCGCCCGGCGCTGCCCGCCAGGGGAATCTTCGTCCATGAGCCAGATCACCACGCATGTCCTCGACACCGCCAGCGGCCGACCGGCCGAGGGTGTTCCCGTGGTGCTGTCGCGCCTCCAGGGCGACGCCGTCGAGGAACTCGCACGTGGTGTCACCGACGGCGACGGCCGCGTGACGGACCTGCTCGAAGACGATCGCGTGCTCGCCGCCGGAACCTGCCGGCTGCGTTTCGAGGTCGGGGGATACCTTGGGAGCCGGGGCCCCAGGCACTTCTATCCGTGGGTCGACGTCGTGTTCACCATCGACGGCGGCGGCGCCCACTATCACGTGCCGTTGCTGCTGTCGCCCTACGGCTATTCCACCTACCGCGGTTCCTGAGCGGTACCGGTGGCAGGTACGATGACAGCGCGCCTCGCGCTGGTCGCGGCCCTAGGCGCGGCCTTGGTCGTCGCGCTGGGCGCATGCGACCGCGAGGAGCAGGCAACGCCCGTTTCGTCGCCGACCACGGACACCGACGACGGCCTTTTCGATCTCGGTGTGAAGCTGGTGGGGGAGACGCGCGCCAGCACCGTGCGCCTCGTCACCCTGCGCAATCCCACCGGCAACGGCGAGCCGGCCGAGCATTTCGGCGAGGGCCGCGACACCATTCGCGCGGCACTGTGCGAGACGCAGTGGACCCCGATCGAGGTCCTCGGCACCCTCTCGCGCAACTCGCCGCTGTACATCCCGAGCGAGGACGTCGACACCGTGGCGGTCACCGAGCAGCCGCTCGACGACTTTCTGCGGGAGTATCGCGGCGCCGTCGGCGATGCGCGGCCGGTCGTGTACGTTCACGGATACAACGTCGGCTTCGAGAAGAGCTGTCACCGCGCGGCGCGCTTCGCCGAGAACCTGCAACTCGGCGAGCGGCTGCTGCTGTTCAGCTGGCCGTCGGACGGCGGCACGCTCGACTACACCCGCGACGAGGCCGACCTGTTCTGGAGCGTGGCGCACCTCGGCGAGGTGCTCGGGAGGATGGAGGAGTTGTTCGGGCGCGGCGGCTTCGACGTCTTCGCCCACAGTCTCGGCGCCCGCGGTGCGACGTTCGCCCTGTCGCTTCTGACCGAGCCCGCCGACACGCCGCTCGTCGACCGCCTCGTGCTGGCGGCGCCCGACATCGACGCCGACATCTTCCGCCAGCTGCTGCCGCGGCTTCGCCGGCAGGCGGCGCACATCACCGTGTACCTTTCGGGGCGGGACAGCGCCCTGGCGGTGTCCCGCGAGGTTCACGGCTATCCGCGCCTGGGCCAGGCCGGCGACCATATCGTCGACCTGCCGGGCGTCGAAGTGATCGACGTTTCCGACCTGCCCGTGCGCCGGGTCACTGGCCACCTGTATCACCTGTACAATGAACCGGTGTTCAGCGATATCGGCGAGCTGTTGAACAAGCGGCTTGGCGCCGCCGACCGGACGCTGCCGCGGCCGGTCGACCCGACCCTGTCCAGTTACTGGAAGATCCCGGCGCCGGGGGAGTGACGCGCCGGCCGTACGATCCCGATGGAGAAACTCATGCCTCGTCCACTCACCGATTTCACCACCCTGACCTTCGACTGCTACGGTACCCTGATCGACTGGGAGACCGGCATCTGGGACGCGCTGCAGCCGCTGATCGCGGCCGGCGGCCGCGACGACGTCACCCGAGAGGTGGCCCTCGGCGAGTTCGGCAGGCTGGAAAGCGCACAGCAGGCGGCGACGCCGGACCTCGTCTATCCCGAACTGCTGGCGCGGGTTCATGAGAATTTCGCTCGCCATTTCGGCATCGGCGCGCCGGCCGAGCTCGCGCGCCAGTTCGGCGCCTCGCTGCCGCATTGGCCGGCCTTCGCCGACAGCGCCGACGCCCTGCGCGCCCTGAAGAAGCACTTTCAACTGGTCATCCTGTCCAACGTCGACCGCGCCGGCTTCGCCGCGTCGGCACGCAAGCTGGGGGTGGAGTTCGACGCCGTGTATACCGCCGAGGACATCGGCTCCTACAAGCCCGATGCGCGCAACTTCGCCTACCTGATCGAACATCTCGACAAGGACCTCGGCGCCCAACCCGGCGAGGTCCTGCACACCGCGCAAAGCCTGTTCCACGACCACGTGCCCGCTGCGAAGGCGGGGCTGGCCCGCGCCTGGATCGACCGCCAGGGCCTGTCGCGCGGCGGCGGCTGGGGCGCCACCGCCGAAGTCGCCGAGCGCCCCGAGGTCGACTACCTGTTCTTTACCCTTGGAGAGATGGCCGCGGCGGCAGGGTAGGGCGCGCTTCAGCGCACGGGTCGTGCCCAACCAGGCAATACGCGTGCGCTGAAGCGCACCCTACGTTCACCACGTACCCGCGTGCATCGCGATCACGCCGGCTCCGCCAACTCCAGCCACACCGGCTGATGATCCGAGCCGACCGCGTCGTTGTCGATTTCGCAGCGGACGATGTTCGGAACGAGCGCCGGGCTCACGAAGAAATAATCGAGCCGCACCGGCCGCCCGTCGATGTCGGCGGTGACGCCGTCGCCCTCCGCGTGACCGGCGGCGACGAAGGCGTCCACGAACAGTTCCGGGTTGCTGACGCGTCCGCCGTAGGGAGAGTCGGGGCCGACGATGGCGGTGTATTCCTGTGAATCCGGTTCCATGTTGAAGTCGCCCGCCATGATCGTCGTGGCCGGCGGCTCCGGCAACGGCGGATCGAGATTCCAATAGGTTTTCGAGGCGTCGCCGCACATCGGCGCGCCCTCGAAGCGCGAGTCGCGGTGAATGCGCTTGAGCATTTCGACCTGGGGCATGCGCGTCGCGGCGGTGAGGTGCGTCAGGTGCGTGTTGACGAGGCGAAGCGTACCGAGCGGCGTGTCGATGACGCACTCCAGGGCCGAGCGCTGGATGCTGACCGGACCCGTGCTGGCGTACTTGGGCAGCAGGTGGTGGCGGATGTAGCGGATCGGGTGCCGCGACAGGGTCAGGTTGCCGAACTGGCGGCGGCGGTGCTCCACAGTGCTGTCGGCGTGCACGCGGTCGACGGGGACGTTGAGGCCGGGGCCGTACTCGGCGTGATAATCCGGAAACAGCGAGGTGAGAACCTGCACCTGGTCGATGTCGCCGGAGCGTTCGAAGTGGCGGTCCACTTCCTGCAGGGCGATGATGTCGGCGCCTTCCACCTCGCGGGCGATGCGCTCGAGGTCCACCTCGAGGTCGCGGCCGCGGCCGAACTGGATGTTGTAGGTGACGAGTTTCACGACGCACTTGCCCGGTACGGAGTCATTCGCGGATCGCGTCGAAGCGGTCGCGCGACTCGTAGTGTGCCTGCAGCGCGGCGATGTCGTCGAGGGACTGCACGTCGCGGTAGCCGGTCTTGACCACGCCGATGCCTGTCGACAGCGACGTGGTGAACAGGGCCCGGCGATGGATCAATCGCAGGTGATCGTTCTGGACCCTGCCGGAACTGACGGAAACGAGTTCGCGCAGGTTGTTGCGGTCGAGGAAATCTACGGCGTCGTCGATATCGCGTCGGCGAAGCTCCGGTATGGTTGCGCGCACCGAGATCACGACATCGGTGTCGAGGAAGCGCTCCTTGTACATCCAGGTCACCGCGTGACGCACGATCTCCACCCGCGACGCGCGGTCGTGATCGAGGTCTTCGGGTCGCGGGATCACGCTGCAGCCGGCGCCGCGGGCGACGTCGCCGACCGCCTCGTCGTTGGTGCTGACGAACACTTCGTCGACATGATGCGCGAGCTTGAGGGAGGCCAGCACCCAGCCCACCAGCGGCCGCCCGAACAACGGGTACACGTTGCGGTCGGGGAACGACCGCGGGTTGTTGCGCGTGACGACGACGGCATGGATCTTTCTTGGTTCGTTCGGCTTCATGGCTGGCATCGCCGTGCCGCGTGCCCCTCCGGCATGCTCGGGCGGAACGTGGTGACGGATTCTATCAGGTAATCCGGCGGCTGCCCTCGCGTGCCATGCTCCGTTATGATCGTTGTCGACACGAAGCCGGATATCGATCCATGACCACGCAATTCCTGTTGAACAAGGTCGTCGAGCCGCGTGCGACGCTGATCCTGGCACACGGCTCCGGTCAGCCGATGGACTCGCCGTTCATGACCCGCATGGCCGCGCTCATCGCCTCTGACGACGCGTTCGTCGTCGAGGTGGCGCGGTTCAACTTCCCCTACATGGAACGCGCGGCGGCCGAGGGCAGGCGCCGTCCGCCGGACCCGGCGGCCAGGCTCGAGGCGGCGTGGATGGACGCGATCGACGCCATGGCCGGGCGCCGGCCGAACCTTTTCATCGGCGGCAAGTCCCTGGGCGGGCGCATTGCCACCATGGTGGCCGACGCCGCGGATGTCACGGGGGTGGTGTGCCTTGGGTACCCGTTTCATCCGCCCGGCAAGCCCGAGCGCTTGCGCACCGCTCACCTCGAGCACGTCGCCACGCCGGTACTGATCCTGCAGGGCGAGCGCGATCCGTTCGGGTCGAAGGACGAAGTGAGCGGTTACGACCTGTCGCCGCGTGTCCGTGTCGAGTGGCTCGCCGACGGCGACCACGGCCTCGCGCCGCGCAAGCGCTCCGGCGTCGGCCACGAGGAAAACCTCGCCCGTGCCGCCCGCCGGACGGTGGAGTTCATCGCGGAACTCGTCGCTACACGATCGTGACGAGTGCGTCGAGCAGTTCCTCGGGACGTTCCATCATCAGCGAGTGACCGGAGCCCGGCAGCACGCAGGTGCGCGCGCGGGTAAGAATCGTGGTCAGAAGGGTGCTGTTCCGCGGCGGCGTCATCATGTCGCGCTCGCCGAGTATCAATAGCGCAGGCACGTCGATGGGTCCATCGGTGCCCGCATCGATCCGGTAGCCGTTGCAGGCGGCGAGATCGTTGTGCAGAACGCCCGGCGCGGCGCGCTCGAGCAGGCGCATCGTGCCGCCGGTCATCCACATACCCGGGGTGGCGTTGCCGCCGAGCCAGGCGGCGCGGCTGTAGCCCCACCACGTCAGCATGTCGACGGCATCGTGGCTGTCGGCGCGGGCCGCGCCGAGCAGGGCGTCGCTCACCGCCATCGGCACCGCGCTGCCGACCAGGGTCAGGGACGAGACGCGAGCGCGGTGGCGCCGGGCGATGTCGAATGCCACCAGCGAGCCCATGCTGTGGCCGACCACGGCGGCGCGTTCGACCCCGGCGGCATCCAGCACGCGAACCACCCAGTCCGCCATGCCGCCGATGGACGGCAGCGCCGGTCCCGCCGACCGCCCGTGGCCCGGCAGATCGACCGCCAGCACGTTCCTGTCGTGGCGTGCGAAGTAGCGCGCAGGCAGCACCCACACGGTGTGGTCCATGGCGGCGCCGTGAATGAATACCACGCTGTCCCGATCCGGGTCGAAATCGCGGGCGCCGGTGTAGACGAACGCCGCGGCGCCGTCCACGACGAGATGCAGATTGCCGCTCATGCCTTCGACGCCGCGTACAGGGCGCGCCCGAGGTCCTCGATCAGGTCGTCGGGCTCCTCGAGGCCGACCGACAACCGCACAAGCCCTTCGGAGATGCCGGCCGCCTCGAGCGCCGCGGCGTCCATGCGGTGATGGGTGGTGCTCGCCGGATGGATCACCAGCGACTTGGCGTCGCCGACGTTGGCGAGGTGGGAAAAGAGTTCGAGACGCTCGATCAGTTTCTGTCCCGCGGCGCGTCCGCCGCGCACGCCGAAGCTGAAAACGGCGCCGGCGCCGAGCGGCAGGATCTTCTTCGCCAGTTCGTGGTCGGGATGCTCGGGCAGCTCCGGGTAAGTGACCCATTCCACGGCGTCGTGCTCCTTCAGGTAGGCGACGATGCGGCGCGTGTTGTCGACGTGTCGCTGCATGCGCAGGGACAGGGTCTCGAGGCCCTGCAGGACCAGGAAGGCGGTGTGCGCGCTCATGCAGGCGCCGAAGTCGCGTGCGCCTTCCTTGCGGGCGCGCGTGATGTAGGCCGCCGGGCCGAACTCCTCGGCGAAGTTCATGCCGTGGAAGCCCTCGTAGGGCTCCGTCAGGGTGGGGAAGCGATCGGATGCGTTCCAGTCGAAGCGCCCGCCATCGACCAGCAGGCCGCCGATCACCACGCCGTGGCCGCTCAGGAACTTGGTCGCCGAGTGGAACACGATGTCGGCGCCGAACTCGAACGGTCGGCACAGGTACGGCGTGGCGAAGGTCGAATCCACCACCAGCGGCAGGTGGGCATCGTGGGCGGCGGCCGACACTGCGGGGATGTCGAGCACCTCGAGCCCCGGGTTGCCGAGGATCTCGGCGAACACCAGCTTCGTGTTCGGCCTAATGGCGGCGGCGAAGGCCGACGGATCGCGCGGGTCGACGAACGTCGTCTCGATGCCGAAGCGCGGCAGCGTGTAGGCCAGCAGGTTGTGGGTGCCGCCGTACAGCGATCGCGACGCCACGACGTGATCGCCGGCGCCGGCGATGGTGGCGATGGCAAGAAAGCAGGCCGCCTGGCCGCTGGCCGTGGCGATGGCGCCGACGCCTCCCTCGAGGGCCGAGATGCGCTCCTCGAGCACCGCGCAGGTCGGGTTGGTGATGCGCGAATACACGTGTCCGGTGCGCTCGACGTTGAAGATCGACGCCGCGTGATCCGGGCTCTTGAACACGTAGGAGGCCGTCTGGTAGATGGGCGTCGCGCGCGCCCCGGTGGTCTCGTCGGGGCGCTGCCCGGCGTGCAGGCTCAGCGTGTCGAAGCCGTAGCCCTTGGGAGTGGATGCCATGATGACCGCCCGCTGGAAGTTGGAGGAAGGAAACCGCGCGCCATTGTAGCAAGCGCCCGGTGGTATCATGGCCGCCTCATTCCGTGGCCGGAGGTCGTGCCATGCGAACTCTGACGTTCATCGCCATCCTCATCGCCCTGGCCTTCGTCGCCTTCCAGCAGCTCGCCGGCATGAAGCGCAGCGTTGACGCCGGCGACGGCGCGCAACCGATCGCGACGCTGCCGGATACCGTCAGGAGCGACGTCGACGCGGCGACGAGAGAACGGACCGAGGCGCTCGAGCGCGCCTTGCAGCAGCAGTAGCCGCTCAGCGCGGCATGGGGCGTATCCACACCGCGGTGTCGTGAAACACCGCGCCGCCGGCGGGCAGGCCGGCGTCGGCGCTGGTCAGCGTGTTGATGCCGGCGCCGCCGGCGAAGTCCCGGTTCGGCCATACGCTCTCGACGATCACCACGCCCGGCTGCACGCCGTCGAATGCCTGGGCAGCGAGTTCGACCGAGCCGCGCCGGTTGCCGAGGCGCACGGCGCCGCCGTCGGCCGCGCCGATCCGCTCGAGGTCGCGCGGGTGCACCTTGACCGTCGGCCGCACCTCGCGCCGGCGCGACTCGGGGCACTCGGTGAACGAGGAGTTCAGGAACCAGCGCGACGGCGCCGTGACCATGCGGAACGGGCACTCGTCGCTGGCGTTGTCGATGACGTCGTAATGATCAGGCAGCACCGGCATGTCCTCGCGCCAGCCGTCGTGGCGGCGCCAGTTCGCGCGGAAGTGAAAGCGGCCGTCGTCGTGATCGAAGCCGTTCAAAAAGTGCATGTCGTCGAAGTCGCGAACGCAGTCGACCCAGTTGTCGTCGCCGAAGGCCTGCTCGATGCCGCCCATGCCCGAGCGCGCCAGCGCGTCGTCGATCAGTTCCATCTCGCTCATCGCGAAGCCCGGGTGGCGGGCGCCGAGCCTTGACGCGAGTTCGCAGATGACCCGGTGATTGCTGCGGCACTCGCCCGGCGGCTCGATGACCTTGCGGCCGAGCTGCACGAAGGTGTGGCCGCTGGCGGTGTAGATGTCGTCGTGCTCGACGAACATGGTGGCCGGCAGGACGATGTCGGCCATGGCCGCGGTCTCGGTCATGAACTGCTCGTGCACGCACACGAACAGGTCGTCGCGCATGAACCCTTCTCGAACCCGGGCGCCTTCCGGGCACACCGCCACCGGGTTGGTGTTCTGGATCAGCAAGGCGTGCACAGCCGGGCCGTCGCCGATGTCGGCGGCGTCGCCGGTCAGCACCGGGCCGATGCGGGACTGGTCGAGTTGGCGCACCGAGCGGTCCATGACGTCCAGGCCCATGATCGTCGTGCGGTCGACCCGCGCCAGTGCCGTGTTGCCGTATAGCGCGCCGCCGCCCGGGTGGCGCCAGGCGCCGCTCACCGCCGGCAGGCAGCTCACCGCGTGCATGTTGACCGAGCCGTTCCTGCTGCGCGAGAAGCCGTGCTGGGCGCGGATGAAGGTCCTCGCCGTGCCGGCGTACTCGCGCGCGAAGTCGACGATCTCGGCCGCGGCGAGGCCCGTGATCGCGGCCGCCCACTCGGGCGTGCGTGATTCGAAATGGCGCTCGGCCTCCTCGTCCAAGTCGGTGTAGCGGGCGAGGTACTCGCGATCGGCGAGGCCCTCGGCGAGCATCACGTGGATCATGGCGCAGGCCAGCGCGCCGTCGGTGCCGGGGCGCAGCATCACGTGGCGGTCGGCTTTCTCGGCGGTGGCGGTGCGGTAGGGGTCGACCACCACCAGCTTCGCGCCGCGGGTGCGCCGCGCGATGCTGAAGTGGTGCATGACGTTGACCTGGGTGTGCACCGGGTTGCCGCCCCACACGACGAGCATGTCGGTGTCGGCGATCTCGCGGCCGTCGATGCCGCGCTTGGCGCCGGTCCCCGCGACCCAGCCGGTGTCGGCAAGAGTCACGCAGATGGTGGATTTCTGCCGCGAGTAGCCCATGGCGTGGCGCAGCCGCTCGATGCCGTCGCGCTGCACGAGGCCCATGGTGCCGGCGTAGAAGTACGGCCAGACCGCCTCGGCGCCGTACTGTCGGGCGACGCGCGTGAACTCCCCGGTCACCGTGTCCAGCGCCTCGTCCCAGCCGATCTCGACGAAGGCCTCGCGCCCGACGCCCTTCGGCCCGATCCGCTTCAGGGGCGTGAGCAGCCGTTCTCGGTGGTGCACGCGGTCGGCGTAGCGCGACACCTTTGCGCAGATCACTCCCGCGGTGTAGGGCTGGTCCGGCGCCCCGCGCACCTTGCCGATGGTGCGTTCGTCGAGCTTCTCCACTTCCAGCGCGCACACGCTGGGGCAGTCGTGGGGGCAGGTGGTGTTCAGTCGCACGACGGCCTCGCTCATCGGTGCCGCCTCATCGCGCATCGGGCTGGTTGTCCGGCAGGGCGTTTCGAAACGCGGTCAGCTCGTTCAGGGCCGCGTCGATCTCCACCAGCCGCGGAAAGGCGCCGAGGGGCACGTCGAAGCGCCGCGCGTTGTACATCTGCGGCGCAAGGCAGATGTCGGCAAGGGTCACCGCGTCGCCGAGGAAGTAGGGGCCGGCGCCGGCATCGGCCTGCGCCCAGCGCTCGAGCGCCGGAAAGTTCCTGAGGATCCAGTGGTGATACCACCTGGCCTTGCTCTCGTCGCTGACGCCGAGCTCTGCAGTGAGATAGTTGAGCACCCGCAGGTTGTTGAGCGGGTGGATGTCGCAGGCGATGGCGAATGCCGCCTGGCGGGCGCGCGCGCGTCGCGCGGGGTCCTCGGGCAGGAGCGGCGGATGGGGGTAGCGCTCGTCGAGATACGCGATGATGGCCAGCGACTGGCTGAGAACGAGATTGTCCTCGACGTACGTCGGCACCAGCATCTGCGGATTGAGATCGACGTAGGGCGACCTGCCCTGCTCGCCGCCGTCGCGGCTCAGGTGGACAAAATAGTTCTCGTATTCCAGCCCCTTCATGTTGAGCGCGATGCGCACGCGGTAGGCGGCGCTGGATCGCCAGTAGCCGTACAGCGTCGGGTTGGATGTCGGCAGGTGAGTGGTCATGGGGCGGTCCCGTCGGTCGAGGAGTCGAACGGCCTTATTGTAAGGCAATCACCCGCCCGGGCCGTTTACGCGGGCGGCGTGTAGCGCGCGACCTGCTGGTCGATGCGGCCGAATATGCTGTGCCCGGCATTGTCCAGCATCTCGATCTCGATGCGGTCGCCGAAGGACATGAAGGGCGTCGACGGCCTGCCGTCGGCGATGGTTTCGAGGCAGCGCACCTCGGCCAGGCAGCAGGAGCCGTCGGGGCTGCCGACGTTGGATACCGTGCCGGAACCGATCACGGTGCCGGCGACGAGGCCGCGGGTCTTCGCGGCGTGGGCGATCAAGTCGCCGAAGTCGAAGGTCATGTCGCGGCCCGCGTTCGGCGCGCCGATACGCCGGCCGTTGAGGGTGGCGACGAGCGGCAGGTGGACCTTCGCCCCGTCCCACGCGTCGCCGAGCTCGTCGGGCGTCACCGCCACCGGGCTGAAGGCGGTGTGGGGCTTGGACTGGTAGAAGCCGAACTGCTTGGCGAGTTCGGCGGGTATCAGGTTGCGAAGTGAGACGTCGTTGACCAGCGCGATCAGCTTGATGTGGTCTCGAGCCGCCCCGGGCGTGACGCCGGCCGGCACGTCGTCCGTGATGACCGCCACCTCTGCCTCGAAGTCGATCCCCCAGGATTCGTCCTGGGCGCAGATGTCGTCGCATGGGCCGATGAAGGCGTCGGAGGCGCCCATGTAAATCAACGGGTCGTGCCAGAACGACTCCGGCAGTTCCGCGCCGCGCGCCTTGCGGACCAGCTCGACGTGGGTGACGTAGGCGCTGCCGTCCGCCCAGTGGTAGGCGCGGGGCAGGGGCGCGGCCACGTCGGCGGGGTCGAAATCGAAGGCGTCGTCGCACCGGCCGGCCACGAGGTCGTCGTACACGGCGGCGAGCCTGGGCCGAGCGGCGGCCCAGTCGTCCAGGGCCTGCTGCAGCGTCGCGGCGATGCCGGGCACCGCCACGGCCGTCGCGAGGTCGCGGTCGACGACCACCAGTGTGCCGTCGCGGCCGCCGGCTTTCAGGCTGGCCAGCTTCATCGTGTTCCTCCTCGGGGTTGGGCCGACCATGCACGGTCGGGCTTGACGGGGGATAGTTTCAAATGTAACTATAACCTCGTATCGGGTCAAGCACGGTACCGTCCCATGACCAGTCCATCGACCGGTGCTTCGGCAGTCTCCGCCGGGGCGTCGCCCGCCGACTCGCCGTATCTTTCCGGCTTCGGCAACGAACACGAGTCCGAGGCATTGCCCGGCGCCCTGCCGCGAGGCCGCTTTTCGCCGCAGAAGGTGCCCTACGGCCTGTATGCCGAGAAGTTCACCGCCACCGCCTTCACCGTGCCGCGCCACGCCAACCGCAGAACGTGGCTGTACCGCATCCGGCCCTCGGTGGTGCAGGGTGCCTTCAAGCCGCGCGATGCCGGCCTCGTGCGCACCGCGCCTGTCACCGAGGCGGCGCCGGTGCCCGATCAGCTGCGCTGGGACCCGTTCGAGGTTCCCGCCGCCGGCGCCGACTTCGTCGACGGACTCGTCACTCTTGCCGCTGCCGGCGACGCCGCCCTGCAGGCCGGCATCGGCATCCACGTCTACCTCGCCGACAGTTCGATGACCGACCGCTTCTTCTACGACGCCGACGGCGAACTGCTGCTGGTGCCCCAGCAGGGACGGTTGAACCTGCACACCGAGTGCGGTGTGCTGGCGGTGGCGCCGGGGGAGATCGCGGTGGTGCCGCGCGGCATGAAGTTCCGCGTGGTCCTTCCGGACGGACCGTCGCGCGGCTACGTCGCCGAGAACTACGGCGCCGCCTTCATCCTGCCCGAGCGCGGACCGGTGGGCAGCGACGGCTTCGCGAACGGCCGTGACTTCATGGCGCCGCGCGCCGCGTACGAGGATCGCGAGGGTGATTTCACGCTCGCGTGCAAGTACGGCGGGGGCCTTTTCGAATGCGCCATCGGCCATTCGCCGCTCGACGTGGTGGCGTGGGTAGGCACCGCGGTGCCCTGCAAGTACGATCTCGCCCGCTTCAACACCATGGGCACGGTTTCCTACGACCATCCCGACCCGTCGATCTACACGGTCCTGACCGCGCCGTCGGACACGCCGGGCGTGGCCAACATGGACTTCGTCATCTTCCCGCCGCGCTGGATGGTGGCCGAGGATACCTTCCGCCCGCCGTGGTACCACCGCAACGTGATGAGCGAGTTCATGGGCCTTGTGCGCGGGGTGTACGATGCCAAGTCGAAAGGCTTCGAGCCGGGCGGGGCGAGCCTGCACAACTGCATGTCGGCCCACGGCCCGGAGGCGGCGGTGTTCGAGAAGGCATCAAGCGCGGAACTCGAGCCCGACCGTTACGCCGACACCCTGGCCTTCATGTTCGAGACGCGCTACCCGCTCAGGCCGACCCGATTCGCCCTGGACAGTCCCCGTCTGCAGCGCGACTACCTCGACTGCTGGCGCGGCATCGCCCGGCATTTCGATTCGCGGCGGCCATGAGCGGCGCGGTGGACGACGCGGTCAGCGAGGCCAGGCTTCGGCTCGACGAGTTCCTGCCGTATCGCCTGTCGGTATTGACCAACCGTGTCAGCCGTACGCTGGCGCGGCTGTACGCCGAGCGCTTCGAGCTGACCGTGCCCCAGTGGCGCGTGCTGGCGGTGCTCGGCGAGTCGCCGGGCCTTTGCGCCGACGACATCTGCCGCGTCACCGAGATGGACAAGGTCACGGTGAGCCGCGCCGTGCACGGCCTGCGCGAGCAGGGACGCGTGGTGCGCCACCGCGACCCGCGCGACGGCCGGCGCGTTCGGATCGACCTGACCGACGCCGGGCGGGAGGTGTACCGCCGCGTGGTACCGCTGGCGCTCGGCTTCGAACGGCGCCTGCTGGGCGCCCTCGACGCCGGCGAGCGTCGCCAGCTCGACCGGCTGCTGGACCGCCTCAGCGACCTCGCCGGCGGCCTGGAAGCCGCCGGCGCCCAAGAGCCCGCGCGATGAGCGCCAAGTACGCCGATCTCGGCCGCGCCGCCGCACGCCATCCCCGCCGCCGCTACGACTTCGTGCCCCCGCCGGAGCTCGGGCGGACGACTGTCACGCGCGTGCCGGTGGTCATCGTCGGTGGCGGCCCGATCGGCCTCGCCATGGCCGTGGACCTCTCCTCGCGCGGCGTGCGCTCTGTCGTGCTCGAGAAGCATGACACCGTCAGCGACGGCTCGCGCGCCATCTGCTGGGCCAAGCGCACCCTGGAGATCCTCGACCGCCTCGGCGTCGCCCGGCCGATGATCGAAAAGGGCGTGGTGTGGAACGTCGGCAAGGTGTTCGTCGGCGGCAGCGACGAGCCGGTGTACACGTTCGACCTTCTGCCCGACAAGCAGCAGCAGTTCCCCGCGTTTATCAACCTCCAGCAGTACTATCCGGAAGAATACCTGGTCGAGCGCATCGACGCCGATGCGGGCACGGAGATACGCTGGAAGAACGAGGTCACCGCGGTCGAGCCCGGCCCCGACGGCGTGCGGGTCACGGTCTCGACGCCCGCCGGGGACTATCGCCTCGAATGCGACTACCTCGTGGCGGCCGACGGCTGCCGCAGCCCGGTGCGCACCATGCTCGGGCTCGACTTCGACGGCCGCGTGTTCGAGGACCGATTCCTGATCGCCGACATACGCATGAAAGCCGACTTTCCCGCCGAGCGCCGCTTCTGGTTCGATCCGCCGTTCAATCCGGGCAAGACTTCGCTCATGCACAAGCAGGCCGACGACGTGTGGCGCCTCGACTTCCAGCTCGGCCGCACCGACGTCGATCGCGATGAGGCGCTCAGGGACGAGAACGTGGATCGCATGGTGCGCGCCTTCCTCGGTCCCGGCATCGACTACGAGTACGAGTGGGTGAGCCTGTACACCTTCCAGTGCCGGCGCATGAAGCGCTTCGTCCACGGCCGGGTGATCTTCGCCGGCGATGCGGCGCACCTGGTATCGCCGTTCGGCGCGCGCGGTGCCAACGGCGGCATCCAGGACGTCGACAACCTGGCCTGGAAGCTGGCGCTGGTGCTCGAAGGCGCGGCCGACGAGCGGCTGCTCGAGTCCTACGACGCCGAGCGCGTGCGCGCCGCCGACGAGAACCTGCTCAATTCCACCCGCAGCACCGATTTCCTGACGCCGGGAAATGCCGCCAGCCGGGCCTGCCGCGACGCCGTGCTGAAGCTGGCCGAGTCCATGCCCTTCGCCCGCGCCTTCGTCAACAGCGGCCGCCTGTCGGTGCCGTGCGTGCTCGACGGTTTGCCGCTGTCGACCCCCGACGCCGACGAGTTCGACCCGCGCATGCGTCCCGGCGCGCCGTGCATCGACGCGCCGGTGACTGTCGATGGCGCCGACGGATGGTTCCTGCCGCAAACGGCCGGGACGTTCTGCGTGCTGGCGTTCAGCGAGGCCGGCGAGCGTACCGAGCACCTCGATGTCGATCTCGCACCGCCCGGCATCGCGCTCAGGCGGCTCGTGGTGAGCGCGCGGCCGGCGGCCGGCTGCATCCACGACAGCACGGGGCTGCTCGCGCGCCACTACGATGCGAGCCCCGGCACCGTGTACCTGCTCCGGCCCGACCAGCACGTCGCCGCGCGCTGGCGACACTTCAACCCCGACCGCGTGCGCGCCGCCATTCGCCGCGCCATGGCGGTCGAAACCGTTCAACCGGCGGCAGCCGACCCCGTCCGGGCCGCCCGACCACAGGAGACAGCCAGATGAGCAAGGCCTTCGCCTCGAAGGGCGACCTCGAACCCAAGAAAGTCACCTTCAGCCAGCTCTCCGAGAGCGCCTTCGCCTACACCGCCGAGGGCGATCCAAACACCGGCGTCATCGTCGGCGAGGACTCGGTGATGGTCATCGACGCCCAGGCGACGCCGGCCATGGCGCGCGACGTGATCGAGAAAGTCCGCACCGTCACCGACAAGCCGATCCGGTACGTGACACTGACCCACTACCACGCCGTGCGCGTGCTCGGCGCCTCGGCCTACGGCGCCGAGCACGTCATCGCCAGCGGCGACACGTACGATCTGATCGTCGAGCGCGGCGAGGCCGACTACAAGTCCGAGTACGAACGCTTCCCGCGCCTGTTCCAGGACGTCGAGTCGATACCGGGGCTGACCTGGCCGACCATCGTCTTTCACGGCCGGATGACGCTGTGGATGGGCGGCACCGAGGTGCGGATCATGCAACTCGGCCGCGGCCACACCAAGGGCGATACCGTGGTCTGGCTGCCGCAGGAGCGGGTGCTGTTCAGCGGCGATCTCGTCGAGTACGGCGCCACGCCCTACACCGGCGACGCCTACCTCGAGGACTGGCCGAAGACGCTCGACAACCTCGCCGCGCTCGATCCCGTTGCGCTGGTGCCGGGCCGCGGTGCGGCGCTCACCACGCCGGAGTCGATCCGCGAGGGCATCGACGGCACCCGCGAGTTCCTCTTGCGCATGTACGGCTCGGTCAAGGCCGGCCGCGAGGCGGGCAAGGACCTCAATGCCGTGTACCGCGACACCTACGAAGCGCTCAAGGGTGACTTCGGCCACTGGGTGATCTTCGACCACTGCCTGCCGTTCGACGTCAGCCGCGCCTACGACGAGGCCGGCGGCATCGCCGACCCGCGCATCTGGACCGCCGAGCGCGATGCCGAGATGTGGCGCTCGCTGGAAGCGGAATCGTGACCGCCGAACTCGACGCCGAACTGCGACTGAAAGACCCCGACGGCTTCTACGCCCACCTGGTGTCCCTGTACGAGGGGCTCGACGCCGACGCTGTCAACCGGCTGAACGCGACCATCATCCTGCTGATGGCGAACGCCATCGGCGACGACGCCCGGCTGGCCGCGATCCTCGAGCGGGCGAAGACGGTATGCCGCGAGGGGTAGCGGGCGCGGCGCCGGCGGCGTCATGACAGGTTGGTCATTGCGCTCGTACGCAATCCGTACCAGAATGTGCTTCCGGACCGGCGCGAGCGAAGGCTGCGCGGGGCTTCGCCATGCGGCTTCGTTGCAACCCGTCCGGACTGGATCAACGACGTAAGGAGGTACACGAGCCATGAATACCAGGCATTTTCTTCTCGGCGCCGTGCTCGCGGCATTCTCGCTGCCGGCGTTCGCGTCCCACTGTCCGACCGACGTCAAGGCCATCGACGATGCGCTGGCGGCTGGGCCACAGATCAGCGATGAGCAGATGCAGGAAGTGAAGATGCTGCGCGACGAGGGCGCCAGCCTGCACGAGGCGGGCAACCATGCCGATTCCGAAACGGCGCTGCACAAGGCAATGGAGATTCTCGGACTCGAGCATCCCTCCTGATTCGGCAACCTCCCGACAGGCGGACGGCGTGCTTCGCGGCGCGCCGTCCCGCCCCCGGTCTCAAGCCCCGATAGCGGCGCGGATCAACCACGCGAGCGCCAGCACCACCGCCACCGACGCCCCCCACAACAGCACGAACCACAAGAGGCGCTCCGCGAGCCGGCGTCGGCGCGCGTCGCCCATCAGTGGTAGCCCTCGTCGGGATCGACCTTGCCGCGAAACACCCAGTAGGCCCAGCCGGTATAGACGAGGATCAGCGGGATGAGCACCGCGGCGCCGACCAGCAGGAAGGCGAGGCTCGAATCCGGCGCCGCCGCCTGCCAGATGTCGATCGACGGCGGCACGATGTTCGGATAGAAACTGATCAGTATGCCTGCGTAGCACAGCACGAACAGGCCCAGCGAAGCGATGAACGGCGCCGCATGGGCGCCGCGCGCGAGACCGCGATGCCCGTACAGCACGCACAGGAGGATCAGCGCCGGCACCACGATGCTGAACCCGGACGTCGGCCAGTCGAACCAGCGGTGCAGGTACGCCGGGTCGAGGAACGGCGTGATGATGCTGACCGCGCCGATCAGCACCAGCGTGCCGGCGCCGGTGACCCATGCCGCGCGCCGCGCCAGGACCGCGAGCTCGCCCTCGGTCTTCATCACCAGCCAGGTGGCGCCGAGCAGCGCGTAGCCGACCACCAGCGCCGCGCCGGTGAGCAGGGAGAACGGCGTCAGCCAGTCGAAGTGGCCGCCGGCGTAGGCGCGCCCCTCGACCGCGATGCCCTGCACCAGCGCCCCCAGTGCGATGCCCTGGGCGAAGGTGGCCACCAGGGAGCCGCCGGCGAAGCCGACGTCCCAGACGATGCGCTCGCCGCGGGCCCTGGAACGGAACTCGAACGACACCCCGCGGAAGATCAGGCCCAGCAGCATGGCGATGATCGGCGCGTACAGCGCCGGCAGCAGCACCGAGTAGGCGAGCGGGAATACCGCGAACAACCCGCCGCCGCCGAGCACCAGCCAGGTCTCGTTGCCGTCCCACACCGGCGCCACCGAGTTCATCGCCACGTCCCGGTGAGTCTTGCTGCCGAGGAACGGGAACAGGATGCCGATGCCCAGATCGAAGCCGTCGAGAATCACGTAGGCCAGCACCGCGAAGGCGATCAGGCCCGCCCAGACGAGTGCCAGGTCAATGTCCATCTCGCGGCCTCCTTTCGATGGCCAGCGCGGGCGTGATGCCGGCGGTGCGCGTTATCCAGCGCTCGCGCGCGGCGGCGCCCGCCGGTGGTTTCGCCATCAGCACCAGGGCGTACAGGGTGCCGGCGCCGAACACCACGAAGTAGATGACGATGAAGGCGACGAGCGAGGCGCCGACCGCGGCGGCCTCCACCGGCGACACCGACTCGGCGGTGGTCAGAAGGCCGTAGACCGTCCACGGCTGGCGTCCCACCTCGGTGGTGACCCAGCCGGCGATCACGGCGAGAAACCCCGACGGCGCCATAAGCACCGCGGCGCGCTTGAGCCAGGTCGACTCGTACAGCCTCCCGCGCAGGCGCGCCACGCCGCTCCACAGGCCGAGAACGGCCATGGCGACGCCCACCGCCAGCATGATGCGAAACGACCAGAACACGATCTCCGCGCCCGGTCGCTCGTCGGCGGGAAAGCTGTCGAGGCCGCGCACGTGGCCGTCGAGGCTGTGGGTCAGGATAAGCGAGCCGAGCTTCGGGATCTCGATCGCGTGGCGCATCTCCCCGGCGTCGTCGTCAGGAATGCCGAACACGACGAACGGCGCGCCGTCGCGACTCTCGTAGTGCCCTTCCATCGCCGCCACCTTGGCAGGCTGGTGCTCGAGGGTATTGAGCCCGTGCAGGTCGCCGCTCAGTATCTGCAGCGGCGCGACGATGAGCGCCATCCACATGGCCATGGAGAACATGATGCGCGCGCCGGGGTTGGCGCCGTCGCGCAGCAGGTGCCAGGCGCCGACGCCGCCCACCACGAAGGCGGTGGTCAGGTAGGCCGCCAGGGTCATGTGCACCAGGCGGTACGGAAACGACGGGTTGAACACCACCTGCCACCAGTCGTTGGGCACGAACTGCCCGGCCTCGTTGATGGCGTAGCCGGCCGGAGTCTGCATCCAGGAATTCACCGACAGGATCCAGAAGGCCGAGATCAGGGTGCCGACGGCGACCATGAGCGTGGCGAGAAAGTGCAGGCGCGGCCCGACCCGGTCGAGGCCGAACAGCATGACGCCGAGAAACCCCGCCTCGAGAAAGAACGCCGTGAGCACCTCGTAGCCCATCAGCGGACCGAGGATCGGCCCGGTCCGGTCGGCGAACACGCTCCAGTTGGTGCCGAATTGGTAGCTCATGACCACGCCCGAGACGACGCCCATGCCGAACACCAGCGCGAAGATCTTCTTCCAGTAGTCGAACAGCGCCATGTAGGCGTTGTCGCGCCGGATCAGCCACAGCCCTTCGAGCACGGCGAGATAGCTGGCCAGGCCGATGGAGAACGCGGGGAATATGATGTGCGCCGAGATCGTGAAGGCGAACTGGAAGCGGGCGAGGTCGACGGCGCTGAACGATTCGAGCATGGCCGGGCCTGGATCTCGTTTGGCGGTGAGTGCCCGGCGCGGCCGGCTGCCGTGTTTCGCCGTGTCCCGGGCGTCCGTGAGACCGGGTCATTTGACTCGGGTGGCACGGCGGTGTCAAGGCGAAGACCGCTTCCGTAGAATCCGGTGCGATGAAAGAGGACCACGCTCGACCCGACGACGACCGCCATGGCTGAAGCGACGCTGACGGCGGCCAACGAGGCGGTGCACGAGCGCCTGCTCGCCGATTACGACGACTTTCTCGAGGCGCTGACGACTCTTGACCAGGCGGCGGCAAGGGCCAGGCTCGATGCATTCGAACGGCGCCTGCTGCCGCACATGGAACTCGAGGACGGTGAAGTGAACGAGCGCTTTCGAACGCTGGACGGCGAACCCGACGCCGAGCTTCGTCGACTTGCCGGCGACCACGCCATCATCCGCCGCGGTCTCGATCGGGTTCGCGCCGCCCTGGTCACGCTCGGCGGCTCGGCTGCGCCGCGCCGCGAGCTGGTGCGCCGCCTGGGGGTGTTCAGCCGCCTGCGCGACGTGCTCGATCATCACACCGTGCGCGAGTCGACCCGGATCTACCCGCGTCTCGACG
Organism: uncultured Gammaproteobacteria bacterium; assembly: GCA_965652415.1. GTDB lineage: Bacteria > Pseudomonadota > Gammaproteobacteria > Arenicellales > CAJQKF01 > BQJD01. The sequence continues at coordinate 1,326 of CBFGVH010000006.1, read as the reverse complement.
AGGCGCTGGCGCCGCAGTCGCGCCGGGAACTGGCCGGAAGACTGCTTGCCGGCGCGCGCGAGGCGCCAGGCTGAATGCGGTGGTCGAACGCCTTCATGGCACCACGCTGCGCACGCCGTCGACGTTGAGCACCTGCCCGGTGATGAACGCGCCTTCCGTGGCGAGAAATCGCACGGCGCCGGCGATGTCGCCGGGCTTGCCGAGGCTGGCCAGGGGGGTCCGCGCAACGAGGGATTGCCGGTGGGCGTCGTCGTCTCCGGCGCCTTCCGGCCACAGGATGGCCCCCGGCGCCACGGCGTTGACCCGCACTTCGGGGGCGAGCTCGATCGCCAGCGAGCGGGTCAGGCTGACCAGCGCCGCCTTCGACGCGCAGTACGCGGCGTGCCCGCGCAGGGGCCTGTCGGCGTAGATGTCGGCGATATTCACGACGGCGCCGCGCCGCGCGCGCAGTTCCGCCGCCAGCGCCCGGACCAGCAGCAGCGGCGCCTTCAGGTTGACCGCGACCATCTCGTCGAGCACCGCCGGCGTGGTCTCGGCCAGCGATGCAGGGTGGAAGGTGGAGGCGTTGTTGACCACGAGGTCGAGCCGGCCCCATGCTGCCCGCGCGCGCGCGGCCAGCTGCTCGACGACGGCCGCGTCGCGCAGGTCGGCCGAGAGAGCCAGTGCCGAGCCGGGGCGATCGTGGTTCAGCCCTTCGCACAGCGACTCGGCCTCGCCCCGCGAGCGTCCGTAGTGGACAAGGACCCGGAAGCCGGCCTCGTGCAGGGTGCGGGCGATGGTGGCCCCGATGCGCCGGGCCGCGCCCGTGACCAGGGCGACGGGAGTTTCGTCATCTTTCGCGGTCATGATTACCCTTTGTATTTGTGGCGGGAACGGCTACCATCGCGGGCCGTTGCCGAGTCGCGAGGCAACAATCGTACCCCAATCGGGCGGCACCCCGCGCCGCCTCGCCCGACTTCATGCAAGCCCGACTGACAGTCCTGCCTGAACCCGATGCCGAGGCGCGCGCCCATGCCGCGCGCGTCGCCGCACACCTTCGCGAGGCCATCGACGCCGCCGGCGGCTGCCTCGCCTTCGATCGCTTCATGGATATCGCCCTCAATGCGCCGGGTCTGGGCTACTACGCCACCGGCGGCGGGCCCGGCGTCGACGGCGACTTCGTCACCGCGCCGGAGCTGGGGTCGCTCTTCGCCCGCTGCCTCGCGCGGCAGGCGGCCGATGTACTCGACGAGGTCGGAGGTTCGATCCTGGAGTTCGGCGCCGGCAGCGGAGCCCTGGCGCGCCAGCTGCTCGGTGCGCTGGACGCTGCCGGGATGCTGCCGGACG
>CBFGVH010000005.1:0-60294 GCA_965652415.1 uncultured Gammaproteobacteria bacterium | reverse complement strand
CCACAGAATGTTTTTATGGAATATGCTGCAGTGCACAAATTCCGTTTATGGCCGCGGGTTCGCGCGGCGATTGGCGCGTTCCCCCAGGGTCAGCCGCCCCGCCGGGTCACGCGGTCGAGCCGCCGACCGACGGCGGCGATGTGGGCCGGCGTGGTGCGACAGCAGCCGCCGATGAGTCGCGCCCCGGCTTGGTACCAGCGCACGGCGAGGGCTTCGAACGGCTCGGACCCCGGCGCCGGCTCGAAGCGGCGTGTGCGGGGGTTCCACGGCTCGCCGAGGTTCGGATAGACCACGACGTCGGCCTCCGGCGCCGCGGCTCGGATTTCCCCGATCAGGGATTCGACGAACCGCGGGTGGGTGCAGTTGACGCCGAACGCCGCGATCCGCCGCACCGCGGCCAGCGCGCGTACCACCGAGCCGATGGCGCTGCCGTCATTGAGGCGGGCGCCGTCGCGGCAGGAGAAGCTGAGCCAGGCGCCGGGACCGTCGGCCTCGTCCAGCAGCGCGGCCAGCACGGCGGCCTCGGCGGCGCTCGGTATGGTCTCAATCGCCAGCAGGTCGGCGCCGCTCGCGGACAACAGCGCCAGGCGCTCGCGGTGAAACCGCATGAGTTCAGCCTCGCCGACACCATAGTCGCCGGTATATTCGGCGCCGTTGGCCAGCATGGCCCCGTACGGGCCGATGCCGGCGGCCGCGAGAGGACCGTCGTCGGCGCCGCCATGGTCGCGACAGGCCGCCAGCGCGAGATCGACGGCACGCTGCATCAGGGCGCAGGCGCGATCGTGGTCGATGCCGGCAGCGGCGAAGCCTTCAAAGCTCGCCTGGTAGGTGGCGCCGATCACGATATCTGCCCCGGCCTCGAGGTAGTCGTCGTGCACGGCGCGGATCGCGTCCGGGTCGTCGGCGAGCACCGCGGCCGACCACAGGGCCGTTCCGAGGTCGCGGCCGCGCCGCTCGAGTTCCGTGGCGAGAGCGCCGTCGACCAGGGCGTAACCGCGTCGCGCGAGCACCCGCTTCCAGGGGCGCGGGCTCAAGGCGCGGCGCCGGGGAGACCGAACGCCGCCAGCAGCGTGGGCAGCACCAGCGCGATCAGGAATGCCGAGATGGCCATGGCCAGGCCTGAGAACGCGCCCATCTCCTCGCTCACCTGGAAGGCTCGGGCGGTACCGATGCCGTGGGCCGTGGAGCCCATGGCGACGCCGGCGACCGCGTCGTCGCGGATGCCGAGCGAGCGCAGCAGCGGAACACCGATCACCGCGCCGAGAATACCCGTGGCGACCACCAGCACCGCGGTCAGCGACGGCAGTCCGCCAATGCGCTCGGCAACGCCCATCGCCACCGGCGCGGTGGCGGACTTCGGAGCCAGCGACAGCACTGTCTCGAGGCTGCCGCCGAGAGCGAGGCCCACCGCCACCGCGACCGCGAGACCGCCGACGATGCCGGCCGCCAGTCCGGCGGCGAGCGGCACGATGACGCGGCGCACCCGGTCGAGCTGGCGGTACAGCGGCAGCGCCAGGCCGACGGTGGCCGGGCCCAGCAGGAAATGCACGAACTGGGCCCCGTCGAAATAGTCGCGGTACGACACGCCGGTCGCCATCAGCAGGCCGATCAGCATGGCCACGGACAGCGCCACCGGGTGCAACAGCGGGTTCATGCGGGCGGCGGCGTGGATGCGCCACGCTATGACGTAGGCCGCCAGCGTCACGGTCAGCCCGGCCAGCGGCGAAGCCGCCAGGAACACCCAGATGCGTTCCAGGCCGGCCTCGTTCACGGCCGCGCCCTCCGGCTGGTCAGTCGCATCACCCACTTCATCACCAGGGCGGTCAGCGCCATGCCGGCGACGGTGCTGGCGACGAGAGCGGCCGTGATCGGCAGCCACTCGGCCGCCACCAGGTCGAGGTGCACCATCACGCCGACGCCGGCCGGTACGAACAGCAGCGACAGGTGGGCCAGCAGGGCGCCGGCCGCCGCGTCCGGTCCCGCCGGCGCGCGCCCCAGCACCATCAGCGTGGCCAGCAGGAGCAGCATGCCGATCACCGGGCCGGGGATGGCCAGCTCGAAGAAGATCGCCACCAGCTCGCCGGCGAGCTGGTAGCAGAGCAGCACGCAAAGGCCGCCGATCAGGCGCACGGCACGTTCTGCCGCCGCGGCCGGGCGGCCGCCTCAGTCGGCCGTGGCAAGGAAAAACGCGCGCAGGGTCTCTGCATAGTCGGGGTTGGCCGATATGTCGTTGTGGCCCGCGCCTTCCAGGAAGGCGACTTCCACCGTGGCCGCCTCGAAGGCGTCGACCAGGCGCAGGCTGTTGGCGCGCGGCACGATCTCGTCGGCGGCCGCGATCACCGCCAGGGTCGGTGCGCTCACCCGCGGCGCATCGTCGACGGCGCGAAAGCGGTCCTTGAGCAGCAGTGATATCGGCAGGAGCGGGTAGTAGTGGCGCGCCAGCGCCTCGACGCTGTCGATGGGCGTCACCACCGCGAGCCGGTGCGCAGGGCGGCGGGCGGCGACGTGGGTGGCCACCGTGCTGCCGATGCTGCGGCCGACCACGGACACGCGCTCGTGCCGCACGCCCACCACGTCGAAAACGTTGAGCCCGTCGGCGTAGAAGCCGTGCTCGGAGGGCGAGCCGGAGCTGCCGCCGTAGCCGCGATAGTTCACCAGGTACACCGCGCGATCGGGAAACACCGACTCGAACAGCGGCGCCGCGTACAGCACGTCCTCGGCATTGCCGCCGAAGTAGATCACGGCGTCGTCCGCACCCTCGTTGAGCGGCCACACCTTGACCCGCTCGCCGGCGCTGTCGACCCACAGCGGCTCGATGCCGGCGGCGCTCGCGGGGGGCGTCGGGAAGTAGATGAGCTGCCGCTGCCTGGCGTACATCCATGCGCAGATCACGGCGTAGCCGATGACGACGATCACCAGTATGGTCAGTATGCTGCGGGTCACGGATTCCATCGCTGGCGTGCCGGGGATGCCTCGCCGTCAGCTCCAGTCGCGCGCCTCGATGTACAGGCGCAGCTCGCTCGCGGTGCGAAACTTCTTGCGGATCAGGGACTGCTTCAGGCCGCAGCAGATGTCGCGCACCTTCTGCGGCTGGCGGGCGTAGGTCTTCTGGCCGCCGAGCGCGTCGTAGAAGATGCGGATCATGCTGCAGATGTCGTGGTGGCGGTTCTCGCGATTGGCCGGCCCCCAGTGGAACAGGTCGAGCAGCTTGAGATTGAATGTCAGGCCAAGCCGCTGCACGATGACGTTCTCCGAGTGCAGGTCGCCGTGATACTCGCCCATGCGGTGAATGCTCTCCACGCCCACCGCCAGGGCGTGCAGCAGGTGGATGGCCATGAACAACGGCAGGCGCTCGCCGCGGTAGCGAGTGACGAAGTGCTGCAGCAGCTCGCCCTCGACGTACTCCGATATGAACAGCGTGACCGGACGCCCCTCGTGCTCGATGGTCTCGAAGGTGTGGTACTGGATCAGGATCGGGCAGCTGCGCAGCTTGTGCAGCTTCTTGGCATAGGTCGACGCGGTGCGGTTGCGGACGTTGCGCTTGGGATAGAAGATCTTGGCGGCGCGCTCGACGCGCGTGCCGCGCTCGCGGATCTTGTATACCTCGCCCTGCCAGCCGCCGCCGAGGTAGTCGAGGACCTCGTACTTGCCGGCCAGCAGGTGGCCGCTGGCAAATCCGAACCCGCCGCGCGCGCCCATGAACGCCAGTCAGCCGCCGCGAACGGCCGGACGGTCAGCGCGACGGACGCTCGTCGCACTCATTCGTGGTGGTGACCGATCTCGCCTTCGGTGAACAGGTAGTCCTTGAGTTCCTTGTCGAGCGTCGGGTCCTTGCGCCGGATCCATTCCAGCACCATTGCGGCGTGCTCCTTTTCCTCGTCGCGGTTGTGCGCGAGGATGGCCTTCAGCTCGGCATCCTTGCAGGCGTCGACGCGCTGGTTGTACCAGTCCACCGCCTCGAGTTCCTCCATGAGCGAGACGATGGCGCGATGCATGTCGCGGGTGGCGTCGCTCAGTTCCTCGATGGGCTCGTGATAGCCTTCGCTCGCCATGTCGGTCTCCAAAACAAGGTTGGACAGATAGGATCTTCGGTTGGGTGACGCTCGTGCGCACGACCCGGATGATGCTCGCCGCCATTAAACCTTAAACGCGGCCCGCCATGCAAAACCGCGAGCGGCACTCACGACTGCCACACGACGGACACGATGCCGTAGCGCCAGCCGCCGCGCGACCTCAGGTTCTCCGGCCGCGGCCGGAACGGCAGGCGCACGAGGTGGGTGCGGCAGGCGCAGTCGCCGGCGCCGAACTTCGCCAGCGGCACCACCGCCGAACTGGTCGCGTAGGCAAGGTCCAGCAGCCGGTCGGCCCAGCGGTGCTCGAGGTTGCGGGGCGCCTGGCAGTACCAGATCTCCTCCATGCGCAGGAACGGCCGCAGGTAGTCGATGTGCCAGCGCTTCACCTTGTTCCCGCGGGCGTGGCGGGCGATGCGGGCGCGCAGTCCGCCGGGCCCGAACGCGGCACCGACGTAGAGATACCAGCCGGGCTCTGTGGCGACGACGCCGAGCGCGCCGACCCGCACCCGGCGGGCGATATTGCAGCGAAACAGCAGCGCGTAGCTGCCGGGAGCCTCGGGAATGAAGGCGAGTCGCTTCGCATGGCGCATGGCGGCGTCCGCAAGGTCCTCAAATCGTTCAATGATAGCGTTTCGGCGCCGCTGCCGCCGCCGGCCATAGGCAAGAGGTGCCCGGGTTTGAAATAATGTCCGGCCCACTTGAAGATTCCCAAGTCGACGGAGACCATCATGGCCACCTACGTGATAAGCGGGGCCGGTCGCGGCATCGGCCTCGAACTCGCGCGCCGCCTCGGCGAACGCGGCGACACCGTGATCGGGCTGTGCCGGCGGGCGAGCCGCGAACTGAAGGACAGCGGTGCACGCATCATCGAGGGCGTCGACGTCACCTCGGACGCCTCCATGCGCGAGTTGCGCGCAGGACTCGGCGACGCCCGCATCGACGTGCTGGTGAACAATGCCGGCGTGCTCTCGCGCGAGGGCCTAGACAGCCTGGATTTCGACGCCATCCGGCGCCAGTTCGAGATCAACACCCTCGGACCGCTCAGGGTGACCGCCACCTGCCTCGGCAACCTGGACGAGGGATCGAAGGTTGGCATCATCACCAGCCGCATGGGCTCGATCGGCGACAACGGCAGCGGCGGTTACTACGGCTACCGCGCCTCGAAGGCGGCGGTCAACGCCGTCGGCGTGAGCCTGGCGCGCGACCTCGCGGGGCGCGGCATCGCGGTCGCGCTGCTGCACCCCGGCATGGTCGCCACCGACATGACCGGCGGCCACGGCATCCCGGCTTCGGAAGCAGCCGCGGGCCTCGTCGCGCGCCTCGACGCGCTCGACATGTCGAGCAGCGGGACGTTCTGGCACGCCAACGGCGAGATCCTGCCGTGGTAGCGGCCGGCAACCGCCTGCTGGCCGGATTCGGCACCACCGTATTCGAGCGCAACACGCGGCTCGCCATCGAGCACGGCAGCGTCAATCTCGGCCAGGGCTTTCCCGACGAAGAGGGCCCGGCCAGCATGAAGCGCGTGCTGGCCGAGTACACCGCCGGCTCCTCGAACCAGTATCCGCCGATGATGGGGCTGCCGGCACTGCGCCAGGCGGTGGCGCGCCACGCGTCGCGCGTCTACGGCCTCGACCTCGACTGGCAGCGCGAGGTGCTTGTCACCAGCGGCGCCACCGAGGCGCTGGCCGCGAGCCTGTTCGGATTGCTGAATCCCGGCGACGAGGCCATCCTCGTCGAGCCCCTGTACGACGCCTACCTGCCGCTGGTGAAGATGGCCGGCGCGGTGCCGGTGCCGGTGCGCCTGCATCCGCCCGGCTGGTCCCTCGATCTCGAAGTGCTTCAACGCGCCTTCTCGCCGCGCACGCGGGTGCTGCTGATCAACAACCCGATGAACCCGACCGCGAGGGTGTTCGAGCGGGCCGAGCTCGAGGCCGTGGCCGAGCTGGCGCGGCGGCACGACGTGACGGTGATTGCCGACGAGGTCTACGAGCACCTCGTGTTCGATGGACGCGAGCACGTGCCCCTGATGACCCTGCCGGGCATGCGCGAGCGCACCGTGCGTATCGGCTCGAGCGGCAAGATCTTCTCGCTGACCGGCTGGAAGGTCGGATTCGTGAGCGCGGCGCCGGAACTCGTCGGCGTCATCAGCCGCGCCCACCAGTTCCTGGTGTTCACCACGCCGCCCAACCTGCAGGCGGCGGTGGCGCACGGCCTGGACAACGAGATCGACTGGTACACGAATCTCGCGGCGCGCCTGGCGTCGAAGCGCGACTACCTCGCCGAAACGCTGGCGGCGGTCGGCTTCGACGTACTGCCCTGCCAGGCGACGTACTTTCTGACCGTCGACATCCGCGCCCTGACCGATCTCGACGACGAGGACTTCTGCCGGCAGCTCACCGTCGACGGCGGCGTCACCGGCGTGCCGGTCAGCGCCTTCTATGCCGCCGACGCACCGCGCCATCTCGTCCGGTTCTGCTTCTGCAAGGCCGACCACGTGCTCGAGGACGCGGCCGGCCGCCTCGCCGACTGGCGCCGGGCGGCATGAGCGAGGCACCTCTCGCCGACTGGCTCGGACGCCGCCAGCATCGCGAGGAACTGCTGACCGAGGCCCACGTCGAGGGGCTCAACGCGCTGCTCGACCGCGACGGCGGCGTGCCGCTGGGCCTGCAGTGGCTGTTGTGCGCCGAGCGCGTGCGCCAGTCGAGGCTCGGGCCCGACGGGCACCCGCAGCGCGGCGACTTCCTGCCGCCGGTCGAGCTGCCGCGGCGCATGTGGGCGGCGGGAGAGATCCGGTTTCACGGCGCCGCGGCGGCGGGTGCGCGGGTGTCGCGGGATTCGACCGTTGCAGCAATCGAGGAGAAAAGCGGCCGGAGCGGCGCACTGGTGTTCGTCAAGGTCGACCATGCCTTCGCCGCCGACGGCATGCCGTGGCTCGATGAGCGTCATACCATCGTCTATCGCGAGGCGGCCGGCGTCGCTGCCGCGGCCACGGCGGCGGGCACGCTGGACCCGGGCGACTGGCAATGGCGGCGCGACATCACCACCGACACGGTGCAGCTGTTCCGCTACTCGGCCCTGACCTTCAACGGCCACCGCATCCATTACGACCAGCGCTATGCGACCGAGGTGGAGGGCTACCCGGGGCTCGTCGTGCACGGCCCGCTGATGGCGACGTGGCTGATGAACTTCGCCGACGGCCTCGACGGCGAGCGCACCCTCGGCGCGTTCTCGTTTCGCGTCAAGGCGCCGGTGTTCGTGAGCGAGACCATCACGCTGCTCGCGCGCGCTGCCGGCGGCGACGCGCTGGAACTCAAGGTCGCCGACAGTGCGCGGCGCGAGATCATCGACGCCCGCGCGGACCTCGTCGCGGCTTTCTAGAGCACCGCCTCCAGCTCCTCGAACAGGCGCCGGTACGCGGCCGCGGCGGTGCTGCGCGGCGCGAAGGCTCCCACCGGGCGTCGTTCGACGCCCATGCGCTCGACCACGCTCGAGTCGGGGATCGCGGTGTCGAGGACGTCGGCGCGCTCGCGAGCAAGGGTTTCCATCACGTCGCGGTGCATGCGCCGCCGGCGGTCGGCCATGGAGAAATAGTTCAGCAAGCGCACGCCTGCCGGTCCCGACTCGCGCAGAAAATCGGCGAGCTGTTCCAGCGTGCGTACCGACAGCGTCGAAGGGATGACAGGGTTGAGCAGCACGTCGGCACTTCGGAACACGTTCTCCGACACCAGCGAGATGCCCGGCGGGCAGTCGACGAAAACCATGTCGAAGTCGGCGGCGAAGCGATCCACGACCCGCGCCAGCGACTTGCGCCGCTTCCTGCGCCGATCGAGGAGGAGGTCGAGATTTCGGTGGGTGAAGTCGGCCGGCAGCAGGTCGAGCCCCGGGTAGTCGGTCGCCTTGATGCCGCGCGTGACGCGTTTCTTGAGGACCGTGTCGACGCCCCCGGGCAGCTCCGGGCGGATGCGCAGGTACCACGATGCCGCGCCCTGGGGATCGATGTCCCACAGCAGGGTGCGATAACCGTGGCGCATCGCCTCCCAGGCGAGGTTGACCGCACCGGCGGTCTTGCCGACGCCGCCCTTGATGCTGTAGAGGGCGACGACCCGCACTACCGGCGTTCCTTGTCCGCGCACTTCGACGGCTTGAACAGGGCGGCAAAGCGCGCCCGCCGGGCAGGTGCGTCGAAGCGCGCAAAGTGATCGGCGAAGGCCGCGCGGGTTCGGCGGCGCTCGCTCGTCAGCCCGTCGACCAGCTCGTTCACCGCGGCGGCCGCCAGCGCATCGATGTCGCTGGTGCCGAGCGCCTCGAGGGTCTCGATCTGCACGCACTGGTCCTGGAACAGCCCGAGATGGTCCTGCAGCGCCTTGAGCTCGGCGTGCGCCGGCTTCATGCCCTTGCGCGGATAGAGGTCCTGGAAGAACTCCATGAGGTAGCGCAGCTTCTTGCCGCGCTTGCGAAGGTCGTGCAGGGCCTCGTCGGGCGACGAGGCGTCGATGGCACGCCCATGTTCGAGGATCTTGCGGTACGTCTTCCAGATGACCCGGCCGGCGAAGTCGACGAGCGGCCACTGGCGGCCGGGATCGGCGTCGGTGCCGGCATCGACGAAGCGCCGGTAGCGGCGCTTGAAGTCGCGGTAGCCCGGGCTCGCCAGGTACGCGGCGAGCTCGGCGCCGGCGGCGTCTCGGCGGACTTCGAAGACCCGGCGCAGTTCGGCGAGCGCCTCGCGGCGGGGCGCATCGAGCAGGGCGAGATGGGCGTCGAAGTCCAGCAGGTGGACGTCGAGGTTGCGCTTGCCGCCGGTGACGCGACCGAGCTCGCGGAACGATTCGACGAACGGCCGCGGCGCCTCCGGGTCGAGCGCGCGGCCGAGGACCGACAGCGCCGACCGCGTGCGCCGCACTGCGACCCGGTAGTCGTGCAGGAACTCCGGGTCGATGTCGCACCGAGTGCCCTGCTCGTTGCGCTCGAGGTCGTCGAGCAGGCGGGCGAGGATGGCGCGCACCGCGGCCGCGGCGCCAGCGCCGGCATCGAGTTCGAGCCGAAACTTCGATGAATAATCCCGCGGCCGGCGGCCGATGGCCGCCAGCCCGGTATCGAGTGTCGGTGTCAGCGCCAGCGGCAGCCCGGTATCGGCCAGCACCCGGAAGACCTGCGCGGCCTCTTCGTCGAAGCCGCGCAGGGGCATGACGCGGATCCGCTGCCACGCCTCGGCACCGCGGCTCTTCTCGACCCGCCAGCGCTCGAGGGACAACCGGCAGACGGTCTTGCCCTCTGCGCCGACGACGGCCAATTCCTCGGCGCCGCCCGCCAAGGCGACCTGCGGCATCAGCGCGCGTATCCCGCAGGCCCTCGCCGCAGCCGCCCCGACCGGGCCGCGCGGCCAGTCGTGAACAAAGCGGGGCGGTTCCCCGTCGAGTTCCTGCTCGGCCTCGGCGCGGCCGTCGTCGAGCCGTCGCAGCCGCGCCATCGAAGGCCTGCCGGGCGCCAGTTCGAGGGTGTAGCCGGCACGGTGCAAGCGCCAGTCGAACGTATCGTAGAAGATCATCCGCTGCCGGGCGCCCTCGGCCTTGAGGTCGAGCCGCCGCCCGACGAGGCGCCTGACCCGCGCCCGCGGCCACTCGGAGGGGACCGCGAACTCCGCCGCGCCGGTGCGGGAGAACACGAAGCCGGTCTTACCCGGCCCCGGCCGGTACGGTCCGGACCGGCGCAGTGCGCGGCAGCGCCGGCAGGGCGAGGGCAGCGGCCAGCGCCAGCACCACGCAGACGGCGAACAATTGCAACAGCGCGCCGAGCTCGCCCGTCGCATCCTGGATCAGCGACACCAACTGCACGGCGAGCGGCGCGGCGCCGAAGGCGAGCACGAACTTGGCGCCGAAGGCGAGCCCGTGCCGGCGTCCCGGCGCATAGCGCGCCAGCATCATGTTCTCCGCCGGCAGCGCGCTGACGTTGGCCATCACCATCAGCGTGGCCACCACTACCAGCACGGCCCCGCCGACCCACGATGCCGCCAGCAGCAGCGGCACCTGGATGGCGATGGCCGCGGTGTACACGGCCTTGAGCGGGTAGCGGTCGGCGAGGTGGCCGCCGACCAGCTGCATGACGCCGGCCAGGGAATAGACGATGGCGACAAGGATGCCGATGCCGGCGATGCCCTCCCCGGCCAGTCCGCCGTGACGCAACTCGAACAGCTTCGGAAGCGCGACCTGGGTGCCGTTGAACACCAGTCCGGCGACGAACATGGTGACCATCAGCAGGAGGAACACGCGCACCGGCGCGCCGCCCTCGCCCTTCACCGATGCCGTCGGGGCCGGACGGTCGAGAGGCGAGCCGGCACGCATCATGGCCGCCAGCACCACCCCGGTCGCAGCGATCACGACGCCGGGGACGATGAACGCAGCGCGCCAGTCGAAGACATCGATGAGAAGGCCGCTGACGATGCCGGCGGCGGCGCCGCCGAAGGAGCCGAAGATGCCGTTCACCGCCAGCGCCTTGCCGCGCGCGCCGTCGGTGTTGCGCACCAGCCAGGGAATGCCGACGGGGTGATAGATGGCGGCGAACACGCCGATGCCGGTCAGCCACAGCAGCAGGGCGAAAGTGCCGTCGGACAGGCCGGCGCCGATCGAGCAGGCGCCCATGCCGATGAAGAATGCCGCCATCATGCCGGGCGCGCCGAAGCGGTCGGCGATCATGCCGGCAGGCAGCGCGGCGAGCCCGACCATGAGGGAGCCGAGCGTCCACAGGCTGACCAGTTCGTGATACGGCACGTTCCAGCTGCGCTCCAGCGACAGCACGATCACGAAGTAGAAGGCGATGCACAGGTGAACGAAGAAGTGTCCGAGCGAGGAAAACACGAACACCGCCTTGCCCGATGGATTGGTCGCGGGGGCAGTCAAAGCGTCAGGTCCCGGGGAGGATGGATCGGCAACGCGGAGCGAATCATCGACCGCGGGAATCATTATGGCACAAACCGTTCGGCGCGATGTTACAGCACGGCGGCCTCGAGACGCCTGGCCGTCAGTTGGCCGCGCTTTCCGCCGGTTCCTCGTACGGCTCGATTACTGTCGCGTCCATGCGGTAACCGGCATGGGCGAGTTCCGAGGCAACGGTCTCGGTGCGCAGGGTGCCGGTCACCCAGACCGGGTCCCACAACTGTTCCGGACTCGGCCCGAACCCGCCGGTGGTGACGTGAACGATCTGGTTGGCGGGCGGCGGCGGGGTGTGGATGCAGGCGCCGAAATACGGCACCAGCAGGAACTCTGATACCTGCTTCTCGTCGTACTCGAGCGGCACCACGAAGCCCGGCAGCCGCACCAGGGTACCGTCCAGCTCGGCGACCACCGGGGCGTTGTTCCAGGCCTCGCGCACCAGTTCGTAGAAGCGCTGGGTGCGCGGGTCGTCGTCGCTCAGGGCCCCGATGTCGACATCGGGCAGCGCGCCGGTCGGGTCGAAGTCGGCCGGCATCAGGTCGTCCCATTCGAGCTGGCGCGGCGCGGCGCCGACCGACTCCTGCGGCGCCTCGCTGCATCCCGTGACGAGCAGCATGGCGCAGGCCAGGGACAACAGCGGTTTCATGTTCATAGTCTAAGTGCCAGTCCGTCCGACAACGAGTAGCGATAGGCGCGCATGCCCGGCACCAGTCCGGCGAGGAGCGCGGCCGCCAGCACGCCGCCCAGCATCAGCCACTCGACGAGGCCGGGCATGCGCCACGCCGGCGAGAACCCGAGGTGCGATTCCAGCGCGCCGCCGGCGGTACCGATCACCGCGTAGAGTAACAGCAGGCCGATGACGATGCCGGCGGCGGCGAGGAACATCGCTTCGACAACCAGCAGCCCCAGCACCTGCCACGGCCGCGCCCCCACCGAGCGCAGCACGGCGATCTCGCGGCGCCGTTCGTTCAAGCCCGTGACCAGCGCCGTGACCATGCCGCCCAGGCCCACCAGCACCACCAGCGCCGAGATCGCCATGAGCGCCCCTTCGACGACGCCCATGACGTTCCACAACTCGGCCAAGGTGACGCCGGGCAGGATGGCCAGCAGCGGCTCCCCGGGATACTCGTTGACCAGGCGCTGCACGCGGAAGGTGTGAACCCGCGACGACAGGCCGACCAGCACCGCGGTGATCGCGTCGGGCGTGAGGTCGAGTTCACGCACGGCGTCGGCGTCGAGGCGTCGGCCGGGTACCGGCACGCCTCCAGCCCAGTCGGCGTGGATGGCCTCGATGCCGGCCAGCGACACGATCACCGTGCGGTCGACCGGCGTGCCGGTGCGCTCGAGAATGCCGGCGACGCGAAACGGCTTGTCCCCGTGATCGAGCACGCTGGCGCTGCCGGCGCCGTGGGCGATGACCAGCGCCTCGCCGATGCGGTAGCCGAGCCGCGCGGCGACCTCGGCGCCGAGCACCGCATCGTAGAGGTCGTCGAAGGTCGAGCCGGCGGCGAAGGCGACCCGGCGATCGCGGGCATAGCGGTAATGCTCGAAAAAGGCCGCCTCGGTGCCCATGACCCGGTGGCCGCGGTGGGAGTCGCCGAGGGAGATGGGCACCGTCCACGCCACGCCCGGCAGGGCGGCGATGTCCCGGTAGCTCTGCCAGGTGATGTTGTTGGTGGCGCTGCCGATGTGGAACACCGAGTACAGGAGCAGCTGCACCGCGCCGGTGCGCGCACCGACGATCAGGTCGGTACCGGACACCGTGCTGGTGAAGGCCTCGCGGGCCTCGGTGCGCATCCGCTCGACGCCGAGCAGCAGCAGCACGGACAGGGCGATGGTCGACACGGTCAGTATCGAGGTGAAGCGGCGGTTGGCGAGGCTCTTCGCCGCCAGGGACAGCAGTGTCATGGCACCTGCCCACCGCCCGGGGCGCGGTTGATCTGCACCAGGTCGACCACCCGGTCGAACATCGGCGCCAGCGCCGGGTCGTGGCTGACGAACACAAGGGTGGCACCGGAGCGCGCGCACTCGGCTTCCAGGAGGGCGAGGAAGGCTTCGCGGTGCTTCACGTCGAGCGACGATGTCGGCTCGTCGGCGATGACCAGCTCGGGGGCACCCAAGAGCGCCCGCGCCGCCGCCACCCGCTGCTGCTGGCCGACGCTGAGTTCGTGGGTGCGGCGCGTATCGACGTCGGCGGTGGAAAGGCCGAGGTCGGCCAGCAGGCGCCGCGCCACGTCGCGCGCATCGCCGTCGAGCCGTGCGCGGCGGGCGGCGGAGAAACGCAGCGGCAGCAGGACGTTGTCCACCACGTCGAGATACGGAACCAGGTTGAACTGCTGGAAGATGAAGCCGACGTGGTCGGCGCGGAACCGGTCCCGCGCCGCCGCCGGCAGGGCGCCGAGGTCCTCGTCGAGAACCCGTATGCGGCCGGCGCGGGGAACGATGATGCCGCCGAGCAGGTTGAGCAATGTGCTCTTGCCCGATCCGCTCGGCCCCTGCACGAACACGCGGCTGCCCGACTCGACGGACAACGCGGGAATGTCGAGAGTCACCTCGTTACGTTTCCAGCCGAACACGAGATCTGCGATGTCGATGATGGGGGCGGCGGCCATGTCCCGGTCCCGGTGATGAATGGCGGCAAGTGTACCCGCGCCGGCTAGTGTCCTGTCCCGCAAGTTTGTCGCATGAAAATCGTGTGGCTGTAGCGGTTCCCGGCAAGGCACGTCGACGAGTCATACCGGGCCATATGGCAAGGAGGCGTAACGCCTCCCGGGGCCGCTGCAGCCGCACGATATTTGACGTTGCTTGCGGGACAGGACACGAGGGCGGGCGCTGACATTGCGGCAATCAGAACGAAACCGTGGGCGAGGCGGCCGTCGCCTCGATGCGGATCTGCCCGGCGGGCGCCGCCACGTTCACGGTGATGGTGTCGAATCCGTCGAACATCTCGAACAGGTTGATCCGCACCGTGGCGAGCGCTTCCGGCCGGGTACAGTTCCAGGTCAGTACCGCCTCGAAGTCGGCGTGGGCCTGGGCACCGCGGCCGTCGTCGTGGACATGGTCGTCGCCGTGAGCGTGATCGTTGTCATCGTGTTCGTATTCGGCAACGTCGCCGAGCAGGGCGCCCTCGACCTCGGCCGTTTCCAGCTCGCAGCCGGCATCGGGGTCGGGCGTGAAGGCCTCGCCCGAACCGAGCCGCGATGCGGCGCGGGCCACCAGCTCGCGCTCGGCGTCACTGCCGGGGGCGTGCTCGAAGCCCGTGACGTTGGCCGCCGGTGTCTCCAGCATGACCACGAAGGTGCCGCCCTCGACGGCAACGTTGACGGTGGCGATGCCGTGGACATGCGCGCCGCGGCTGCGCTGTTCGGCGGCAGCAGGCAAGGCCGCGAGCGCGGCGAGCAGCGTGGCGTGGACGATCTGGCGGGTCATGGGGCGATTCTCCGGGTCAGGCAATATTGAATGTTATAACATAACATCCATACAATCATGCTCCATGATCGATGATGCCGCCACGCCGATAATGCGCGCGCCCCGCGTTGGGGTTAAAGTTGGCGGTTCGTGGTTCGACTCCGGATTATCCGCATGTTCACGCGCCGCACGGCCGTCCTGCTCCTCGCCGCAATGCTCGCCGGCTGCGCCGCGACCCCGTCCCTCGACCGCTCCACGGTCGATCTCGACATGGCGCCGCGCGACGCCGCGTCGAGCGAATCGATGCCCGAGGGCACGGTCAACTGGGGCGGGCGCATCATCGCCATTCGCACCGTCGACGAGAGCAGCGAGATCGAGGTCCTGAGTTTCCCGCTCACCTCCACGGGGCGTCCCGACACACGACGCGACAGCGACGGCCGTTTCATCGCCGTGCGCGAGGGTTTCGTCGACCCGCTGGTCTACGGTCCCGGGCGCGCCGTCAGCGTGGTGGGGCGCATCATGTCGCGGCGCGAGGGTAGCGTCGGCGACGCCCCCTTCACGTGGCCGGTCGTGGCCGTCGTCGACATGGCACCGGTCGAGGAGCACCGCCCGGCCGGCGTCACCCCGTTCTTCTCCATCGGCGTCGGCATCGGCTTTTGAGCACCGCATCGCGCACTGCGCGCGGCGTGCTACTTGCCGATACAGAAACTGCCGAAGATCGCCCCGAGCAGGTCGTCCGAAGTCACCGCGCCGGTGATCTCGCCGAGGGCCTCGTGGGCGAGGCGCAGGGACTCGGCGACGAGCTCGCCGTTGCCGTGGCGCGCCTCGACGGCAGCCTCGTCGAGGGAGGCAAGGGCGCGCTCGAGTGCGTCGACGTGGCGGCGGCGGGCCAGGAACGCGTTCTCGCCGCCGCCGCGGCGGGCGTGGGCCATGATCGCCTGCTCGAGGACGTCGATACCCGCCCCGCTCAGCGCCGATACCCACAGGTGGCCGGGGCGGCCGTGATCGCCGGGTGCGGCGTCGGTGAGGTCGATCTTGTTGTGCACCACCAGAGTCGCCGGGCCCGGCGGCAACGACGCGGTGAGTTCAGCTGCCGCCTCGTCGCCGCCGGCGTCGTCGCAGACCGCCAGCACGAGGTCGGCGGCGGCGGCGGCCTCGCGGGCGCGGCGGATGCCTTCACGCTCGATCTCCTCGGCCGCCTCGCGCAGCCCGGCGGTGTCGACCAGGTTGACCGTCACGCCGCCGATCCTGACCCGCTCGTCGACGGTGTCGCGGGTGGTGCCGGGCGTGGCGCTGACGATGGCGCGCTGGCGGCCGGCCAGCGCGTTGAGCAGGCTCGACTTGCCGGCATTGGGCGCGCCGGCCAGCACCACGTCGAGGCCGCGCCTCACGAGGGCGCCGCGGCGTGACTCGTCCAGGGTGCGCGCGACGAGGGCGCGCGCGTGCTCGATGCGCTCGGCGACGTCGCTCTCGGCGAGGAAGTCGATCTCCTCTTCCGGGAAGTCGATCGCCGCCTCGACGTACAGCCGTATCGACATGAGCGCCTCGGCGCACTCGCCGACGCGTGTCGAGAAGGCGCCCTCCAGAGAGCGCATGGCGAGCCGCGCGGCCTCGCGACTGGCCGACTCGATCAGGTCGGCCACGGCCTCGGCCTGGGCGAGGTCCATGCGGCCGTTGAGAAAGGCGCGCTCGGAGAACTCTCCGGGCCGGGCCGGGCGCGCGCCGGCACGGCAAACCTCGTCGAGCAGGATCTCCATGACGGTGTCGCCGCCGTGCCCCTGGAACTCGACCACGTCCTCGCCGGTGTACGACGCTGGGCGGGGAAAGAACAGGGTGATGCCGTGGTCGACGGCGGTGCCGTCGCCGTTCCGGAAAGGTCCGAAGCGGGCCTGTCGCGGCGGCGGACAGGAACCGGTCAGCGCGCGGCAGACAGCGCAGGCGGCCGGCCCCGACACGCGCACGATGCCGATGCCGCCGATGCCGGGGGGCGTGGCGATCGCGGCGATGGTGTCGGCGGATCGACTCGCCGACGGCGCCGCGCTCAGCTCTTCGCCTGCAGCTTGTTGGTGATGAACCACTGCTGGGCGATGGACAACACGTTGTTGACCACCCAGTACAACACCAGCCCGGACGGGAAGAACAGGAAGAAGACGGTGAACACGAACGGCAGCGCCATCATCACCTTCTTCTGGATGTCGTCCATGGGCGCCGGGTTGAGGCGCTGCTGGACCAGCATGGACAGGCCCATGAGGATCGGCAGGATGTAGAACGGATCCTTCACCGACAGGTCCTTGAGCCAGAACCAGTCGGCCTGGCGCAACTCGACACTCTCGAGCAACACCCAGTACAGGGCGATGAATACCGGGATCTGGACCAGGATGGGAAGGCAGCCGCCGAGCGGGTTGATCTTCTCTTCCTTGTAGATCTTCATCATCTCCTGCTGGAATTTCTGGCGGTCGTCACCGTAGCGGTCCTTGAGGGTCTTCAGGCGCGGCTGCAGGTTCTTCATCTTCGCCATCGACTTGTAACTCGCCGCCGACAGCGGGAAGAACACCAGCTTGATCAGCACGGTGAGGAAGATGATCGCCCAGCCCCAGTTGCCAACCACCTTGTGAATCCAGCTCAACAGCCAGAACAATGGCGAGGCGACGACCGTGAGCCAGCCGTAGTCGACCGACAGCACCAGGCCCTCGGCGGCCTCCTCGAGGCGGTCCTGTTCCTTGGGGCCGATGTACAGGCGGTTGTCGAGGACGCCGGACGCGCCGGGTGCGACTTCCACCGGTGCCAGCGTCTTGTAGCCGATCCGGTACATCGGCAGCATCGCGGCGCGGTCGGCGACGCTGGTGTAGAATTCGTAGGGACCGGGTTCGGCCGGCAGCCATGCGCCGACGAAGTAATGCTGAAGCATCGACACCCAGCCCGACTCGGTCTGGCGCTTGAGGTCGCTATCGGCGAGATCGGAAAAGCCGATCTTCTGGAAACGGTCCTCGGGGGTGTAGATCGCGCCGCCTCGGAAGCTCGGCAGCGCGGTGAGAAACCCCATCGTCCGGGCTTCTTCGTAGTCCGTGCGAACGAACTGCGCGTACTGGTAGCCGCTCCAGGGCGTGTCGCTGCCGTTGTCGACCCTGTACTCGACGTCGACGAGGTAGCTGTCGCGGCGAAAGCGGTAGACCTTGCGGTAGGTGACGGCGCCCGCCTCGTGGGAGAAGGTGATCTCGAGACTGTCGCGACCGGAATCGAGCGTGAACTTCTCGCCGTCGATCCGCCACTCGGTCCGGTGATTGGGGAACTCGTGGCCGCGGCCGAGCAGACCCGTTTCCGTCATGAATATGTTGGGCGGCTCGGACGACATCAGCGACAGCGGGACCTCGGGATGGTCCACGTCAACCGGATAGTCGAGAAGCTCTACCTTTCGAATATCGCCGCCGATCGTGCTCAGTTCGGCGCGGATAAGATCCGTTTCGACGACGATGGTGCCGCCAGCCTCGGCCTGGGCAGGCGCCTCGGTGCTGGCATCGGGGGTGCCGGGCGTCGACGGAGCCGCCGGGGCCGATGGAGCGGACGGCGCGTCGGGTGCGTCCGGCACGGTGGCGTCGCGCGCAGGAGTCGTCGTGCCCGACCCGCCGGCCTGGACCTGTTCGTTCTGACCCGGCGCCTGGGTCGGCGTGGTGTACTGTATCCAGGACTGCCACAGCAGCATCAGCACGAGCCCGAGGGCCACGTACAGGATCAGTCGTTGGGTTTCCATCATGACGGCTGTTTCGGGGACGATTCGGGCACCGGATCGAAACCCCCGGCATGCCACGGATGACACTTGAGCACCCGACCGACCGCCATCGCGCCGCCCTTGAGCGAGCCGTGACGCTCGACCGCCTCGATGGCGTACTCGGAGCAGCTCGGATAGAAGCGGCAGCTCGGCCCGAGCAGGGGACTTGCGAGGTACCGGTAGCCCTTCAGGACGAGGATGATCAGTGAGCGCATTTGGCCTCGGTTCTGTGCCACAGCGATTCGAGCAACCGGGCAAGCGCGAGATTGTCGAGCTCGGCGCATCCGGGATAGGCAGTGAATACCACGTCCATGCCCTTCAGGCTGTCTCTGTGGTGGCGAAAATACTCTCGCACCTGGCGCTTGATCCGGTTGCGTTGGACCGCCTTCTTCGACACCTTGCGCGACACGGTTATGCCCAGCCGGGCATGATCCAGTCCGTTAGGCCGAACGTGGAAGGCGCCATGGCGGGCGCTGACCCGCCGCCTGGCCGTGAACACTCGCCGGTACCCGGCGCTGTCGAGCAGGCGGTGCTCGCGCGGAAACGAGGACCTGCCGCGTTGCGGCCCCGACAAACGGGCGGCGTCGAGCGCCTCAGGCGCTCAGCCGCGAGCGCCCCTTGGCGCGACGAGCGTTGATCACGGCTCGGCCCCCGCGCGTGCGCATGCGGGCGCGGAACCCGTGGGTCCGCTTTCTCTTGAGTTCGCTGGGCTGAAAAGTACGCTTCATGACGTCAAACCTTGTGCGGTACGGCAGCGCGCGGATCGCTGCTACAAAAGGGGGCGGAATGTACTGTTTTCCCGCGAATACTGTCAACCGAGAAGCTGGAGTGCGACCGCCTGCGCGACGAGCGCTGCGCGGGAGCTTTCGACTTGACGGCGGGGCAAGGGGTGGCGTTACACTTATCCACAGCCCCGGCGCGGCCCTTCGATGCGGTGGCGAAGCGCGACGCTGTGGCGCGGGGTTTCCGAGTTTTTCAGAAAAGTCCCTGATTTTTCAGGCGCCTGGCGGCCGATGCGCCGCCCCGCCGGTGGCCGCCGACTTGCCGCCGGAGGGGTCGACCGCGGCCCGCGACCGGGACTTTTCGCCCGATTTCATTGCCAAGCAGCAACCATGCCCGAACCCGGCCAAGACAGCGAACCGCGCATCTGGCGCCACTGCCTCAACCGCCTCGAGAACGAGCTGACGGATCAGCAGTTCAACACCTGGATCCGGCCGCTGCAGGCGGTGCAGCGCGACGATCGGCTGACCCTGCTGGCGCCGAACCAGTTCGTCCGCGACTTCGTCGGTCGCACGTTCCTGGAACGGGTGCGCGAGATCGCGGGTTCCTACAGCGGCGCGCCGCTCGATGTCACCCTCGCCATCGGCGGAGTGGACGTCGAGCCCGCCGGCGAGGGGCCCGCCGTCGCGCCGCGACGCAAGCCCCCGGCGGTGGACTACACCAAGGGCAAGCTCAATCCGGGCTTCACCTTCGAGACACACGTCGAGGGCAAGTCGAACCAGCTGGCCCGCGCCGCCGCCCTGCAGGTCGGGGCCAACCCCGGCAGGGCCTACAACCCGCTTTTCATCTACGGCGGCGTCGGCCTCGGCAAGACCCACCTGATGCAGGCGGCCGGCAACCTGATTTGCCAGAACAACGACTCGGCCAAGGTCGTGTACATCCATTCCGAGCGCTTCGTCGCGGACATGGTCCGCGCCCTGCAGCACAACGAGATCAACGAGTTCAAGCGTTACTACCGCTCACTGGACGCGCTTTTGATCGACGACATCCAGTTCTTCGCCGGCAAGAGCCACTCCCAGGAGGAATTTTTCCATACATTCAACACGCTGCTCGAAGGCCAGCGCCAGGTGGTGATCACCTCCGACCGTTTTCCGAAGGAGATCTCCGGCGTGCAGGAGCGGCTGATCTCGCGGTTCGGATCGGGGCTGACGGTGCCCATCGATCCGCCGGAACTGGAAACCCGGGTGGCGATACTGAAAAAGAAGGCGCGTCAGAAGGACATCACGCTCGACGACGATGCCGCATTTTTCATGGCCAAGCAGATCCGCTCGAACGTGCGCGAACTCGAAGGCGCGCTGCACCGGGTCATCGCCAGCTCGGGGATAACCGGGCGCCTCATCGATCTCGACCTGATCAAGGAAGCGCTGCGCGACCTGATCGTATTCCAGGAGAAGCAGGTCACCATCAACAATATCCAGAAGCGGGTCGCCGAGTACTACAACATCAGGGTCTCGGACCTGCTCTCCAAGAAGCGCAACCGCAACATCGCGCGACCGAGGCAGGTCGCCATGGCGCTGGCCAAGGAGCTGACCAACATGAGCCTGCCCGACATCGGCGACGCCTTCGGCGGCCGCGACCACACCACCGTGATCCACGGCTGCCGCAAGATCGAGGAGTTGATTCAGAGCGACTCGAAGATGGGGGAGGACTACAATAACCTGCGTAGACAACTCAGCGGATAAGTCGGGGACAACCTGTGGGTAAGAATTCATCCACCGAGGCGAGCATCTCACCCACAGGCGCGCAGGTATTCATACCCCTGTTATCCACAGCCGAAAATCTACTCAAGTATTTGAATACAAAGGAAAATATCTCGTCCTGGCAGTTGTCCACAGGCGTAGGTGTTTCAATGAACATTCTCTTCCCGGACTTGTCATGTATCTGGAAATAGAAAAAAGCCGGTTGATAAAACCGCTTGGGCTGGCCACCAGCGTGGTCGAGAAACGCCAGACGCTGCCGATCCTCTCCAACCTGTTCCTGAGTGTCGAGGACGGTTCCTTGACCATCACCGGTACCGATCTCGAAGTCGAGGTAAGCTTCCGGATCGGCAACATCAAGGGCGAGGATGGCAGCTGCACCGTGATGGCGCGCAAGCTCTACGAGATCTGCCGCGCGCTGCCGGACGACGCGCTGATAAAATTCAGGGTCGACGGAAAGGGAGCTCATATCCAGTCCGGGCGCAGCCGTTTCAAGCTCCAGACCCTGCCCGCGGGGGATTTTCCCAGGCTCGACACGAAGGACTGGGAGGAGCGCCTCAAGGTATCCGAGCGTGAGCTCAAGGGGTTATTCGAGTCGACCGCGTTCTCGATGGCCCAGCAGGACGTGCGCTACTTTCTCAATGGTGTCCTGCTCGAGATTCACGATGACACGGTTCGCGCGGTAGCCACGGACGGTCACCGACTCGCCAAGAGCGAGACGAGTCTCGAGTCGGGAAAATATGCGTTTCGCCAAGTGATCGTGCCGCGCAAGGCGGTACTCGAGATGTTGCGCTTCCTGGAGGACGAGGATCGTGAATTGACGCTCGAGCTCAATCCGAACCACATCCGCCTCCACACCGACGCCTCTACCCTGACCACCAAGCTGATCGATGGGCGTTTCCCGGACTACGAGACCGTCATGGCGCAGGCCCTGTCGGTATCACTGATCGTCGACCGCCCGGAATTGACCGACGTGCTCAATCGCACGGCGATCCTGACCAACGAGAAATTCCGGGGGATCCGCATCCACCTCGCGTCAAACCTGCTCACCGTCACCGCGCACAATCCCGACCAGGAGGAAGCGAGCGACGAGATTTCCGTGGAGTACGACGGTGCCGAACTGGATATCGGGTTCAACGTCAATTACCTGCTCGACGCGCTGAAGGCGGTGCCGTCGTCGCTGGTTCAGTTGCGCCTTCAGGACAGCAACAGCGGCTGCATCATCAAGGAACCGGAGAACGACGACACGCTTTACCTGGTCATGCCGATGCGGCTCTAGTCCGCGCTCGGTTCGATCGAAGCGGCAGGGCGATGTTTCACGTGAAACATCGCTGACACCCCCCCCTTCAAAGCTCGGGCGCGCGGCTGCAGGGCGGTCGCGCGTGCCGAGCGCGCATCATGACACCTTCCGCTGGCCTGGCCGGCACGCACCGCGCAATGCCACCCCAGGCGCCGCGGGTGTTTTTTCCATCCCCGGCAGTCATATCGAGGCATCCTGCCCGGTGGCGGTGATGCGCAGATGTTCCACGTGGAACACATGCCAGCGCCAGGGCCGCGAACGCCCCTCGGGCTCAACTTCGCACCCGATTCGCCCGGGCCCGGATCGGGCGGGGACGGGTCCAGAACAGACCTGATATCTAGTTGAAAAAAATGCTAAAATCGGGTCTTTTCCGCGGCGATAGATTCTCATGACCCAGACGGCTTACGACTCCAGCAGTATCAAGGTCTTAAAGGGCCTCGACGCGGTCCGCAAAAGACCCGGCATGTACATCGGTGACACCGACGACGGCACTGGTCTGCATCACATGGTCTTCGAGGTGGTGGACAACTCCGTCGACGAGGCGCTCGCGGGTTACTGCACGGAGATCGAGGTCGCCATCCACAACGACGAATCCATCACCGTCAAGGACAACGGCCGCGGCATTCCCACCGGTGCCATCGCCGAGGAAGGAGGCAAATCCGCCGCCGAGATCATCATGACGGTGCTTCACGCCGGCGGCAAGTTCGACCAGAACTCCTACAAGGTGTCAGGCGGCCTGCACGGCGTGGGCGTATCGGTCGTCAATGCCCTTTCCGAGCACCTGCGCCTTACGATCTGGCGCGAAGGCAGGATCTTTCGACAGGAGTTCCGGCTCGGCGTGCCCGAGGCGCCCCTTGCCGCGATCGGAGACACCGACCGCACCGGCACCGAAGTTCATTTCAAGCCGAGCGCCCAGATCTTCACGGATATCGAGTATCACTTCGATATCCTCGCCAAGCGCCTGCGCGAACTGTCGTTCCTCAACAGCGGCGTGCGCATCGTTCTCGTCGACGAACGCACCGGCGCCCGCGACACCTTCGAGTATGAAGGCGGCATCGCGGCCTTCGTGGCCCACCTGAACCAGAAGAAGACGCCGCTTCATCCCACGGTGATCCAGATATCCGACACCAGGGACGACATCACGGTGGAGCTCGCCATGCAGTGGAACGACTCCTACCAGGAAAACGTGTTCTGCTACACGAATAATATCCCGCAGCGCGACGGAGGCACCCACCTCTCGGGCCTGCGCCTGGCCATGACGCGGACCCTGAACCAGTACCTCGAGCGGGAAGGCTTCCTCAAGAAGGCCAAGCTTGGCATCACCGGCGACGACGCCCGCGAAGGCCTCACCGCGGTGCTCTCGGTCAAGCTGCCGGACCCGAAATTCTCCTCGCAGACCAAGGACAAGCTGGTGTCGTCCGAGGCCAAGTCGGCGGTGGATTCCGTGGTTTCCGACCACCTCGCGACGTTCCTGCTCGAAAACCCAGCCGAAGCGCGGGCCGTGGCCCAGAAGATCATCGAGTCCGCACAAGCTCGCGAGGCGGCACGCAAGGCGCGCGAGATGACGCGGCGCAAGAACGCCCTGGACCTCGGCGGCCTGCCCGGCAAGCTCGCAGACTGCCAGGAAACCGACCCGGCCCTGTGCGAGCTGTATCTCGTCGAGGGAGACTCCGCGGGGGGCTCGGCGAAGCAGGCGCGGGACCGGCGTTTCCAGGCCATCCTGCCGCTCAAGGGCAAGATCATGAACGTCGAGAAGGCTCGCTTCGACCGCATGCTGGCGTCCGACGAGGTGGCGACCATGATCACCGCCCTGGGCACAGGAATCGGAAAAAATGATTTTGATATCAGTAAGTTACGATATCATCGCATTATCATCATGACCGACGCCGACGTCGACGGCTCGCACATCCGCACGCTGCTTCTGACGTTCTTCTACCGCCAGATGCCCGAACTGATCGAGCGGGGCTACATCTACATCGCCCAGCCGCCGCTGTACAAGGTGACGGTACGAAAGAAGGATGTGTACCTCAAGGACGATCGCGACCTGCAGCGCTACCTGCTCGGACAGGTGGTCGAAGACGCCGTCATCCAGAACGCCGACGGCAGCGAGGTGCCGCAGGACACCCTGCGCAAGCTGGCCGAGCAGTACTTCCAGGTCGACGCCCTGCTTGCGCGCCTCGCGCGCAAGTACGACCGCGCGGTGCTCGAGCAGTTACTGAGGATGGATCCCGTCGACCCGGCGGTCCTCGCAGACGCCGAAGCGGCGCGCGAGGTCGGCGAGAAGCTGCTGAACGGCCTGACGAGGGATCCGCTGACCACGTACCGGCTGGAAGTCGCGGCCGACGTCAAGGACGGCGGCGTCACGATCATCATCGAGACGGAAAAGTACAGTTCGCGCCAGCTCACGCGCATCGACGGGGATTTCCTCGAATCCGGCGAATACCGAAAGATGGTCGCCTACCAGGGGGCCCAGGGCGCCGAGCTTCGTTTCCCGCTCAACGTGACCCGCGGCGAGAAGTCCATGAGCGCCGACAACTTCCAGCAGGCGCTGACGTGGCTGTTCGGCGAGGCGAGGCGCGGCATGAGCATCCAGCGCTACAAGGGTCTCGGCGAGATGAACCCCGAGCAGCTCTGGGAGACCACCATGGACGCATCGGTGCGGCGCCTGTCCCAGGTGACCATCGAGGACGCCGTGGGTGCCGACGAGATCTTCACCACGCTCATGGGCGACCAGGTGGAACCGCGGCGGCATTTCATCGAGCAGAACGCCTTCTCGGTGCTGAACCTCGACGTCTAGGCCCGCCAAAGACGGGCGAGACCCGCCAGCGATCGTCATCAGTGCAGGTTCCGAGGGTGGGCAGGGGCCGAACGCGAGTGCACGAAGTGCGATCCGAGCGGGCGGCCCCTGCCCACCCTCGGAACCGGTGAACGAAGCCTCGTGACGACCGAACCGCGAGTAGATCAGTCCGTTACCGGGGTCTCGCGGCTTACCACTAATGCAGCGTGCGCGGAAAGGAGAGCACGAACTCCGGGATTTCTGCGTCGAACGTGCGGCCTTCCGACGCGATCATCTGATAACTTCCCTTCATCGTGCCGATCGGTGTCGAAATGTAGGTGCCGCTCGTGTACTCGAAGGTCTCGCCCGGGGCGAGCACCGGTTGCTGGCCGACGACGCCCTCTCCCCGGACCTCCTGGCGGTTTCCGTCGGCGTCGGTGATGATCCAGTGACGCGACAGGAGTTGGGCGTGGCATTCGCCGTCGTTGCGGATGGTGATGGTGTAGGCGAAGAAGTACCGGTTCTCGTCGGGGCTCGAACGCGCCGGCAGGTAGGCGGTGCGAACCGAAATGGCGATGGACGGTGCCTGTTTCTCCATGATCTCAATCAACCCTGCATTCGACTTGCCACGCGGTGACGTCACGACCGTCCAATCTTACCGCGGTGAGATAGCGGCCCCAAACGCACCCGCTGTCCAGGCCGATGACGTCGGCGCCGCGATAATACCCGAGCGACGACCAGTGACCGAACACCACCTGTGCATCGAGCGGCCGCCGGCCCGGCGCGTCGAACCACGGTACCAGCCCGTGGCGCTGGGTGCCGGGCGGACCCGTGTCCAGGTGATCCAGCGAGCCGGTTGCGGACACGTAGCGCATGCGCGTGAAGGCGTTGGTGATGAAGCGCAGGCGGTCGTAGCCGGCAAGCGCACCGTCCCAGGTGTCCGGTTCACTGCCGTACATGCGCGCCAGGAACTCGCCGTGGTCGGCGCCACGCAGCGCGGACTCGACTTCCCGCGCCGCGCCGCGCGCGGTTTCCAGCGACCAGCGGGGGTAGATGCCGGCGTGGCAGAAGAGGTACCCCTCGCGCTCGACGAGCAGCGGGCGGCTGCGCAGCCACTCGAGCAGTTCGGAGCCGTCGGCCGCGTCGATGAGATCGGCCATCGTGTCGCGCGGCTTCAGCGGCCGCGCGCCTATCGCGACGGCCAGCGCGTTGAGGTCGTGATTGCCGAGCACGCAGGACGCGGCGTCGCCCAGCGCCATGACCTCGCGCACCACCCCGGCCGAGTCCGGACCGCGGTTGACCAGGTCCCCGACCAGCACGAGGTGGTCGCGGTCGCGGTCGAAACCGGATTCCCCGAGCAGCCCGAGGAAGCTGTCGCGGCAGCCCTGGACGTCGCCTACGGCGTAAAGCGCCATGTGCCCATTCGCAATACCGTGTCGCTGCCAAGGCGCCCGCGTGATGCGAGGTACCCGTCAGTCCGTCTCCTCGAGCAGTTCCTCGAGAAACTCGTCCTCCACCTCCGGGGCCTTGCCGTCATGGATGTCGATGATCCGGCGCTGCAGGTAGGTTTCTCGGACGAAGGAGTACGGGTCGATCTGCTCCGCCAGCACCTTGTCGGCACCGAGCAGGGCGGCGCGGGTATCCACTGCGCGCGCCGCGAAGATGGTCCACAGCAGGCCGTCGTCCTCGATGCCGGCGGTCAGGTCGGTGTACAAGTACTGCGGCACCAGTCCGGCGGCATCGCGAATGGTACTTGGACCGAGCAGCGGCAGCACCAGGTAGGGCCCCGGCGGCACGCCCCAGCGGCCCAGCGTCTGGCCGAAGTCCTCGACATTGCGCTCGGCGCCGAAATGACTGGCGACGTCGAAGATGCCGAGTATGCCGACCGTGGAGTTCACCACGAAGCGGAACGTGTCCTCGGCCGCCTCGGTGACCTTGCCCTGCAGCAGGTTGTTGACGATGGTGGTCGGCTCGCGCAGGTTGCGGCCGAAGTTGCGAACCCCGCGCCGCACCTTCGGCGGTACGTAGCGCTCGTAGCGCACCGCGAGCGGCCTGAGCACAGCGCGGTCGAGGCGGTCGTTGAAGCGGTACACGGCGCGGTTGAACCCCTCGAAGGGATCATGATCGATCTCCTCGACCGCGGTCACCGTTGCGACGTCACCCTGGGCGAGAACCTGGGCCGGCGCCGCCGCCAGCAGGAACAAGGCCACCAGCGCCGAGAGCGAAATCGACGGACGGCCCGCGCCTGCCCGGCGTGCGAAAATGGTCAGCATGTTCGTCGGCTCCCTCGCTGGTGTGGTCGCGTGATGGTGTCCGCGAGCGTCGTTTACCCGCCACGTCGGCGCCGCTATTCTACGACACTATGATAACTGCCGGCCTCAAGTGCATTGTCCGTGAACGCGATGCGCGACATAGAAGGATGATCGCGGCCGTGCTGTGTGCGCTGGCTTTCGCAGTGTCCGCGGCGCCGTCGGTCCGCGCCCAGGCGCCACAGGTTTACCAGGACTGGACCCGGCACTGCGAGGAGCAGGGGGAGTTCGCAGGGCGATGCTACATCCGCCAGACGTTGACCCTCAGGAACAGCGGCGAAATGCTGTTCGAGATCGCCGCCGGCTATCCCCTCGGCGGCGAGTATCCGCTGCTGCTGATGACGATACCGCTCGGTAGCTTCCTGCCGCCGGGAATCGTCATCGGGGTCGACGACACCGGCCAGTGGCGGGCCACGGTCGCCCACTGCAATGCCGACGGCTGCCATGCCTACTACCGCATGACGCCCGAACTGTATCGGATGTTTCGCCAGGGCCGTTGGCTCAACGTCAGCTACCAGGATGGCAGCCGCCGGGCCAACCGCTTCCAGGCAAGCCTCAACGGATTCTCGGCGGCCATCGATTCCATCGACCGTGCACCGTAGGGGCGGCCGGCTAGTGACACGGGCGCGCCGTGCGCGGTATCGTACGCGGCGGGTGCAAGGCGGCCCGTCGTACCCGGGGGTGGGGAATCCGCGCGAAGATTCGGGGGTTCCGGCAGGCCGTCCATTTCGCGGATGCCCGTATGCCGGCGCATCGTGACCTGACCAGAACCGAAGTGTTGTCGATGCGTATCGTCCTGGCCCTCGTCCTTGCCGCCTGCGCCGTACCGGCCATGGCCGAGTCGTATTTCATCTCCGAGATAGAGTTCCGCGACAACGAGAAGACGAAGCCGTCGACCATGCTGCAGGAGCTGGAGTTCGGCCCGGGGGAGACGGTCAGCGACGACGATATCGAGCGCGGGCGCCAGTCGATCATGAACCTCGGGCTGTTCAGACGGGTAAGCGCGGACCTGGAGAGGCGCGACGGCGACACCGTGCTGATCTACACCGTGTACGAGAAGCGCTACCTGCTGGTGCTGCCCCGGCTCAGCCGCAGCGGCGACGGCGACTGGTCGTGGGGCGCGCGCCTGCGCTGGGACAACGTCGGCGGCCGCAATCGCCGGCTCGACATCGGTGTGCGCCGCAAGGACCTCAAGGGCGGAGACGTCGAGCAGGAGGACCAGCTCAGCGTCGAGTACCTGTTGCCGCGCGTGTGGGGCAGCCCCTGGGACCTCGGTTTCGAGGTCAGGAGCGAGGACATCGAGATCGACGAGGAGCGCGGCGAACTGGCCGGCCGATACAACCAGGAACTGGACTCGCTCAGGATCGATTTCTCGCGCTGGCTGCGCGAAACCGGTCCGAGCCAGGGCTGGCGGGTTCACGGCCAGGTGCGCTACGAGGACTACGCCAACACCTACCTGTCCGGCGACACGGGCCTGTTCTTCGACACCAGTGTGGTCGCGCTCACCTTCGGCATCGAGTACCGCGACATCACCGACCTGCTCTACAGCCGCACCGGGCGCGAGTTCGGCTACGAGGTCGAGAGCGCCAGCGACGCCTACGGCTCCGAGTCGAGCTACGTCAGGCACAGCGCCTGGTATCGCGGCTACCATCACGTGACCGACCGCGAGCACACCAATTTCAACTACCAGGTCCGTTACGGCACGTCTTCGGGTACGATCTTCGGCGACCCGAGCTACGGTTTGGGGGGCAACAGCACCCTGCGCGGATTCGAGCGCGACGCACTCGAGGGCGAGAGCTACTTCATCACCAACGTCGAGTTCATCACCCCGCTGTTCGGGCACAACACCTTTCGCGGTGCCCTGTTCGCCGACATCGGCGGCGCGTTCGAGGACAGCGCCTCGTTCGATGCCTCGGAACTCGAGGTGGGCGTCGGGCTCGGTATTCGCTACAAGCTGCGAGCGTTCGTGCGCACCGACTTGAGACTCGATATCGGCTATGGAATCGATGGCGGCGAGACAAAGGTTTACGGCAGCACTGAAACGTCTTTTTAGGGCCCCGGTCGCCCCCGCCCGGCCCGCCGGCGACTACGGGGTCCTGCAGTTCGACCAGGTGCTCGACGAAGTGTTCATCGGCACCTGCCCGGTTCGCGCCGCCGACGTTCGGCGGCTGAAGAGCGCACTCGGCGTGAGCGCGGTGCTGAATCTTCAGACCGACGAGGACTTCGAGCGCTGGCGCATCGACTGGCCGGCCCTGCTCGCGGCCTACGGCACACACGAGATCGCCGTGGAGCGCGTGCCGATCCGCGACTTCGACCCCGAAGACCTCGCGGCCCGGGTGACCCAGGCGGCGGAGCGCCTTGCCCGGCTGATCGAGGTGGGACACCGCGTCTACGTGCATTGCACCGCCGGCCAGCAGCGCTCGCCGGCGGCGGTGATCTGCTACCTCGTCACCCGCCACGGCTACGATCTCGAGGCGGCATTCGCCAGGGTCAGCGAGAATCGCCGCTGCTCCCCGGACATGGGGGCGCTGGCCGCGGCCTGCGGCAGGCGCCCGCCAACCGACACGGAGACCTGACACCATGGCCCTGTCCGTCCGCACAGCCGCCCCGGCGGCACTCGTCGCCGCGGCAATGGTGATGACGAGCGCCGCGACCGCCCCCGCACCGGGCTCGCCGCAGCAGGTACTGGCCGACGCGGTGTCCGCCTATACCGCCCTCGTGCCGATGCCTGGCGGCACCGTGCTCGATGCGGCCCAGGCGGCCGAAGTGCAGCGCATGCTGATCCTGACGCTCAGGCCGCGCTTCGGCGAGATCGCCGGCTACAAGGCGGCATTGACCTCGCCGGCCGCGCAGCAGCGCTTCGGTGTCGACGGGCCGCTCGCCGGCGTGCTGCTGGAAAACATGTTCACCAGCACCGGCTCGATCGTCGATCGCGCTGCCTTCGTGCGCCCGGTGCTCGAGGCCGACCTGCTGGTGCGGGTCGGCGACGCGGCCATCAACGATGCCCGCAACGAGGACGAGGTGCTGGCGGCGCTGTCCGAAGTGATCCCGGCGATCGAGATCGCCGACTTGATGTACGCCGATCCCGCCGTCATCGACGGCCCGGCAATCACCGCCATCAACGCCGGTGCGCGTTTGATGGTGGCGGGGCCGAACATCGCGCTTTCGGCGACGGGCGAGACGCGCGATCGCCTTGCCCGGTTCACCGCCGGGGTAGTCGACCAGGCAGGCGCGGTCATCACCGGCGGCGACGGCGCCGCGCTCATGGGCCATCCCCTGGGCGCCGCCCTGTGGCTGAAGAACGAAGTCCTGCGGCAGGGCTACCGGCTCAAGCCCGGCGACCTGCTTTCCCTGGGCTCGCTCGGCGCGCCGGTACCCCTCTCCGGGCTCGAGCGCGTCACCGCCACCTACGAAGGTCTCGACCGCGAGCCGGTCGAGATCCACATCGGGTTTCGCTGAGCTTCGTGCGGCGTGACTATTCGCCGAGCCAGGCGTTGATGCGGGCCACGTCTTCCTCGTCGAGCTGGCCGGCAGCCTGTTCGAGGCGCAGCAGCGAAACGATGAAGTCGTAGCGGGCGCGCAGGTAGTCGCGGCGGGCCTGGAACAGGTCGCGCTGGGCGTCGAGGACGTCGAGGTTGGTGATGAGGCCGGCAGCGAAGCCCTCCTGGCGAGCCTCCAGGGCGCTCTCGCTGGCGATCACGGCCAGGCGCAGTGCCTCGACCCGGCTGATGCCGCTGGAGACGTCGTTGTAGACGTCGCGCACGTTGCGGTACACCTCGCGCCGGGTCTGCTCCACCACCTGCTCCTGGGCGTTGGCGCCGAGCGCCGCGCGCTGCACCTGGGCCGCCACCAGTCCTCCGAGGTAAAGGGGGAACTCCACCGCCAATCCGACCCGGGCGTCGGTGCGGTCCGAACTGCCGTTGATGCCGCCGCTCGAGTCGCGGTAGCTGCCCGAGGCGTTCAGCGACACGTTCGGGTGACGCACGTAGCGCTGGCGATCGATCTCCTGGCGCGCGATCTCGTAGTCGAGGGCGGCCGAGCGCAGGGTCGGGTTGTTGGCCAGCGCGATCGCCACCCAATCGGTCTCTGCGGCGGGATCGGGCATCTGCATCGGCGCGTTCTCGCGTAGCCGTTCGAGCTCGCCGGGGTCGCCGCCGACGATGGCGATCAGAGCCTGAACGGCATCCTCGATGAGGTTGCCGGACTCGATCTCGTTGGCCTCCGCGAGCTGGTAGCGCGCCTCGGCGTCGTACAGGTCGGTCTGGGTGCCGATGCCGACGTTGAGCCGCTCGCGGGCAAGCTCGAGCTGGCGCCCGATGGCGATCTTCTCGCGGGTCGCCAGCTCCAGGTTGTCGATGGCGCCGAGCACGTTGAAATAGGCCCCGGCGACGCGGATGATGACGTCGTCCTCGGCGGCCTCGAGATCGATGCCCGCGCGCTGGTCGCCGAGTTCGGCCTGGTCGACGGCGATGTTGGCGGTGCGGTCGTAGAGCGCCTGCGACACCCCGAGCGAGGTGCCGGCGCTGTTGTAGGTGTCGCTGCCGCTGGTGGTGGCGCGGCTGGAGTCGGCGTCCTCGCGAATCAGGCTGCCGTCGGCGGACAGGGACACCGAGGGCCGCAGGGCCGACCGCGCGATGTCGGGATCCTGGCCGAAGGCGCGGCGCTGGTACACCGAGGCCTGGTACGCCGGATCGTTGGCAAGTGCCATGCGATAGGCGTCGAGCAGGTCGGTCGCATGGGCGGCGTTGGCCAGCGGGGCTGCGGCGAGCAGGCAAAGGAGACGTTTGTTCATTGCGGGTACACGTGTCTAATGCACGGCCGCGGCGGCCGCGTCAGAATACGAACCGGCGGGGCGGCGATGCCCCGATGAGAGCCGGAATCACGGTGTCGAACAGCGACGTGGTCACGAGTTCGTCGCCGCGCTTCTCGATGCGCACCGCTTCCATCATCGGCTCCGTGCCGACGACGGCCAGCAGGCGGCCGCCGGGCTTGAGCGCCTCGGTGAACGCAGCCGGCACTTCGTGCACCGAGCCGGTGAGCATGATGCCGTCGAAGCCCCCGGACGACGGCCAGCCGCGGCAGGCGTCGCCGGTTTCCAGCACCACGTTGACGATGCCGAACCGCGCCAGGCGCTCGGCGGCGCGGTTGGTGAAATCCTTGTATATATCTACGCTGACCACGCTGCCGGCGACTTTCGACAGCAGCGCCGTCATGTAGCCGCTGCCGGTGCCTACCTCGAGCACCTTGCCGCCGACAACGCCGAGCTCCTGCAACAGGCGCGCCTCGACCTTCGGCTCCATCATCACCTCGCCGTGGCCGATGGGGATCTGCATGTCCGCGAACGCCAGGTCGCGGTGGTCCTGGGGCACGAAGCGCTCGCGAGGCGTCTGCCTGAGGATGTCGAGCACGACCGGGTCGAGGACATCCCACGGCCGGATCTGCTGCTCGATCATGTTGAAGCGGGCTTGTTCGATATCCACGGTGCGCACCTGGCGCTGGCGATTCGCTGAATCGAAGCGCGAAATTCTAGCACAAAGCGCGTTCGCGACCGCTGCGCGCCGGTCAACCGGACAGTTGCTCGAAGATGCGATCGCGTATCGACTCCACCGAGCCGACGCCGTCGACCCGCACGTAGCGAGGCGCGCCCGGCTCGCCGGCGGCGGCGCGTCGCCGGTAGTGCTCGATCAGGGGTTCGGTCTGGGCGTGGTAGACGGCGAGGCGGGCGCGCACGGTGTCCTCGCGGTCGTCGTCGCGCTGCACCAGCGGTTCGCCGGTGACGTCGTCGCGGCCCGCCTCGCGCGGGGGATTGAACTCGACGTGATAGGTGCGCCCCGACGGCAGGTGCACGCGCCGCCCGCTCATGCGGCGGATGATCTCCTCGTCGTCGACCGCGATCTCCACCACCGCGTCGGCGTCGATGCCCGCTTCGCGCATCGCCTCGGCCTGCACGAGGGTGCGGGGAAAACCGTCGAACAGGTAGCCGTTGGCGCAGTCGTCGCGGCCGATGCGCTCGCGCACGAGCTCGAGAATGATGTCGTCCGGCACCAGCCTGCCCGCATCCATCATCGCGCGCGCTGCGCGACCGAGGTCGGTGCCGTCGCGAATGTGACAGCGCAGCATGTCGCCCGTGGAAATCTGGGGTATGCCGAATCGGGCACAGATGAAACCGGCCTGCGTTCCCTTGCCGGCGCCGGGTCCGCCGATCAGTATGATTCGCATGTGATGTCTGTCCCTGGGGTTGTTGGCGTTGTGCCTCGGTGCCGCTTCGAAGGCCCGATTATGGGAGGTAGCGGCGCGTCGTGACAAATCCGCCTGCCTCGCGTCTACCCCGCGGCGACCTTGACTGCACGCGGAAACTCTACGACGATCGCCCCGCGGCCCGGGGACCTGTCATGCCGCACCGCCGCGATCGAAGCACCAACCGAGGACCACCGATTCATGCCGTTCACGTTCGAGGCCGCCCGCATCGACGGCCCGATCCTGGTGACGCCGCGCGTGTTCAGCGACGCGCGCGGCCAGTTCTGCGAGACCTGGAAGCGTTCCGAGTTCGCCGCCGGCGGGATCGTCGAGACTTTCGTCCAGGCCAACGCCTCGCGTTCGAGGGTCGGCGTGCTGCGCGGGCTGCACTACCAGCTGCCGCCGCACGGCCAGGCCAAGCTGGTGCGCTGCGCCGTGGGCGCCGTCTTCGACGTCGCCGTCGACATTCGCCGCGCCTCGCCCACCTTCGGGCAGTGGGTCGGCGAGGAGCTGTCGGCCGACAACGGCCGCATGTACTACATTCCCTCCGGCTTCGCCCACGGCTTCGTCACCCTGACCGACGATGCCGAGGTCAATTACATGGTCAGCGCCGAGTATCACCCGGCGAGCGAGCGCGGCATCATCTGGAACGATCCCGACATCGCCGTCGACTGGCCGCTCGCCTCGCCCCTTCTGTCAGACAAGGACATGCGGTTCCCGCCGCTCGCCCGCGCCGAGGTGTTTCCGTGAGCGTGCCGCTTTCGAACGACGCATCATGAGCGCGCGGGTGCTCGTGGTCGGTGGTGCCGGCTACATCGGCGCGCACGTGGTTCACGACCTCACCGAGGCGGGCCACCGCGTGGTGGTGCTGGACAACCTCGCCAGCGGTTCGACCGACAACATTCCGAAGGCGGCGGCGTTCATCGAGGGCGACCTCAGGCACGGCAACGCACTCGCCAAGGCCCTCGCCGGCGGCGTCGACGTCGTGTTTCACTTCGCCGCGCTCAAGGCCGCCGGCGAGTCGATGCAGCGCCCGCACATGTACGCCGACAACAACATCGGCGGAACTCTGCGCCTGCTCGGCGCCATGCATGACGCCGGCGTCACCCGCTTCGTGTTTTCCTCGTCGGCGGCCGTCTACGGCTCGCCGCGCAGCCTGCCGGTGGACGAGGATCATCCCTGTGAGCCGGAGAACTACTACGGATACACCAAGCTTGCCATCGAGCAGAACCTCGCCTGGTTCGCGCGCCTGGCCGGGCTCGACTACATCAGCCTTCGCTACTTCAACGCCACCGGCTACGACGTCGCCGGTCGCGTGACAACGCCCGAGCGCGATCCGGCCAACCTGACCCCGGTGGTGTTGGAAGTCGCCGCCGGGCTGCGCCGGCGCCTCGAGGTCTACGGCGGTGACTACGACACCCGCGACGGCACCTGCATCCGCGACTACATTCACGTCAACGATCTGGCCGCCGCCCACCTCGCGGCAATGGACCGCCTGCTGAACGGCGGGCCGAGCATGGTGCTCAACCTCGGCGTCGGGCGCGGCGCCACGGTGCTGGAGATGATCGCCGCCGCCGGCCGCGCGCTGGGCCGGGAGATTCCCTACGAGGTCGTCGCTCGCCGGCCTGGCGACCCGCCGGCGCTGGTGGCGTCGAGCGAGCGCGCCGCGCGCGAACTCGGCTTCAAGCCGCGCTACTCCGATCTCGACACCATCTTCGGGTCCATGCGCCGGGTCTACGGCTTGTAGGCAAAAGGCGACGGGAGCAACAGCGGCGTGACAGGCGGCATCGACATCGTTCCCACCCGGCCCTTCGACGACCAGCGGCCCGGTACCTCGGGGCTGCGGAAGAAGGTGGCCGAGTTCCGGCGGCCGAACTACCTCGAGAATTTCGTGCAGTCGATCTTCGACGCCATGGGTCCCGGCGCGCGCGGCACGCTGGTGCTCGGCGGCGACGGCCGCTTCTTCAACGATGCCGCCGCGCGCACCATCGTGCGCATGGCCGCCGCAAACGGCTTCGCCCGGGTCGTCGTCGGTCGTGATGCACTGCTGTCCACGCCGGCCGTGTCCAACCTTGTCCGTCGGCGCGGCGCCGACGGCGGCATCGTCCTGTCGGCCAGCCACAATCCAGGCGGCCCCGGTGGCGACTTCGGCATCAAGTTCAACAACGCCTCCGGGGCGCCCGCGCCCGAAGCGGTTACCGAGCGCATCCACGCCTGCTCGCGCGAGCTGCACCGCTACCGCATCGCTCCCGATAGCGGCATCGACCTCTCGCGCCCGGGCGAGTTCGGCGTCGGCGACACCGTCGTCGAGGTGGTCGACCCGGTCGACGACTACCAGCACGCCATGGAGTCGCTGTTCGACTTCGATCGCCTGCGCGATGCGTTCGCCGCGGGCCACCTGTCGATCTGCTACGACGCCATGCACGCCGTCACCGGGCCCTATGCCCGGCGCATCCTCGAGGACGCCCTCGGCGCACCGGCGGGCAGCGTCGTCAACGGCGAGCCTTTGGCCGACTTCGGCGGCGAGCATCCCGACCCCAACCTCGTCCACGCGCGCGTCCTCGTCGAGCGCATGGCACGCGCCGACGCCCCGGTGCTGGGCGCGGCGTCCGACGGCGACGGCGATCGCAACCTCATCCTTGGCCGCGGCTTCTTCGTCTCGCCAAGCGACTCGCTGGCGCTGCTCGCCGCCCATGCCGCCGTCATCCCCCAGTTCGCGCGCGGGCTGCCCGGCGTGGCGCGCTCCATGCCCACCTCGCGCGCCGTCGACCGGGTGGCGGCCGCGCTCCGCATCGACTGCTACGAGACGCCCACCGGCTGGAAGTACTTCGGCAGCCTGCTCGACGCCGGCCGCATCGCCCTGTGCGGCGAGGAGAGCTTCGGCACCGGGGCCGACCACGTGCGCGAGAAGGACGGCCTATGGACCGTGCTGGCGTGGCTGACCCTGGTCGAATCGGCGGCGCGGCCGGTGCGCGCGATCGTCGAGGACCACTGGCGCGCCTTCGGGCGCAACGTGTACTGCCGGCACGACTACGAGGACCTCGACGGCGATGCCGCCGCGGCGATGATGCGCTCGCTCGCCGAGTCGCTGCCCCGCCTCGCCGGGAGGCAGGCGGCGGGGCGGATCATCGACGCGGCCGGCGAGTTCCGTTACACGGATCCGGTTGAGCAGGTCGCCAGCGGTCCCCAGGGCATCCAGGTGGAGTTGGCCGGCGGTGCGCGAATCGTCTACCGGCTGTCCGGCACCGGCACGAGCGGCGCCACGCTGCGTGTCTACCTCGAGCAGTATCGCGACGACGGCTTCACCGGCGATGCCATCGATGCCAACCGCGGTCTCGGCGAGGCCGCCGCCGACATCGCCGGCATCGCCCGCTTCACCGGTCGCGAGCAGCCGTCCGCGCGGACCTGAGCCGGTGCATTCTCCCGCCGAGCCTCGCTTCGTCCTCGTATACATCGTCGATCCGATGTGCTCGTGGTGCTATGCCTTCGCCCCGAGCTGGCGCGCGCTCGTCGACGACTGCGGTCGATCGGTGGCGCTGCGCCACGTCATGGGGGGGCTGGCGCCCGACAGCGATGCGCCCATGCCCGAACCCATGCGCGCCGCCATCGCCGATACCTGGCGTGCAATCGAGCGGCACACCGGGGCGTCCTTCAACCACGATTTCTGGCGGCTGAACGAGCCGCGCCGGTCCACCTGGCCCGCCTGCCGCGCCGTGATAGCAGCGGCGCGCGTACGCGAGAGTGCCGGCCCGGAGATGATCGAGGCGATCCAGCGGGCCTACTACCGCGAGGCGCGCAACCCCTCCCTCGACGAGGTGCTGATCGACATCGCCGGCTCGATCGGACTCGATCGCCGCCGGTTCTCCGACGAGTTCCACGGCGAGGCGGTACGGCGGGACTTCGCCGCGGACCTCGCGCTGACCCGCGACCTCGGCGTCGCCGGGTTCCCCGCGGTGTTCGCGCTTCGAGAAGGCGGCGACGACGGCGGCGCGCTCGTTGCGGTGACGCTCGGCTACCGGGCGCCGCAGGACGTGGTCGCCGCGGGCCGCGAGGCCCTGGTCCGGCTGGGGCTCGCGACCGGTTCCTGATTGGCATCGCCCGCAGCCGGTTCCGCGCGCACGCCCGATCCCGTATCCTACGACTCCCGAACCCGGGGCGGTGTTCGCCGCGGTCCCGCAAGGTCCCAAGGTCGATGATCGAACTCCTCCGCCAGTACCTCGACGCCGCGGTGATCGGCGTCCTCGGCGCCATGAGCTTCGTCATGGTGTGGTGCGTGGTCGAGCGCTACCTGTACTACCGGCGCGTCGCGCTGGAGCGCTTCGAGCACCAGGAGGAGTTGACGGTGATGCTCACCCGCAATCTCACCATGATCTCGACCATCGGCGCCAACGCGCCCTACGTCGGGCTGCTCGGCACCGTGCTCGGCATCCTGCTCACCTTCCACGACCTCGGCCGCGCCGGCGGCAACATCGACGCAGCCGCGATCATGGTGGGGCTGGCGCTGGCGCTGAAGGCGACGGCCCTCGGGCTGGTGGTCGCCATACCGGCGGTTTGGTTCTACAACGCGCTGCTCAGGCGGGTCGACGTGCTGGTGATGCGCTGGCGCAAGATGCGGGGCCTCGGCGAGAGCGTACCGCGGCCGTGAAGCGGATCGACACCATCAACGTGATTCCGTTCATCGACATCATGCTGGTGCTGCTCGCCATCGTGCTCACCACCGCGACCTTCATCTCGCGCGGCGTGATCGAGGTGCACTACCCCGAGTCGGCGGCCGCCGCCGGGGCGGCGCCTGAGGATTCGTTCGAGATCAGCGTCACCGCCGACGGCACGCTGTACGTGGGCGCCGCGGTGCTTACGGCGGACGAACTCGGCGCCGAACTCGACGCCCTTCCGGCCGCCACGCCCGTGGTCCTCGGGGTCGATCGCGAGGCGCCGTTCGGCAGTTTCTTCGGCGTCGTCGACCTGCTGCGCCAGCGCGGCCTCGACAACCTGTCCGTCGTTACCCGGCCCGCACGCGGCGGCGATACGGCGCCGGCACCGGCCGAGTAGCCGAAATACCTATAGATATCCGTCTATTAGAAATTCTTGACCCTCTCATACGTCGTAATTATACTGCGCGGCTCTTTTTGCGCGGGGGTCTGTGGCGCCCGCCAGCGGTGGTAAAATGGCCCATGGTCGCGACGATTCGCTGAGGCGCAGCGTTGGCCTGGTGATTCGCTGCCAGCTGGCACTCGCCGCCCTGCTGGTCGCGGGTACACTGGCGTGGTCGCAGGTACCGTCCGCCCTGGCGGCCGTTTTCGGTGCCGCCGTCGGCATATCGGGTACGCTGGCCTCGGCCCGGATGGCCGGGCGGGTCGCTGACCGGGACGGGCAGGCGAGCCGGTCGCTGGCTTCGTTGTACCTCGGCGAGATCCAGAAGCTGCTGATTGCCGCGGCGGGGGTCGCCTTCGGGCTGGTCGTGCTCGAGCTGCCCGCGCTGTTCCTGATACTGGGGCTGGTCCTGTCACAATTCGGCTACCTGATGGCGTCGGTGGTGTCGCTCGCCGTCGACCGATAACCTGAACAGTCAAACAAGATGGCATCGGATACTCTCACGTCGACCGAATACATCCGTCACCACCTGACGAACCTGACCTTCGGCCGGCACCCCGACGGCACCTGGGGCCTGGCCCACTCCGGCGAAGAAGCCGCCGACATGGGTTTCATGGCCATCCACGTCGACTCGCTCGCGTGGTCGCTGGTGCTGGTGGGACTGTTCCTGTGGTTGTTCAGGGGCGTTGCGAAGCGGGTCACCGCCGACACCCCGAACGGGGCGCAGAACTTCGTCGAGTGGATCATCGACTTCATCGACGAGAACGTGCGGGGGCTGTTCAATGCGAAGAACGACCTCGTCGCGCCCATGGCGCTGACGCTTTTCTGCTGGGTCTTCCTGATGAACCTGATGGACCTGGTGCCGGTGGATCTTCTGCCCTGGATCTTCGCCGAGACCGGCATCGCCCACTTCATGAAGGTCGTGCCCACCACCGATCCCAACATCACCTTCGGCCTGTCGCTGAGCGTGTTCGTGCTGATGCTCTACTACAGCATATCGGTCAAGGGCGTCGGCGGCTTCCTGGCCGAACTTACCATGCAGCCGTTCGAGGCGAAGAACCCGCTGGTCAAGCTCCTGCTGATCCCGGTCAACTTCTTTCTCGAGATCGTGGGCCTGCTGGCCAAGCCGGTTTCCCACTCGCTGCGACTGTTCGGCAACCTGTACGCCGGCGAGATGATCTTCATCCTGATCTCGCTCATGTTCGGCACGAGCGTGGTGATGACCCTGTTCGGCGGCGTGCTGCAGTTCGTCTGGGCAGTATTCCACATTCTCGTGATCACGCTGCAGGCATTCATCTTCATGGTGCTGACCATCGTCTACATGGATATGGCGCACCAGCATCACTGACGTTGTATACCGGCCAACCATTCACTTCCCAATCCAAAAGCTTCGGAGACAAAGATGGAACAAGCACTTCTGTACGTCGCAGGCGCCCTGTTGATGGGTTTCGGCGCGATCGGCGCCGCGATCGGCGTCGGCATTCTCGGCGGCCGCTTCATCGAGGGCGCAGCGCGTCAGCCCGAACTCGTTCCCCTGCTGCGCACGCAGTTCTTCATCGTCATGGGCCTGGTCGACGCGATTCCGATGATCGCCGTCGGTATCACCATGTACATCATCTTCGCGGTCGCGGCGTGACGCCCACGGGGCCCTGCAGCCAGGACTTCAAGATTTCAGAAGGTGTAGCGAGATGAACATCAATCTCACGCTGCTGTTCCAGATGGTGTTTTTCGCCTTCTTCGTCTGGTTCACCAAGAAGTACGTGTGGGTGCCGATCATCGGCGTGCTCAACGAGCGCAAGACGAAGATCGCCGACGGCCTCGCCGCCGCGGAAAAGGGCGTCAAGGCCGAGGAGATCGGCCACCAGAAGGCCGAGAAGCTCATCGCCGAGGCCAAGGCCCAGGCGAACGAGATCATCGCCAGGGCGGAGAAGCGCGGCAACGAGATCGTCGAAAGCGCCAAGGATGGGGCGCGCACGGAGGGCGAGAGAATCGTCAATTCGGCGCGCTCGGAGATCGACCGCGAGCTCAACCAGGCGCGCGAAGAGTTGCGCGGCAAGGTGGCCTCGCTGGCGGTGGCCGGCGCACAGAAGATCCTCGCCCGCGAAATCGACGCCAGCGCCCACGGCGAAATGCTCGACAAGCTGGCCCGGGAACTGTAGACGAGGGCCGATCGATGTCAGAATTCGCCTCCCTCGCCCGCCCCTACGTTCGCGCGATTTTCGATATCGCCCGCGAGTCGGGTGAACTCGGCGCCTTCAGCGACCAGCTCGCCCTGATCGCCCGTATCGCGACGGACCCGGCGGTACGCGCGCTGGACGGCAACCCGCGGGTGACGCGCGAGCACCTCGCGGAGCTGGTGCTCGACGTCGCCGGCGAGGCGCTCTCGCCGAAGGCGCAGAACCTGGTGCGGCTGCTCGCCCACAACCGTCGGCTGGCGGCGGCGGGCGAGATCCACGCCCAGTACGAGCGGCTCAAGGCCGAGGCCGAGAACGTCCTCGAGGCCGAGGTCGAAACGGCGACCGAACTTGACGACGGCCAGCGCCAGCGCATCGCCGATGCACTCGAGGCGAAGGTCGGCCGCACGGTGAGGCTCACCCTGACCACCAACCCCGAACTGCTCGGCGGGGCAGTGATTCGCACCGGCGACTGGGTCTACGACGGCTCCGTGCGAGGCCAGCTCGAGAAGATGACCGCGGCGCTGAACGCATAAATTCGAGGAACACAGAGTATGTCCATTCAACTGAATCCATCCGAAATCAGCGAGCTGATCAAGGAGCGGATCGAGAAATTCGAGTCCGTCGCCGAGGCGAAGTCGGAAGGCACGGTGGTGGTTCTCACCGACGGCATCGCCCGCATCCACGGTCTCGCCGACGCCATGCAGGGCGAGATGCTGGAATTCCCCGGCGATACCTTCGGCCTGGCGCTGAACCTCGAGCAGGACTCGGTGGGCGCGGTCATCCTCGGCGACTACGAGCACCTCTCCGAGGGCGACACGGTCAAGTGCACCGGCCGCATCCTCGAGGTCCCGGTGGGTGAAGGGCTGCTCGGACGCGTGGTCGACGCCCTCGGCCAGCCGATCGACGGCAAGGGCGCGGTCGAGTCCGCCGGCCGCTCACCGGTCGAGAAGGTGGCGCCGGGCGTCATCTCGAGAAAGTCCGTCGACCAGCCCGTGCAGACGGGCCTGAAGTCGATCGACTCGATGGTGCCCATCGGCCGCGGCCAGCGCGAGCTGATCATCGGCGACCGCCAGACCGGCAAGACCGCGGTGGCCATCGATACCATCATCAACCAGAAGGGCACCGGCATCAAGTGCATCTACGTCGCGGTGGGCCAGAAGGCCTCCTCGGTCGCCGACGTGGTTCGCAAGCTCGAGGAGCACGGCGCCATGGAGCACACCATCGTGGTCGCGGCGACCGCGTCGGATTCCGCCGCCATGCAGTTCATCGCGCCCTACGCGGGCTGCACCATGGGCGAGTACTTCCGCGACCGCGGCGAAGACGCCCTGATCATCTACGACGATCTCACCAAGCAGGCCTGGGCCTACCGCCAGATCTCCCTGCTGCTGCGCCGCCCGCCCGGCCGCGAGGCCTATCCCGGCGACGTGTTCTACCTGCACTCGCGGCTGCTCGAGCGCGCCGCGCGGGTCAACGCCGACTACGTCGAGAAGATCACCGACGGCGAGG
The DNA here is from genome assembly GCA_965652415.1 of uncultured Gammaproteobacteria bacterium. Taxonomy (GTDB): domain Bacteria; phylum Pseudomonadota; class Gammaproteobacteria; order Arenicellales; family CAJQKF01; genus BQJD01. The sequence goes on along the minus strand of CBFGVH010000005.1, from coordinate 18,248 downwards.
TCAAGGGCAGGACCGGTTCGCTGACGGCGCTGCCGATCATCGAGACCCAGGCCGGCGACGTGTCGGCGTTCGTGCCGACCAACGTGATCTCCATCACCGACGGCCAGATCTTCCTCGAGTCCGACCTGTTCAACGCCGGCATCCGTCCCGCCATCAACGCGGGCCTGTCGGTGTCGCGCGTCGGCGGCGCGGCACAGACCGGCATCATCAAGAAGCTCGGCGGCGGCGTGCGCCTGGCGCTGGCCCAGTACCGCGAGCTGGCGGCGTTCTCGCAGTTCGCCTCCGACCTCGACGAGGCCACGCGCAGGCAGCTCGAACGCGGTCAGCGGGTCACCGAGGTGATGAAGCAGAAGCAGTACTCGCCGATGAGCGTGGCGGAGATGGCGCTGTCTCTGTTCGCCGTCAACGAGGGCTTCCTCGACGACGTCGATACGAAGAAGGTCGTCGACTTCGAGTCCGCGCTTCTGGCCTACGTGAAGTCCAACCACGGCGACGTGCTCGACAAGATCAACTCCGAGCTCAAGTACGACGACGACACCGCAGCCGAGCTGAAGCGGGTGGTCGAGGACTTCAAGGCAAACGGGTCGTGGTAACGCGGCGCACCTGACGAGCGGAGGCAATCGCAAGACATGGCCGGCGCCAAAGAAATCCGTACCAAGATCCGGAGCATCCGGAACACGCAGAAGATCACCAAGGCCATGGAAATGGTCGCGGCGAGCAAGATGCGCAAGGCCCAGGACCGGATGAACGCCGCGCGTCCGTACGCGGACAAGATCCGCAACGTGATCGCGCACCTCGCCCAGGCGCACCCCGAGTACAGGCACCCGTACACCATCGACCGCGAGGTCAAACGGGTTGGCTATATCGTGGTGTCCACCGATCGCGGTCTGTGCGGCGGCCTCAACGTGAACCTGTTCCGGCGCGCCATCGCCTCGATGAGCGACTGGCACGACAAGGGAGTCGAGATCGACATCGCCTGCATCGGCTCCAAGGGTCTCGGGTTCTTCAAGCGCTTCGGCGGCCGCATCGTGGCCGAGGCCACCCACCTCGGCGACACGCCGTCGCTGTCGGACCTGCTCGGCTCGGTCCAGGTCATGCTCGACGCCTTCGACGAGGCGAAGATCGACAGGCTGTACATGGTGAACAACGAGTTCGTCAACACCATGACCCAGAAGCCGGTCGTCGAGCGGCTGCTGCCGATCACCGCCGACAATCCGCAGGAGCGGCTCGGTTACCACTGGGACTACATCTACGAGCCCGACGCGCGCGAGGTCATCGAGGTGCTGCTCACCCGCTACGTCGAGTCGCTGGTGTACCAGGGCGTGGTGGAAAACGTCGCCTCCGAGCAGGCGGCGCGCATGGTGGCGATGAAGGCCGCCTCCGACAACGCCGGCAACCTGATCGACGAGCTGCAGCTCATCTACAACAAGGCGCGGCAGGCGGCGATCACCCAGGAGATTTCCGAGATCGTCGGCGGCGCCGCCGCCGTCTGACGGCAACGTATCGACGAGGCGCACCGCGCGCCCGAGAGACTAGAGAACATTCAATAGAGGTCAGAAGGACTATGAGTTCCGGAAACATTGTTGAAATCATCGGCGCGGTGGTCGACGTCCGCTTTGCGCGCGAGGCGGTGCCGAAGGTGTACGACGCGCTGAACGTCAGCGACACCGGGTTGACCCTTGAAGTGCAGCAGCAGATGGGCGACGGCATCGTGCGCACCATCGCCATGGGTTCGTCCGACGGCCTGCGCCGCGGCCTCGAGGTCACCAACACCGGAGGGCCCATCTCGGTGCCGGTCGGCGCGAAGACCCTGGGGCGCATCATGAACGTGCTCGGCGAGCCCATCGACGAGCTCGGTCCGGTCGAGTCCGAGGATCGCCACCCCATTCACCGCAAGCCGCCGGCCTATGCCGACCAGGCGGCCAGCGTCGAGATCCTCGAAACCGGCATCAAGGTCATCGACCTGATCATGCCGATCGCCAAGGGCGGCAAGATCGGCCTGTTCGGCGGCGCCGGCGTTGGCAAGACCGTGACGCTGATGGAGCTCATCAACAACATCGCCGTGCAGCAGGAAGGCCTGTCGGTGTTCGCCGGCGTCGGCGAGCGCACCCGCGAGGGCAACGACTTCTACCACGAGATGACCGAGGCCGGCGTGCTCGACAAGGTGGCGCTGGTCTACGGCCAGATGAACGAGCCGCCCGGCAACCGCCTGCGCGTGGCCCTGTCGGGACTGACAATGGCCGAGTACTTCCGCGACGAAGGCCGCGACGTGCTCATGTTCATCGACAACATCTACCGTTACACACTGGCCGGCACCGAGGTATCGGCGCTGCTCGGACGCATGCCCTCGGCGGTGGGTTACCAGCCGACCCTGGCGGCGGAGATGGGCGCCCTTCAGGAGCGCATCACGTCCACCAAGGACGGCTCGATCACCTCTTTCCAGGCCGTCTACGTGCCCGCCGACGACCTCACCGACCCGTCGCCGGCCACCACCTTCGCGCACCTTGACGCCACCCTGGTGCTGTCGCGGCAGATCGCCGAGCTCGGTATCTACCCCGCGGTGGACCCGCTCGATTCCACGTCCCGCCAGCTCGATCCGCTGGTGGTCGGCCAGGAGCACTACGACACCGCGCGCGCGGTGCAGGGCAACCTGCAGCGCTACAAGGAGTTGCGCGACATCATCGCCATTCTCGGCATGGACGAGTTGTCCGACGAGGACAAGCGGGCGGTGGCGCGCGCCCGCAAGATCCAGCGCTTCCTCTCCCAGCCGTTCACCGTGGCCCAGACCTTCACCGGCACCCCCGGTAAGTACGTCACCCTGAAGGACACCATTCGCGGTTTCCAGGGGATCGTCGAGGGTCAGTACGACGACCTGCCGGAGCAGGCGTTCTACATGGTCGGCGGCATCGAGGAAGCGGTGGAGAAGGCCGAGAAGCTCAGCTGATTGCCCGAGGTACACCATCATGACGTCCACGATAAGGGTCGAGATCGTCAGCGCCGAACGGGAGCTGTGGAGCGGCGAAGGCCAGATGGTGTTCGCGCCGGCGCTGATGGGCGAGGTCGGCATCGCGCCCAATCACTCGCAGATGCTTTCCCCGATCAAGGCCGGCGACGTCAGGGTGCTCAAGGAGGACGGCGACGAGGAGGTGTTCTACGTCTCCGGCGGGTTGATGGAAGTGCAGCCGAATCTCGTCACCATCCTCTCCGACACCGCGCTTCGCGCCGAGGACCTCGACGAGGCGCGTGCCCTGGAGGCGCAGCAGCGCGCCGAGCGGGTCATGGCCGACAACACCAGCGAGATGGAGCTGGCCAAGGCCCGCGCCGAGCTGGCCCAGGCCGCCGCCCAGCTGCGCGCCATCCAGAAGCTGCGCAGCAAGCGCGGCTGACCGCGTCCGCCGCCGCGTCGCGGCGGTGCTGTCACCGGAGTGCCCATGAGCAGCCACGTTGTCGGCTGCGGCGATCTGGTCGGCCTTGCCTGCACCATCATCAATGCCGACGGCCGGATCATCGTGGACGAGCGGCCAAGCGGCGGCTGAACGCGCCCAGGCGCGGCGGCGCGCGAATTTGCCTATAATCGATTCGAAGTCGTTCGACTGGTATCGCCCGCTCCTCCCATGCCGCTAGAAGTCATCGTTCTCGCCGCCGGCCAGGGCACCCGGATGCGCTCGCAGCGCCCCAAGGTGCTGCACGAGTTGGCCGGCCGGCCGCTCATCGCCCACGTGCTCGAGCGCGCTCGAGCGCTCGGACCCGGGCGCATCACCGTGGTGTACGGTCACGGCGGCGATTCGGTGCCGGCGGTGGTCGACGACCCGTCGATCCGCTTCGTGCGCCAGGACGAACAGCTCGGCACGGGGCATGCAGTCAGGCTTGCACTGCCCGATTGCCCGGACGACACCACCTTGCTCGTCATGTACGGCGACATTCCGCTCATCGAGGCGGGCACGCTCTCCCGCCTCGTCGACGCCGCCGCCGGTGCGCTGGCTGTGCTGACGGTCGAGTTCGACGAGCCGGGCGCCTACGGGCGCATCCTGCGAAGCGCCGGGCGGGTCACCGGCATCGTCGAGGCGAAGGACGCCGATGCCGGCGAGCTCGCCATCCGCGAGGTGAACACCGGCTTCGTCGCCGCACCGCGGGGATTGCTCGCCGGCTGGATCCAGCGCCTCGGCAACGACAACGCCCAGCGCGAGTACTACCTCACCGACATCGTCGCCATGGCGGCGGCCGACGGCGTCACCGTCAATGCGGTTCGCGCCGCCGATCCCGGCGAAGTCGAGGGCATCAACACCCGCGCCGAACTGGCGCGCGCGGAGCGGCGCTGGCAGCAGGGCATCGCGCGGCGGCTGATGGACGCCGGCGTGACGGTCGCCGACCCCGCGCGACTCGACGTGCGCGGGGAGGTCACCGCCGGCGAGGACTGCTTCCTGGACGTCAACGTGGTACTGGAAGGCGCGGTCACCCTCGGGCGCGGCGTGCGCGTCGGCCCCGGCTGCGTGATCCGGGACGCCGACATCGGTGATGGCGCCGAGATCCTCGCCATGAGCGTGGTCGAGGGTGCCCGCCTCGCCGCCGGCTGCCACGTGGGGCCGTTCGCGCGGGTGCGCCCGGGCACCGTGCTCGAGGCCGGCGCGCGCCTCGGCAACTTCGTCGAGGCCAAGGAAGCCCGGATCGGCCCGGGTTCCAAGGTCAACCACCTGAGCTACGTCGGCGATTGCGACATCGGCCGCGACGTCAACGTCGGGGCGGGAGTCATCACCTGCAACTACGACGGTGCCAGCAAGCACCGCACGGTGATCGGCGACGAGGCGTTCATCGGCTCGGACTGCCAGCTGGTGGCACCGGTCGAGGTCGGCGCCGGCGCCACCGTCGGTGCCGGCACCACGCTGACGCGCGACGCCCCCGCGGATAAGCTCACCGTTGGCCGCGCGCCCCAGCGCACCGTGGCGGGCTGGCGGCGGCCGCGGAAAAAGGACGAATGAACGTCGGCCCGGGCGGCGACCGGCGGCAACGAAACCACCCCTCGAGAGGACGACTGATATGTGCGGCATAGTCGGCGCGGTGAGCAGGCAGGACGTGCTGCCGGTCCTGATGGACGGCCTTCGGCGCCTGGAGTATCGCGGCTACGATTCCTCGGGCGTCGCGGTCATCACCGGCGACGCGCTGCGCCGCGTGCGCGCCGTCGGCAAGGTGCGCGAACTCGAGCGCGCCCTCGAGGCCGAGCCGGTGAGCGGCACCACCGGCATCGCCCACACCCGCTGGGCCACCCACGGCGTGCCAAGTGAGCGCAACGCCCATCCCCACGTCAGCGAGAACGTGGCGGTGGTGTGCAACGGCATCATCGAGAACCACGAGGCCCTGCGTCGCGCCCAGCGCGAGGCCGGCTTCACGTTCAACTCCGAGACCGACACCGAGGTCGTGGTCAACCAGGTGTCCTGGTTCATGCGCGACGGCCTCGACTTGTTCGACGCCCTGCGCGCCACCGTGCGGATGCTGGAAGGCGCCTTCGCCCTGGCGGTGGTCAGCCTCGACTCGCCCGGTCGCATCGCCGGCGCGCGCCGCGGCAGCCCGCTGGTGGTGGGCGTGGGCGATGGCGCTGCCTACCTCGCCTCCGACATGGCCGCCCTGATCAGCGTCACCCGCGATTTCCACGTGCTGCACAACGGCGATATCGCCGAGATCGACGGCGGCAAGGTGCGCATCACCGACGAGGACGGCAATGTCGTCGAGCGGGCGCTGTACCACAGCAACCTCAACCCCGGCGCGGTCGAACTGGGCGAGTACCGCCATTTCATGCAGAAGGAGATCTTCGAGCAGGGACAGGCCATCTCCGACACTCTCGAGGGGCGCATCTCCGGCCGCCACATGCTCGAGCAGGTGTTCGGCGTCGGCGCCGACGCCGTGTTCGACCGGGTGCGGGCGGTCGCGATCATCGCCTGCGGCACCAGCTTCCATGCCGGCCTCGTGGCGCGCCACTGGCTGGAGCGCTTCGGCGTGCCGTGCAGCGTCGAGATCGCCAGCGAGTTTCGCAGCCGGGCACACGTGGTGCCCGAAGACGCCCTCGTGGTGGCGATCTCCCAGTCCGGGGAGACCATCGACACCCTGAGCGCCCTGGAATACGCGCGCAGGATCGGCTTCGCCCATTCGCTGGCGATATGCAACGTGGCCGAGAGTTCGCTGGTGCGCGAGACCGACCTGTCGCTGCTCACCCACGCCGGTCCCGAGATCGGTGTCGCCTCCACCAAAGCCTTCACCACCCAGCTGACCGCGCTGATGATGCTCACGGTGGCGCTCGGCCGGCGCCGCGCCATGAGCGAGGCCGAGGAGTCGGAGATCGTCCAGGAGCTGCGCAGCCTGCCGGCCAAGATCGAGGGCGCCCTGGCCATGGACGCGCGCATCGCCGAGCTCGCCGAACAGTTCTCCGACAAGCAGCACGCCCTGTTCCTCGGCCGCGGCGTGCACTACCCGATCGCCATGGAGGGGGCGCTCAAGCTCAAGGAAATCTCCTACATCCACGCCGAGGCCTATGCCGCCGGCGAACTCAAGCACGGTCCCTTAGCGCTGGTCGACGCCGGCATGCCGGTGGTCGCGGTGGCGCCGAACAACCAGCTGCTGGAGAAGCTCAAGTCGAACATCCAGGAGGTCCGCGCGCGCGGCGGCCACCTGTTGGTGTTCGCCGACCAGGCGGCCGGCATCGCCGCCGAAGACGGTATCGAGGTGCTCGACGTGGCGCCGGTCAACGACCTCGTCTCGCCAATCGTGTACACCATCCCGCTGCAGCTGCTCGCCTACCACGTGGCACTGATCCGCGGCACCGACGTCGACAAGCCGCGCAACCTCGCCAAGTCGGTCACCGTCGAGTAGCGCGTCGTCCCGCGCGGGACGCCGAGCGCGTCATCACCTCCAGGAGAATTACATGGCCCGTGCCGACATCACCATCCGCCGACTCGAACCCGGCGACGAGTCCGACTGGCGGCGCCTGTGGGCCGCCTACCTCGAGTTCTACGAGTCCACCGTCCCCGAGGAGGTGTACCGGACCAGCTTCGAGCGCCTCGTGTCGCGCGACGACGAGTCCTGCCACGGCCTGCTCGCGGTCGCCGACGGGGAGCCGGTCGGACTGGTTCACTACATCTATCACCGACACATGTGGCGGGTGGAGCCGGTGTGCTACCTGCAGGACCTGTTCGTCGACCCCGATCTGCGCGGCGGCGGCGTCGGCCGGGCGCTGATCGAGGCGGTGTACGCAGCCGCCGACGCCAACGGCTCGCCGGCGGTGTACTGGCTGACCCAGGAGTTCAACCACACCGCGCGCCGCCTGTACGACCGCATCGGCCAGGTGACGCCGTTCATCAAGTACGTGCGGCCGTCGTAGCGTCTGTCCCTGAGGCACCGCCGGGCCGTCAGCCGGCGAGGACGTCGCGAAGGGCATCGATCAGCCGCGTCATCTTGTCCTTGTCCGGCAGGGGAAGATGCAGATACCGCTCGCCGGTCCGCGGATCCCGCCGTACCACGTTGCCGGGCGAACGTTCCTCGCCGTTCACGGGCTGGCGAGCCAACGCGGAGAGCATTGCCTGGGCGAAATCCAGGAGCGGCTGCCAGCCGTCGCGCCCATCACCGGCGATACTGGGCGCACCTCGATCGGACCCGGTGCCGTGCGACTCGGCGACTGCTTCCGTCGCCGTCGGGGACCGGGGCGTGGTGTGTTCCGGAGTCGGCGGTTCGACCGCCTCCGTCGAGATCGCCCGTTCCACACCTTCCATGAAGCGGTTGAGCCGGCTGCCGCCCAGGTGCAGCTGCGCTTCGCCGCCGTCCAGGATCCCGGCGGCGAGCGATTGCTTGAACGCGAGCAGCCGCATGAGGTTCTGCTCGATGCTGTCCTCGGCGACGAAGTTCAGCACCTGGACGACGTGGTGCTGGCCGAGTCGATGCACGCGGCCGATGCGCTGCTCGAGCACCGCCGGGTTCCAGGGCAGGTCCAGGTTCATGACCACACTCGCGCATTGCAGGTTGAGTCCGACGCCGCCGGCATCGGTGGACAGGAACACGCGGCAGTTCGGGTCGTCGCGAAAGCGCTTGACCAGCGCGCCGCGGCGCTGTCCAGGCACGCCGCCGTGGAAGAGCACAAAGTCGTGTCCCGCGTGCTCGAGGGCGCGGGCCAACAGCTCGTGGCTGCGCAGCCACTGGCTGAAGATCACCGCCTTCACGCCGTCGATGGTGAGCCATTCTTCGAGCACACGCATCAATTCCGGAATCTTGCGGCCGTGATCGTTCCGACCGTCGACCAGGTAGGTGCTGTCGCACACCATGCGCATGTTCTGCAGCGCGGCCATCAGGCGCTTCTGGTCGCCGTCGGACAAGACGTGTCTCCGCTTCCAGCGGGCGACGATCCTCGCCACGATTTCCGCACTCTCCTCGTGCAGGGCGCGTTGGGGCGCGGTGAGCGGCAGCCGGTAGATCTTCTCGCGGCGGGGCGGCAGCTGGTCGAGCACCTCGGCCTTGCGCCGGCGAATCAGGATCGGCGCGAGGCTCGTTGACACCTCGTCGAGGTGCCTGTAGCCGACCACCTGCCCCGTGTCGGCGACGACCTGGTGGCGCTCGAGGAAGCGCCAGGTGGGTCCGAGCCGGTGCTGGTCCACGAACTGCACGATGGAGACCAGCTCGCGAAGGCGGTTTTCCAGCGGCGTGCCGGTCAACACCAGCGCGTAGGGACTCGCGAGCCGCTTCATCGCGCGTGCCGCCTTGGTGTCCCAGTTCTTGATGCGCTGGGCCTCGTCGGCGATCACGAGGTCCGGCGCCCAGGCGCCGATGAGGTCGAGGTCGAGCCGCAGCGTATCGTAGTTGGTGATCTTGAAGCTGGTCGGCGTCGCGAACTGCCGGGCGCGTTCGCGCTTCGACCCGCCCACGACTTCTGCATCGCGTCCGGCGAGGCGTGCGATCTCCTCGTGCCACTGGTGTTTCAGCGAAGTCGGGCATACCACCAGCACCCGCTCGGCGTCGAGGTGGCGAAGCAGGATCTCCGCCGTCGCGATCGCCTGCACGGTCTTGCCCAGCCCCATCTCGTCGGCGATGATCGCGCGCCCCTGCCGGGCCGCGAACAGGGCGCCTTCGCACTGGTAGGGATAAAGCGGTACCGCCAGCAGGTCGCGCAGCGCCGGTGTGGCCGGCCCCTCGGGAAACAACACGGCGAGGCGATCGCGGTGGATCCTGTCGTCGCGCCGGGCGGCGGCGAATGCCAAGACGTCGTCGTAGCACCTGACCTCGTGTCGCGAGCGCCCGGCGGCGGCGAGAAAATCATCGAGTTGATCGAGCCGGTCGACCGGCAGCCGCCAGTGGTCGTTCTCGTCGAACAGGGACCGCGCGCGTTTCAGCAGTGCCGGCGTGCAACGCCTACCGGGGTTGAAGCGAATGTCCCGACGCGCGCCGTAGTGCAGGAATACTTCGCTGAAATCGGGTTCGAAGCCGCGACGCAGGGCGGCCTTGCCGCCGCGGCGGCGCCGAAGGCGGGCGAGCGCGAACTCGATATGCTTGCAGGTGCCGAGCAGGTTGGTGGCGAAGTCCGGGCACGCGCAAAAGTTGACACCGAGCCCGGCGCCGCGAATGGCGACGCGATAGGTCGCACCGCTTCCAGGGTTGTGCACGGCGAATTCCGAGAACACCGGGTGGTCGCCCAGGTTCTCCAGCGTGAATGCCTGTTCCGCTCCGTACTGGCGTCGCAGCGCCACCTGCCACTCGGCGATTTCCAGGCCTTCCGCCGGACGGGTGTGGGACAAGCGCCGCGGTTTGGCTGCGGATTTACGGCGTCTGGACTTCGCCATGCAATGGACCTCGGTGTGGATCGGCGGCGGCCAAGTGTACTGACCGCGCCGTTCAAGTCCAATGTGCTCGCCGGGTGTTCTCGGCCAGCCTGGGAATATTCGCTACCGCGCCCGAACCAGCGCGCTGAACGGCACCAGCGCAGTTGATTTTGTTGCATATAGGACATATATTCCAGTCATGTGCAATCGCGACAACTCCATCGACCGGTGAGCGCCGAGGCCCGACCCGCCCCCGATCCCGCCGCGACACTGACTCGCGCGCTGCTTGCCGCCGGCCGTGAGCTGGGCCTCACCCAGGCCGAGGTCGGCGCGGTGGTCGGCCGCAACCGCACCTCGCTGCACCGCCACGGCGTGGAACCGGACAGCAAGGCCGGGGAACTGGCGCTGCTGCTGATCCGGGTCTACCGCGCCCTGTACGCCCTCGTCGGCGGCGACGGCGAGCAGATGCGCCACTTCATGCACACGCAGAACCTGCACACCGGCGGTGTGCCGGCCGAGCAGGTCCGCACCGTGCCGGGACTGGTGCGCGTAACCGAGTACCTCGACGCCATGCGCGGACGCGCCTGATGGATCTTTGGGCGGCCGCCGGCGGCTCGGCCGGCATCGGGCCATTGTCGGGAACCCTTGTTCGGGTGGTGGAGAGCCAGGAGCAGGTCGCCACCAACCGACTCGTTGACACCCTCGACGAGCAGGCGCTGCTCGAGAGCCTGCTCGAAACCTCCAAGCCGCCGCGGCCGCCCGGCTGCGAGGGTCTGCACTACCTGCTCGCCACGCCCTTTCGCTACCCGCCGCTCGCGCACGGCTCGCGCTTCGGCCGCCGTGACGAGCCCTCGGTCTTCTACGGCTCGGCGCGCATCGACACGGCGCTGGCCGAGACCGCCTACTACCGCCTCGTGTTCCTCGCGGGCATGGCCGAGCCGCCGCCGGGCGGCCGCATCACGACCCAGCACACGGCGTTCTCGGCCCGCTACCGCACCGCGCGCGGCGTGCGGTTGCACCGCCCGCCGTTCGATGCCTGCCAGGACCGCCTGCGTAATCCGTCCCGCTACGACGAGACCCAGCAGCTGGGCGCGTCGCTTCGCCGTGCGTCGGTCGCGGCAATCCAGTATCGCTCCGCCCGCGACCGCGCCGGCGGGCTCAACATCGCCCTGTTCGAGCCGCATGCGCTGGCGTCGAAGCGCCCGCTGTCCCGGGAGCGCTGGCTGTGCGATACCCGGTACGACGCGGTGAGCTTCTACAATGTCGACGCGGGTACGCGGCACTATCCGCGCGGGGACTTCCTCGTCGACGGTACGCTGCCTGCGCCGGCGACGTGAAACCGGCCGACGACTTCGACCGCGGCGCCGGTCATCGGTCGGACCTTCGCCCGCGCTTCATCCCCATGGCCTTGAGGCTCACCCGCGATGCCGCGGCGCGGCCGAACGAGGTACCGATCCGGCTCGAGAATTCACCCATGCCGACAGGTTCGCGTGTCAGCACCGCGACCACGTTCTCGAGCACCGACAGGCGCATGGTGAATCCGCTCGCGAAGAGCCGCGACGCATGCGCGCTCCTGTTCAGGGCCGAGCGGCGAAACTCGCCCGGATCGGCGAAGTTGACCGCCAGCGCGCCGCGCGGTCCGACGCGGCGGGCCAGGGTGTCGAGCCAGGGACCGTCGGCCTCGATCGCGCGGCGGGGCACCCCGTCGTGGTCGCCGAACAGGTCGTCGATGACAAGGTCGAAGCAATTGTCCGCGTCGCCCGCCAGCCAGTCGCGGGCATTGGCGTTGACGAGATCGAAGTTTTCCTGCGACAGAGCGAAATAGCGTCGCGCCAGGGCGAGGTGCACCGGGTCGAGTTCGACGCCCGTGATGCGCGGAGCGTCGAACCGCTGGTCGAGGGTCCTGAGCACGCCGCCGCCGCCGACGCCCAGCACCAGCACGCGATCGGGGCGGCCGCCGCCGGCCAGCAGTGCCGACATCGACAACAGGTCCCAGATGCTGGTGGCGGCGCGTGGCGAGGGGCTGTACTGGCTGTGCAGCACGCCGTTGGTGTAGAGCCTCACCGAGGTACCGGCGCTTCGAACCTGGTAAAGCCGCCCGTCGCGGCGCTCCTCATGAATCAGGGCCACGGGCTAAAGGCCCAGCCGGGCGCGCACCGCGGCGGGATCGAGGAAGTACTCGCAGATCACCTCGCCGTCGTGTTCCACCACCGGTACCCGCGCGTGGTAGCGGGCCTTGAGTTCGGGGTCGTCGTCGATGTCGCGCACCTCGACAGCGAAGCCGTGCTCGGCGGCCATCACGGAAAGGTCGGCGACGAGGTCCTCGCACAGGTGGCAGCCGTCGCGGCTGTACACCACCACTGTCGTCATGCCGGCTTGAATCGGAACACCAGCAGCAGCTTGCCTTCGAACAGCGCGTCGAAGCGGATCCGTCCTTCCCGGTGATCGATGGTGGCGCCCTCCACCGAAGCGGGCTCCATGCTGGAGAAGCGCAGCAGCTCGGCGGGATACTCGATGGTCAGATCGACGTCGAGGGGAAAGTAGCCGTCGAACAGCTTGAGGTAATAAGGACCCACCGTCATCTGGTACTCGCCCGAGATGTCGTTGTAGGACATGGTGCGGTTCTCGCTGACGAAGCACAGGGTGGTCTCGGGCCGGGTGCGCTTCATCTGGATGGTGGGTTCGTCCACCCATGCCTCCTCGACGCCGCTTCGCTCGACGATCTCCATGTGTCGCACCGCGCCCTCGCGAAAGGAGATCTGCAGCGCCGGGAACAGCGGGAAGTTGCGGTGACACTGGCGGTTGGGCACCCAGCCCCTGGCCAGGCTGTCGGCGGTGATGGTGAGAGTCTTCTGGTGCACGAACGGCGGCTTGTCGAGCTCGCGGGTCACGGGCCTGAACGGCTCATCGGCGATCGACCACAGGGTCGCCAGCTCATCGAGTTCGTCGAAGCCGTCGCTGGCGAACGCGGGCTGGGCCGTCAGGAATGCCGCGGCCATGATTGCCGCCTGTCGCCTCATCGGGGCTTGCTCCGGGTCGTATAATGCGCTTGGCCTGACATCGTTTTCCTATCATAACGCCGCCCGACGGCATGCACCAGAAGGGCCGATCCTGACTGCATCGATCCCGTCCCCGCCGCCCGCCGTGCCGCGGATGAACGCCTCGTCGCGGGTGACCCGGTGAGCCGCGGCGCCGCACTACTCACCGAGGGCGACGTACGCCGCCACCTCGTGCGCCTCACCGTGCCGATGATCGGCGGCATTCTCGCCATGATGTCGCTGAACGTGGTGGATACCTGGTTCGTGTCCATGCTCGGCAGCGCGGAACTGGCGGCGATGAGCTTCACCTTCCCGGTGATCATGGTGCTCGTCAGCCTCGGCATCGGGCTCATGGCAGGCACCTCCTCGGTGATTGCGCGGGTGGTCGGGCGCGGCGACATGGATCGCGTCCGCCGCCTGACCACCGACGCATTGATACTCTCGGCAGCCTGCGCCTTGCTGCTGTCCGCGGTTGGGCTCGCCACCATCGACCCGCTGTTTCGCCTGCTCGGCGCCGGCGACGATTTGCTGCCGCTGATTCGCGAGTACATGGTGGTGTGGTACCTCGGCTACGTGGTGTTTCTCACGCCCATGGCCGGCGTCGGCGCGATTCGCGCCGTCGGCGATGCGCGCTGGCAGAGCGGCATCATGATCGTGGCGTCGCTGGTCAACCTCGTGCTCGATCCGCTGCTGATCTTCGGCCTCGCCGGGTTTCCCGCCCTGGGCATGGCGGGCGCGGCCCTGGCATCGGTCATCGCGCGCGCGGTGTCGCTGGCGCTCGGCTTCTACGTGCTGCACCACCGCAAGGCGATGCTCTCGTTCGAGCTGCCGAGCACGGCCGATTTCATCGACTCGGTCAGGGCGGTGGGTCACGTGGCGCTGCCGGCGGCCGGCACCAACGTCATCATCCCGCTCGCCACCGGCGTGGTGGTGGCGATGGTCGCCGTTCACGGCCCCGACGCGGTGGCCGGCTACGGCGCCGCGAGCCGTCTCGAGTCGCTGGCGCTGGTCGTGTTCTTCGCCATGTCGTCGATCATCGGGCCGTTCGTTGGCCAGAACCTGGGTGCGGGAAGGCACGACCGCATCCACCTCGCGCTCAAGGAGGCAACGTTGATGTGCCTGGCGGTCGGCGCGGTCGCGGCGCTGGTCATGATGCCGGCGGCGCGGGTGCTGGTGGGCCTGTTCAGCGACGATCCGGCGGTGGTGGAGCACGGCCGCGCCTACCTGTTGATGGTTGCCCCGGCCTTCGGGCCCGCCGGCATCGTCATGGTGGTCAATGCCGCGTTCAACGGCATGGGCCGGCCGCTGCCGGCGGTCGTCGTGTCGACCACGCGCATGTTCATCGTCATGGTGCCGCTGGCATGGTTGGGCGGCCGCCTGTTCGGGGTGCCGGGGATCTTCGCCGGCGTCGCCGCGGCCAACGTGGCGGCGGCGGCGATGGCCTGGACGTGGTTTCGACGGACGGCGTAGGCGCGGCGACGAACCGCGCGCGTCGCGACCGCCGGTCCCGTCGTGGTATGGTGTGAACCCGACCGACCGCCAGGGATCCGCCGGGCGGTCAACATGCGGTCTCGGCGAACCACGGATGGCCCACCGGGCCGATTACCGGAGGAGAAGACGATGCCGGGTGAACGCCAGCTGCAAGGTACCTGCTTCTGCGGTGCTGTCGAGGTGACGGTAACGGGTGAGCCGGAGGCGATGGGCTACTGCCACTGCAAGTCCTGCCGGCAGTGGTCGGCAGGCCCGGTCAATGCCTTTACGCTGTGGAAGCCCGAGGCGGTACAGGTCACCCGCGGCGCCGACAATCTCGCCGCCTACAACAAGACCGAACACAGCTTGCGCAAGTGGTGCGAGACCTGCGGCGGGCACGTACTCACCGAGCACCCGGGAATGGGACTGACCGACGTCTATGCGGCCCTGTTGCCGGATCTCGACTTCCGGCCCGCGCTGCACGTGCACTACCAGGAAACGGTGCTGAGGATTGCCGACGGCCTGCCCAAGCTCAAGGACATCCCGGCCGAACTCGGCGGGTCCGGGGCGACCCTGGCCGAGTAGTCCACTCTCAGACCGATACGCCCGCCAATGTCGGGAGCCCGTCATTGGCCGGCGCGTTCGTCGTTTCGCGCCTGGCATAGGGCACCACCTGCGTGATCTCGCCCGCCAGGCGGCGATTCTTGACGGCGCGCCACCATGCCGGCGTCAACAGGTCGCCATGGACCTTGAGGAACACCTCGCGCAGGCGCGCGTCCATGGCCAGGAACTTGATGAACTCCTCGGGGAAAATGTCGTTGGCGCCGATGTACATCGCCGTCGTCGGATCGGCGAGGCCGAAATCGTCGTCCGTGTCGGGCAGTTCGCGGAAGCGGCACTCGGTGACCAGCGCGACTTCGTCGTAGTCGTAGAACACCACGCGTCCTGACGCGGTGACACCGAAGTTCTTCAGCAGCAGGTCGCCGGGGAAGATGTTGGTCTCGGCGAGATCGCGGATGGCGGTGCCGTAGTCGATGATGGCGGCGCGCGCCGCCTCCAGGGGTTCCTCGCGCACGTAAAGGTTGAGCGGCCGCACGCGCCGCTCGATGTAGACGTGGTTGAGCACCAGGTCGTCGCCGTCCCGGCGGATCGACTCGGTGGCGCCGGTGAGCAGCTCGTCGAGCAGGCCCGCTTCGAAGCGGTTGGCGGGCAGGGTCAGGTTGCGAAACTCCTGGGTGTCGATCAGGCGCCCGGCGTGGTCGTGGCGCGACACCAGGCGGTACTTGCCCATGACCTTCTCGCGGGTCGTGTTCTTGGGATAGCCGAACTGGTCTCGAATGACCTTGAACACCAGGTTGAACGACTTGAGCGTGAACACCAGCATCACCAGGCCCTTGTCGCCCTCGGCGTGGACGAACGGGTCTTGCGTTCGCTTCAGGTGGTCCGAGAACACGCGAAAGCGCTCGGTCTTGCCTTGGCGCAGCCGCCCTAGCACCGTGTACAACTCGTCGATGGGCTTGCGCGGCAGGATGGTGTGCAGGAACTGCACCGCGGCCACCACCGAGGTGGGATCGGCGAAGTAGTAGGAGCGGGTGTAGCTGAACACGTTGCTCACCTCGCGTTCCTCGAGCAGCACCGCGTCGACGCGGATGCCCTCGCCCGTGTTCTCGAGCGCCACCACGATCGGGTAGCGGCGCTCGCCGTGCAGGATCCTGCCGACGAGATAGGCGCGCGCGCCCTGGAAGAAGTGCGAGTCGATGAACTCGAAGCGGTGGAACTTGTCGACGTCGATACCGCGCTCGCGCGCGAACGCGCGCACCTCGCCGGCCATCAGTTCCACGTCGGCCTCGAAGTCGAGGAAGGGAACGCGAAAGCGGAAGTCGCGCAGCACCGCGCGACAGGTGTCGGCGATGTTCTCCCAGCACGGATAACGCCGCTTGGCGAGCGTCTCCAGGCCCTCCTCGGGCGGCGGCTGGACGAACTCGAGTTCGCCGTCCGTGCCCACGGTGCCGAACACGCGCCGGCTGATCGAGTTGAAGAACGTCTTCATGAAGCCCGCGTCGGGAACGTTCTCCAGGCGCGAGCCGTAGAAGTTGCGCACCTCGCGCCACAGCACGCGGTCGCGGCAGCGCCGACCCAGCTCCTTTCGTACCCGGCGGTGGATCTTCAGCACCCACTTGTCGTAGAGCTCGACGCGGGCACCGATATCCTCGATCTGCCCCTTCCAGTCGCGCGCCTCGAAGCGGCGGCGCGCGCGGTCGGTGATGCGCTGGAACTGCCGGTTGTAGTGGGCGAAGCCGTTGTAGATGGTCTGCGCGGTCTGCGCGACCGCGGCATCGTGGTGAAGGCGCTGCATGCCTGCCGGCCGGGGCGGCGCCTTCGTGCTACATCTTCGCGATCATGGTGTCGCCGAACTCGGAGCAGGAGACCTTGTTGGCGCCGTCCATGAGTCGGGCGAAGTCGTAGGTGACGTTCTTGCTGGCGATGGCGGCGTCCATGGACTGAAGCACCAGGTCCGCGGCCTCCTTCCAGCCCATGTAGCGCAGCATCATCTCGGCCGAGAGCACCAGCGAACCGGGATTGACCATGTTCTTGCCGGCGTACTTCGGCGCCGTGCCGTGGGTCGCCTCGAACACCGCGTGGCCGGTGTCGTAGTTGATGTTGCCGCCCGGCGCGATGCCGATGCCGCCGACCTGCGCGGCGAGGGCGTCGGAGAGGTAGTCGCCGTTCAGGTTCATGGTGGCGATCACCTCGAACTCGGCCGGCCGAGTGAGCACCTGCTGCAAAGTGATGTCGGCAATGGCGTCCTTGCACAGGATCCTGCCGGCCGCGAGCGCCGCTTCCTGTTCGGCGTTGGCCGCCTCCTGGCCCTTGTCGGCAACCGTGCGCTCCCACTGGCTCCAGGTATAGGTTTCCTCGGCGAACTCCTTCTCCGCCACCTCGTAGCCCCAGTTGCGAAACGCCCCTTCCGTGTACTTCATGATGTTGCCCTTGTGCACGAAGGTGACGCTCTTGCGCTTGTTGTCGATGGCGTAGCGGATCGCCGCGCGCACCAGCCGCGAGGTGCCCTCCTTCGATACCGGCTTGATGCCGATGCCCGAGGTCTCGGGAAAACGGATCTTCTCGTAGGATGCCGGGAACGCCTCCTTGAACAGCTCCAGGAAGCGCCGGCACTCCTCGCTGCCCGCCTCGAACTCGATGCCGGCGTAGATGTCCTCGGTGTTCTCGCGGAAGATCACCATGTCCACCTGTTCGGGATGGCGCACCGGAGAGGGCACGCCGGTAAACCAGCGAACCGGGCGCAGGCACACGTAAAGGTCCATGATCTGGCGCACCGCGACGTTCAGCGAGCGGATGCCGCCGCCGATGGGCGTGGTCAGCGGTCCCTTGATGGACACGAGATACTCCGTGAGCATGTCGATGGTCTGATCCGGCAGCCACGACCCGGTCAGGTTGTTGGCCTTCTCCCCGGCGTAGACCTCCATCCAGTGGATCTTGCGACCGCCGCCGTAGGCCTTGTTCACCGCCGCATCGACCACCTTCATCATCACCGGCGAGATATCGACGCCGATGCCGTCGCCCTCGATGTAGGGAACGATGGGGTTGTCGGGGACCTGCAGGACGCCGTTTTCGATGGAAATCCTGGCGCCGTCGGCGGGAATCTTGATGTCGTTCGACATGGAGGGGACCTCGGAAAATCAGGTTGTTATCGCAAAAATCTCAAACCGCATATTCTCCCACAAGCACCGACCCCATCCAAGCGACCGCCCCGGAACATTATCACCCGAACCAGCCGCGCTCCCGGCCCCGAGAACGACGGCAACGATTGTGCCGATTTGACCTCCGGCGCCAGATGGATACACTTGATTCCACCCGGCCGCCAAGGCGCCCGGTCTGAAACCAGGGAGCAGGACCCCGTCGCAAGGAATGCGAACCATCACTCCACGCAAGG
>CBFGVH010000004.1:0-67992 GCA_965652415.1 uncultured Gammaproteobacteria bacterium | reverse complement strand
CTTCGCACCCATCGATGCCGCTACTCCGGAAAGCGGTACCGCCTGGGAGGAGGGGATGGCGCGCGCGGAGTACAACAAGGCCCTGGTCGCCCTTGGCGAGCGGGCGCGCAGCCTCGGTCTCGCAGCTCCCATGGAGTCGCCGAAAGGCTTCATGGGGATGTGCGTGGCGGCGCGGGACAACGGCTACGTCGTCACCCACAAGGGCGACGTTCACAAGTGCTGGGAGACCGCCCACGACCCGCGCAAGCGGATCGGCACGATCTTCGAGCCGGACAGCCTTGATAGCAGCCTGAACGCGGCCCTGTGGCAGGGTTGGTCGCCGTTCGACAGCGAGATCTGCAAGGCCTGCAGGATCCTGCCCATGTGCGGCGGCTTCTGTGGCCACCGCTTTCTTTACCAGGGGGCGGGCAACGACATGGCCCTGCCGTGCCCGGACTGGAAGTGGAATACGGCCGAGTACCTGTTCGCCCGTGCTCGCGCCCTGGGGGTGGTCACTCAGGACGACTGGCTCGAAGAGGAGGCGACGGTGTCGGCGATGCAGTCCGGCCGTCGACATTCACCCGACAGCCTGCGCCAGGCCCAGTCCGTCGTTCTGGACAAGGTCGGCCGGACGCGCGGTGAGGAGGTCGACGTCGACTTCCTTCTCAATGGCGACGGCCGGCACTTCGAGCCCGGTGCTCCCGCGGACGACATCTGAGGGATACGTCGCGGTCATGCCACGCCTGTTCCGAAAATCGTTCCTGCTCCACATGTCCGAGGAGGCCGACGACCTGGCGCTTCCGGTTCCGGACCGTCACGTCCCTCTGTTCTGGCCGACACTGTTCACGGTGGCCTTCGCGCTGGCCGCCCTCTCGGCCTGGCTGTTCACCGCGCGTCTGCCGGTGACGGTTGAGGCTCGGGGCATCGTTCTGCCAATCGGCGGCGTGCGCGAGATCACCTCCCTGGGGCAGGGAACGGTGACGGGTCGACCGGATGCTGCCAGAACCCGAATCCGCGCCGGGGACATCCTGCTGCGGGTCTCCAATCCGCCCGCTAGGGCCGCCTACGAAGATGCCCGCCGCCGGTACCTGGCCGAGACATCGCTGCTGGAGGCACAGAAGCAGGACGGCCTCCGGAACCATGACGAACAAATCAAGGCGCTGGACGACAGACTCCACAGCGTGCTCGCCAAGCGTGCCCGGCTGCGGAGCATGGCAGTCTCTTTCGAGAGCGCCGCCGCACTTTCTCACTCCAGGAGCGAACGTGAGCGGATGCAGCACGCGCTGAGCGACATCAACCAGAAGATCGACGCCAGCCATGCCGAGGAACAGAGGATCCTGAACCCTCTGGAGAGCGCAAAAGGCAGGTGGGAAATCGATCGAATGGAACTGGAACTGCGCGCACTTGCCAGCCGCAGCGCATTGCTGAATGCCGAACGTCAGCGTTGGATGGGCGAGAACATCGTCTCGCCATATGAAGGCGAGCTGATCGCCATGAAGAAGGCGCCCGGCCAATTGGTCGGCCAGGGTGAGCCCGTGGCCCTGGTCAACCTGGTGCCCCAGCACCAGGGCATGCTCATGGTGATCTCGCCGCGCGCCCGGCGCGGACAGATAACGCTGGCTGTGGTCGACAGGGCGATGACGATCGAATATGGCGAGGATGACACCGACTTCGAGTCCGAACTCCACGAAGCCATCCGGAATCTGGCGCCGGGTGTGGTGTTCGATCTGCGCATTGCTGATGAACGCGCGGTGATCACGGCAGCCGGCAACGGCCTCGGTGTACTGGAGCGTCTCGAGCTTTCGCAAACCGAGTTGTTCGACGACGCGAACGTCCCCGTTTTTGCGGACCTGATTCCCATCGGGGACGAATGGCGCGGTAGCGGGCTGGTGGCCGTGGCGCTGCTGCAACCCCAGGATGCCAAGCGCGTCCAGGTCGGTGATCGGGCCCTCGTCAAACCCGGTTTCGAGAAGTCGCTGATCGGTTCCCAGATCGAGGCCCGAGTGACGTATGTCAGCGACTACATCGCCACTTCGATCGAGGCCCAGGCGCTAGTCGGCAGCGCCGAACTCGCACAGATGCTGACAGGCTCCCATGCCGGCATCGTCGCGAATCTCGGCTTCGAGCGGGATCCAGACGGTGCACTGCGACTCGATGGCGATACCCTGAGCCGGCCGCTTTCCGTTGGTACGATGGTCACGACGCGCATATGGGTGGAAGTCACCTCGCCAATAGCCGTATTGTTGCCGTTCTACGCGGATTTTTTCAACCAGGGCTAGCTGACTGTCGTACGGAAATCCCTTCATGATCCCGAACGCCGACGAATCCGAGATCCAGGATCGGCTCGATCTTACGATCATGCGCGCTTACAGCACGTCTGAAAGCCCTCGTGCGACTCGCACTCGACTACTGCATCGTTGGCGCGAGGACGAATTGCTGTCCCGGCTGGTGTTGTCGCGCATCGAGGGACTTTCGGCAATCGCCCCGGAGGAAGACGAGCGGGGCGTGCGCAACCTGGCCGACTACTGGTTCGAACCGCTCGTCATGCCGACCATGAGTCTCGGACAGGCACGGGACTATTTCCTGTCTGTGAAGAAGAGCCTTCGCTTCGAACTCGGTGAGATATCGCCGCCAACCGACCGTCCGCTCATCCTTGAGAGCGTACACCATTGCTGCGTTTTCTCGGTGCTCTATGCGACGATCCAGCTTCTGGTCGCTGGACATGGATTCCGCAAGGCGATACTCCTGCACCTGCGAGATCCACTGGATCCACGCGCGGCAACGGGCCAAATACTCGTCGAGCGTGTTCTGCAGGTCGAAACGGTGTGCCTGAGGCTGGAGGGTGCCTGGTTGGCAACACTCGGTCGCGAGATGAGCGATCGGACCGTCCTCATTTACTTTGGCGACATGCCGCCGAGTCTGTTCCCCGACCGGTACCAGCCCGGAAAGACGTCGAGTCGTTTGCATTTCTATGCCCGACCCGATGTGGCCGTCGACGTGGAGGGGATCTCCATCGCGCGATTTCTGGCACGGCGTCACAGGGCGGGGCATCACCTTCTGGACTACCCGGAGCCGGGAACGGTGCGGCTACGTCCGTGGAGACGCGGGGCGGAACTGCACTGTCCCCTTGCTGACTGGGTGTTCTGGCCGGCTCTGCGCCGCTGGTATGGCGAGTATTCCGTACCCTCTTGGGTGAAGAACGGCGGGTGACGGTGGCGCCTGACGTCCTCCGTCAGTTCCTCGGGAATGCCCTCAGTGCGCCGGAACGCTTGCGCGACCTGCCGCGGCCGGCGTGTGGTGACCTCTCCGACTGGATCGTCTATCTCGAGCGGCACTTGGGAGTGATTGCGGTGCCGGTCACGGCGGGAACCGACCGTCTGCGCGGCTATCCACTCTGGATCGGACAATACGGGGAATACGGCCCGGTCCTGCTCGAGTACGTACCGGCACTGCTCAGAGGCGATACGGTTCGGGGGTTGGCGCTCGAAAGCGGTGAGCGTTTCGATCTTCCGGACGCGGAGCAGTTTGGCCTGACCGATCTTCGGGTGCTGTTCGAGCCGTTTGTCCTGGACCGTCCGATCACGATCCGCAGGGTCGCCGATTTCGTGCTCCGACCGGCGCGGGGGCTGATGCGCGAGGCCCTATTGTGCCAGGCGCTGATCGCTCTGACCGCATCGCTCCTGTTCATCGCCAACTTCAGCATCCTGGCCTATGTCGTCCCGACCCAGAATCTCGGTGCCTTCTGGGCCATTGCCTGGCTCATGGCCGGGGCGGCGGCAACGATCGGTCTCGGCCATTTCCTGGCGCAACGGGTGCAGTTCCACCTGGACTCTCTGATCGAGGAGCGGGCGGAGATTCTGAAACTCTCGCTTTTATGGTCCATGCGACCGCAGTACATCGCTGTGAGGGGTATCCACCGGGCGCATGAGCAGTGCGCCGTCGTGTCTCGGGTCGGAAAGGCGACATCGGATGCTGTAATCGCAGTCGTCGCCTCGCTTGCGATTGCGCCGATTCTGATCCTGCTGTACCTGCGCCTGCCGACATTCCTGTTTTTCGCCACGCTCGTTATCGCCGTGGTCGGCACCGTGCCCCAGGTATTTTTTCAGTGGCGTCAAGGCCGCCGTCAGCGAAGGCTGGTGTTCGAGGAGACCGAGAGCGACGGCTACCTTTACCGGATCATGGGCAACATCACGCGCCTGAATTTCTACGATGCCGCCGGCAGGGCGATCGCCCACTGGCAGCAGTGCCAGAGGGAGATCGCCGACGCCCGCCGCAGCGTCGCGGCGGGCGAATCCCGTGCCCGCGAGGCCGAGGCGACATTGATGGATGTCACCCAGTTGCTGGCGATCTTCGCGCTCACGGTGCTTGTCGCCTTCGCCGCGCAGACCGGCAATGCGCTCACCGTGGGGCTTGCCTTCATCATGCTTTATCTCGTCACGCAGACCTACCGGATGATTCCGCGTGTGGCGACGGCCATCGGGAAAGTCGGCGCTATCCGGATCGATCTGCTCGAGGCTAAGGATCTGCTGGAGGAAGCGGCCCAGGTTCACGCGTTGAACACCCCCACTGTCACCCAGGCGAATGCCAGCGTCGAGTGTCACCGCCTGCGCCTGCCTCACGGCTGCCGCTTCAAGGACGCCGAGAGCCTGACGCTTCGCATCGAGGGGCCACGCGTAGTGCGAATCGCGGGCGAGTCGGGAGCCGGCAAGACGACATTTCTGAACTGTCTGCTCGGGCTACAGGCGCCGGACTCGGGTGCGATCGAGGTCCTCGGAGTGGATCCGACGCGTCTTTCCATGAACGAGCGCCGGCGCATCTTCGCCTACGCGGATCAGAACGTGCAGTTGTTGCCGGGGACGGTGCGCGACAATCTATTGCTATTCGGTGCGACCACGTCTGGCGACAGGAGTCTGTGGGAGTCGCTGGAACTGGTCGGATTGGTCGACCGCGTTAGAGCACTCCCGCTTGGACTGAACACGCCGATCGGCGACGCCCGACGGGACTTCTCGACAGGTGAGCGGCAAAGGATGGCGCTTGCGCAGTGCGTCATCAAGAGAAGTGCAATCCTGGTCCTGGACGAGGCCATGTCGGGTCTGCCGATGGACATGGAAGAAGTCATATTCACCAGTATCCGGCCCTTGTTCGAGCAGATCTATTTCGTATCGCACCGCTCGCACATGCACGCATTCGCGGAAACGGTCATCGAGCTGGAGACCCGCCGCTGATCACCAGGACACCCGTTCGGCTTCAGGGCAATCCCGTCGACTGCGGGGCGGTCTGCCTTGGTATCGTTCTGGAGCACCATGGCCAAAGGCATTCCACCCTCGATCTGCGACGGCTCTGCGCGGTCGGGCGCGACGGTGCGACCGTCGCCCAGATACAGCGTGGCGCCCAGTCGCTTGGCCATCGCTGCCTGGTCGTCAAGAAGGGAATGGAAAGTCTCAGGAAAGCGGGCCGACCGATCATCCTGCACTGGGACCTGCGGCACTTCGTGGTCCTGGAGGAAATCCGGGGAAAGCACGCCTGGATCAATGATCCGGCGTCGGGACGCCGAAAGCTCAAGCTTGCGGAATTCGACCGTCATTTCACTGGTGTGTGCCTGGACGTTCAGGTCAACGGCAGGGCGTCAGGGGACCGCGACCGCTCGCCGTGGCGGTTCCTGCATTCACTGGCGCCGGTCGGCTCAATGCAACTGAAGGGTGTGTTCGCCGTCGGCCTCGCGGCCAGCGCACTCGTGTTCCTCGTCGAGCTGCTGTTCGGCGGCATTGCGCGAACATTCTTCGACTATGTCGTCGAATTCCAGATGACCCAATGGGGCTACGTGCTGGCACTGGCCGGTATTCCGGTGCTCGCCGCCCGTTTCATGCTGCGCCACTGTCAGGGCATGCGCTTCGAAGGCCTGTCGTCGGACCTGGCCATCCGCATGAAGCGCTCGTTCCTCGAGCGCTTCTACATTCGGCCAACGAGCTTCTTTGAATCTCACTTCGCGGGTGAGTTGTTCGGCCGGCTGCGCGATCTCGATCAGTGCCTGCGCTTTTACCTGCAGGCCACACACAACATGGGGCGGCATGTGCTGATCGCGGTCTTGGCGATCGCCGTCCTCGGCATCATGGCGCCGCTGATCGCCATCGTCCATCTGTTGCCCCAGCTCGTATTGCTCGCCTGGTTGTTTGTCGTCAGTGCGCGAAACCGGGAACGACAGCTCCGTGCACACGACGAGAACGCCCGATACCAGGCGCTGCAAACCCAGAGGGCCAGCGGTTACCTGCGCTTTTACGCCGCCGGTCTGCAGAACCATCTGCTTGCCACCTGCCTGCCCCCGCTCGGCCGACGGCAGGCCGCCGAGGCCGATCGGGGACGGCGCCTCATCGGCTATACCGCGGCTCGCCAGAGTATGGCGGCGCTCTCCCTGCCGCTGTCGGCCTTCGCCGGCGGGTACCTTCTGATCGATGGTCAATTGACCTATGGCGGCTACATGCTGGCCAGCATGCTGGCCGTGATGCTGTCCACGCAGCTCGAGGAAATCTCGGAGACGACACGGCGCTACTGCGCACTGCGCCCGGTCGCGCGGCGTGTCGCCGAAGTCCTGGACGCAGCGGAGCAGGCAAGCCCCGATGCCGGGGACCGGCCTGCGGAAGATTCGCCGTCTCCTGCCAGCTGGTGCTCGCGGATCGAGGCGCGCAGTGTCAGTTTCGGCTACAACGGTGTCGATGCGGACTTGTTTCGCAACCTTGACCTGCGCATCGACAAAGGCGAGGTCGTCAACCTTGCGGGAGCGAGCGGCGCCGGCAAGACGACGCTGCTCGAGCTGCTCGCGGGTTTGCGCCTTCCGCTTCAAGGCGGCGTGTATCTTGACGGCCGGCCGCTGGACGGTCCGGCGCCGGCCGGTTTCGTATTCGCCGACGATGAATTCATTCACGGTTCGCTGGCCGAGTTCGTTTCCAACGAGCAGGGGGTCGATACCGAACGTCTCATCGGCATGCTGCGCCTGACGGAGCTGTGGGACCGTTTGGGGTTCTTCGTCGGGTCGGACGGCCGCGAGCGGCTCGAGGAACAAGGTCTGAGCCGGGGTGAGGTTCAGCGCCTGCTCTTGGCACAGGCATTGTACAAAAGCGATGAGTGCCTGTTCTTCGACGACGCCTTCAATCATCTGTCGCTCGAGCAGAGTACGCGCATATTGGAACGATTGCGCGAACGCGGCATGACCGTCGTTCTCGCGACCCACCGACCGGAGATCCAGGCCTTGTGCGATCGCGGCATCATGCTGTCGCCAGCGGCTCCGGACCCCTAAGCAACCACCACTAACGACGACTCAGGAGGAGTTGGCAGCCATGGTTGAACGCCTCGATTCTGTAATGAACGAACAGCCGAATCCGCCGGCTGCGGGTACGCATCCCCCGGGGGAGACGCCCGCCGACCGGGTCCTTCCGATGTTCTACAAAAAGATCGAGATCCTGACGCCGGCAGCGCATGGCGCATTGTCGGTGAAGGATGCTGCCGACATGAGTTTCAGCGCCGAAGTCGACCACGTGCCGCTGCTCGTCAATGAGTTCGCCGAAGCCCAGCGCCACTACCCGATTGTCTTCTCCGGCGGGTCCGACCCCATGGCCTATGCGCTGCTTGGCGGCATGGACGGCAGGAACCTGTTCATCGAGTCGGACGGCACCTGGGCGAAAGGGCGTTATGTTCCCGCCTACGTCCGGCGCTATCCGTTCCTCGCCGCGCGCGTCGCCGAGACCGATCAGTGGACCGTGTGCATCGACCGTGAGGCGCCGATGGTGTCGGAGGGCGATATCCGGCCGCTGTACCACAGCGAGGAGCCGACGAAAACCCTGAGAGAGGCGATTGAATTCTGCCGCAACTACGCCGCTTCCGAAGCGCACACCAGGACGTGCTGCCGGGTGCTGCACGAGCTCGACCTTCTCTCGGAAGGGCAGGCCAGCCTGCTGCTACCGGGCGAGGAGACACGCCGGTTGCGTGGTTTCCATGTGATCGACCGGAAGAAATACGACGCCTTGCCCGCCGACGTCATCGAGGAGTGGCGCCAGACGCGGTTGCTGGACGCCGTCTATGCGCATTTTGCCTCGTTCGGTGCCTGGGAAGTGATCCGCCTCCGCGTGATGGAGATGCAATAGGGTCGCCGGGATCCCCCCGATGCGACCGTCGTTCGACGATGGGCGATTGTTGTACTGAGGCCGTTTCGCGCCGCCCCGGTTCGCAAGCGCATCATCACTGTACTGACGGGGGCCGGCTCTCGTCGTTCGGCTCGTCGTCCCTGGCGTTGGTCAGCGCGGAGGCGACCAGGCCTGTTGGCACCGCGATTACGCCGAGGCCGAGTATCAGGACGATGAAGGTGAAGAAGCGGCCGCCGGCGGTGATCGGGTAGATGTCGCCGTAGCCCACGGTGGTCAAGGTCGCCAGCGCCCACCACATGCTGTGCGGCACCGACTTGAACTTGTCGGGCTGCGCTTCGTTCTCGAAGTAGTAGATGCCGACCGCGGACAGGTACAGCAGGACGACGATCAGGACGATGAAAAGCACCAGTTCGTGACGCACCTGGACGAAGGCGCGTGCCAGGCGCTGGGCGGCGCGGTTGTAGCGGAACAGCTTGATGATGCGCAGAAGGCGCAGCAGTCTCAGGATCCGCACCGAGCGAAGGTCCAGGCCCGTGGCGAGATAGAAGGGCGCAATGGCCGCCAGGTTGACGAGTCCGAAGAAACTGAAGATGAAGCGCGGCTTGCTCGGCGCGCAAAGCACGCGAAGTACGTACTCGAAAGTGAAGATCAACACGACCACGATCTCCAGCCACGCGAACGCGCGCATCCAGTCGGCAGGCAGGTCGGGCAGGGTCTCGATGGTGAAGCTGATCATCGATACGACGATCAGCGCCTGGATGAACCAGGCGAAGCGCCTGCCGGCGACGGTATGTTCGTCGACCAGCCGGTGGAGCCGTTGCATCATGATGCCCATCCGGCGGATGCCGCCGCTCGCGGGCAAGACCCGGCAGCGGCCCTGGAGCTGTCCAGGGCGGGGGAAGGTCCGCTGCCGCGATTCGGCGGCGTCGGGAGGCGTTGATTCATGGGGACCGGCCGGGAGGTGCGGCAAAAAAGTACGGGAGGACCGCCGATCCTGTCAACAACCCGAAAAAAAGTCCCCCGGGGGTTCCGGGGGACGCTCAATCACGGGAGGGACGTTGCCGTCCACCGGCGGGAGTTGCAGCCGGTTTGCCAATGGTCGACCGTGCGGTCGACAGCGGCACCTTAAACCCCGTCAAGGGTCAAGAGTTGCATTCCCGGTGGCGAACCGGTGGCTATTCGCTGGCGACACGTGCTTCGCCGGCGCGCGGATGACGCTATAATCGGCACCCGAGGAGTTTCGGAGATCCGTCAAGTGCTACTCAAGGACCTGGCCGGCGCCGTCAATGCCATGCTCCCCGAGCGCATGGGCGAGGACGTGCGTCGCAATGTCCGCGCCGCCGTGCGTGCCGCGCTCGAGGATATGGATCTCGTCTCGCGAGAGGAGCTGGAAGTCCAGCGCCAGGTGCTGCTTCGGACCCGCCGCAAGCTCGAGGCCCTTGAGGCCCGGGTCGCGGAACTCGAGCGCGAGTCGCAAGCGTCCCCGTCGTCACAGTGACCCGGGCAGCGCCCGGCA
The DNA here is from genome assembly GCA_965652415.1 of uncultured Gammaproteobacteria bacterium. Taxonomy (GTDB): domain Bacteria; phylum Pseudomonadota; class Gammaproteobacteria; order Arenicellales; family CAJQKF01; genus BQJD01. Next base: position 58,362 of record CBFGVH010000004.1, on the reverse strand, counting down.
CCGCGCCGGGCTCGGCCCCTGGTTCGGCGTAACGGCCGGGCCGTGGCAGCACTCTCCCCCCGGCACCCGGGGCAACCTGCAGTCAACACCACGTTGCGTTTTCATGTCCCAGTACATCTACACCATGATCGGTGTCGGCAAGATCGTGCCGCCCAAGCGTCACATCCTGCGCGACATCTCGCTGTCGTTCTTCCCCGGCGCCAAGATCGGCGTGCTCGGCCTGAACGGTTCCGGCAAGTCGACGCTGCTTCGGATCATGGCCGGCATCGACACCGAGATCGAGGGCGAGGCGCGGCCGCAGCCCGGCATCTCGGTCGGCTACCTGCCCCAGGAGCCGGAGCTCGACGAGACGGTCGATGTGCGCGGCAACGTCGAACAGGCGCTGGCCCATGTCGCCGCGGCCCTGAAGGAGCTGGACGAGGTGTACGCCGCCTACGCGGATCCCGAGGCCGATTTCGACGCCCTGGCGAAGCGCCAGAGCGAACTCGAGAACATTGTCCAGGCCGCCGACGGCCACAACCTCGAGCGCCAGCTCGAGGTCGCCGCCGACGCCCTGCGCCTGCCGCCGTGGGAGGCGAGTGTGGCGACGCTGTCGGGCGGCGAGCGGCGCCGCGTGGCGCTTTGCCGGCTGCTGCTGTCGAAGCCGGACATGCTCCTGCTGGACGAGCCCACCAACCACCTCGATGCCGAGTCGGTGGCGTGGCTCGAGCGCTTCCTGCACGACTATCCCGGCACCGTGGTGGCGGTGACCCACGACCGCTACTTCCTCGACAACGTCGCCGGCTGGATCCTCGAACTGGACCGCGGCCACGGCATCCCGTGGAAGGGCAACTACTCCTCGTGGCTGGAGCAGAAGGAGGCGCGACTTCAGCAGGAGCAGAAACAGGAGGCGGCGCGCATCAGGGCGATGAAGCAGGAGCTCGAGTGGGTGCGCAGCAACCCCCGGGGGCGCCAGGCCAAGGCCAAGGCGCGCCTCGCCCGCTTCGAGGAACTGCAGGCGAGCGACTTCCAGAAACGCAACGAGACCAACGAGATCTACATCCCGCCGGGCGAGCGCCTCGGCGACCTCGTGATCGAGGCCGACGGCCTGTCCAAGCGCTTCGGCGACAGGCTGCTGTTCGAGGAGCTGTCCTTCAAGCTGCCGCCCGGCGGCATCGTCGGCGTGATCGGCGGCAACGGCGCCGGCAAGACCACGCTGCTGCGCATTCTGACGGGTGACGAAAAGGCCGACGCCGGGACCCTGCGCATCGGTCCCACGGTGCAGATCGCCGCCGTCGACCAGAGCCGCGACTCGCTGGTCGATTCCAATACCGTGTGGCAGGAAATCTCCGACGGCATGGAGAACATCATGGTCGGACGCTTCGAGATGCCGTCGCGCGCCTACGTCGGCCGCTTCAATTTCAAGGGACCTGACCAGCAGAAACGGGTCGGCGACCTGTCGGGGGGCGAGCGCAACCGCGTGCACCTGGCCAAGCTGCTGAAGTCCGGCGGCAACGTGCTGCTGCTCGACGAGCCGACCAACGACCTCGACGTCGAGACCCTGCGCGCCCTCGAGGAAGCGCTGCTGGTCTTCCCCGGCTGCGCCGTGGTCATCAGCCACGACCGCTGGTTCCTCGACCGCATCGCCACCCACATGCTGGCCTTCGAGGGCGACTCGAAGGTCACGTGGTTCGAGGGCAACTACCAGGAGTACGAGGCCGACCGCCACCGGCGCCTGGGGGACGAGGCGGACAACCCCCACCGGGTGCGCTACAGGCGGATCGATGCCTGACGGCCGGGTGGTCGATGGCAACTGCAGCAGAGTGCAGGTCCGATCAGCCGCAGGGGTATCGAGCGACTCCGCGGATCAGGCAAAAAACGGGTTCATGACTCGGACCGAGCCATAGACCTGCTGGTGGTTGAGGTCTTCGCTGTACAGTATCGGCGCCTGAAGGGACTCGGCCGCGGCGACGATGGCGCCGTCCCAATAGGAGATTCGATATCGCTCGCTGTTCTCAACGGCGACCATGACGAGGCTGGCGTCGATTACTGCGCACGGAAATGCTCGAAGCTGCTCGATCCACTCCAGCGCCGCGACCGGGGACAGGGGAACCTTCGCCTTGCGCACCACCGTTACGTAGAATTCCTGCATGACTTGGGCGGAGAGGCCGAAATCGGTTTCCTCTATCAGCCGCAGCGCAGTGTCGCGCTTTTCCGTTTCCTCGTCGCCCGCCGCCGCGTAAACCAGGACGTTGGTATCCAGGAAGCACTCAACGCTCATGCAATTCGTCGCGCTGCCACTTCCTCGCCCCGATCCGGGCGCTGGACTCTCGGCCGAGCTGCCCGAGGCGTTCGCGGGCCCGGGCCGCCCGATCTTCCCGCCGGGCAATGTCGGCCAGGTACTCGCGCACGATTGCGTTCACCGAGGAGTTTTGTTCCGCGGCGTACCGTCGGGCGGCGGCCAGTATCTTCTCGTCGATGCTGAGGGTGATGTTTTTCATGAACACAGTCTACGTGTAACTGTGTTACGCGTCAACGCGGTGATCCCCCTGGTCGCAAGAATGCGGGGCGGCCTCGGCGAGGAACAGCCAGGTCTCCACCACGGTGTCCGGATTGAGCGAGACGCTGTCGATGCCCTGGTCCATCAGCCAGCGGGCTAGGTCGGGGTGGTCGGACGGGCCCTGGCCGCAGATGCCGACGTACTTGCCGGCCTGCCTGCAGGCGGAAATGGCCCTGGCCAGCAGCGCCTTGACAGCCGGGTCGCGCTCGTCGAACAGGTGCGAGATGATGCCCGAGTCGCGATCCAGGCCCAGGGTGAGCTGGGTGAGGTCGTTCGAGCCGATGGAGAAGCCGTCGAAGTGCTCCAGGAACTCCTCCGCGAGCAGGGCGTTGGAGGGGATCTCGCACATCATGATGACCTTCAGCCCGTTGTCGCCCCGCGCCAGGCCGTTGGCGGCCAGGAGGTCGGTGACCTGGCGCGCCTCGTCGAGGGTGCGCACGAACGGGACCATCACCCGGATGTTGGTCAGCCCCATCTCGTCGCGCACGAATTTCAACGCCCGGCACTCGAGGTCGAAGCACTCGCGAAAGCCGGCGTCGATGTAGCGCGAGGCGCCGCGGAAACCCAGCATCGGGTTCTCCTCGTCGGGCTCGAACTCGCCGCCGCCGATCATGTTGGCGTACTCGTTGGACTTGAAGTCAGACAGGCGAATGATGACGGGCTTGGGGTCGAAGGCCGCGCCCAGGGTGGCGATGCCCTCGGCCAGCTTGTCGACGTAGAAGCGCACCGGGTCGGCGTAGCCTCGACTCGCGGCATCGATGCGTTGGCGAACGTCGGCGGGCATGTCGTCGTAGTGCAGCGCCGCCTTGGGGTGAATGCCGATGGTGTTGTTGATGATGAACTCGAGCCGGGCCAGGCCGACCCCGTAGCCCGGCAGGCGGGCGAAGTCGAAGGCCCTCTCGGGGTTGCCGACATTCATCATGATCTCGAAGGGCAGTGCCGGCATGTCGTCGAGGGCCACCCGCTTGACCTCGAAGTCGAGGTGGCCGGCATAGACGTAGCCGTTGTCGCCCTCGGCGCAGGAGACCGTGACCTCGGCGCCGTCGGTGATTCTTGAGGTCGCATCGCCGCAGCCCACCACCGCCGGCACGCCCAACTCGCGGGCGATGATGGCGGCGTGGCAGGTGCGCCCGCCGCGGTTGGTGACGATGGCGCTGGCGCGTTTCATGACCGGCTCCCAGTCGGGGTCGGTCATGTCGGTGACCAGCACGTCGCCAGCCTCGACCCGGGCGAGGTGCTCGACGTCCGGCACGATGCGCACTGTCCCGGAGCCGATGCGCTGGCCGATGGCGCGGCCCTCGGCCAGTACCTCGCCGCGCGCCTTCAGGGCGAAGCGCTCCAGCACCTGGCCGTTGCCGCGGCTGACCACCGTCTCGGGCCTGGCCTGCAGGATGTACAGCCTGCCGGTCTCGCCGTCCTTGCCCCACTCGATGTCCATGGGCCGGCCGTAGTGCTTCTCGATGGCGACGGCCATCCGCGCCAGCTCGTGGACGTCGTCGTCGCCGAGGGAGAACCGGGCCCGTTCGTCGGCGGGGGTGTCCACCACGGTCACCGGGTGCTCGCCGCCGTCGGCGTAGACCATCTTGATCAGCTTGGAGCCGAGCGAGCGCTTGAGGATGGCCGGCCGGCCGGCGGCCAGCGCCGGCTTGTAGACGTAGAACTCGTCGGGATTGACCGCACCCTGCACCACGCACTCGCCGAGGCCGAACGACGAGGTGATGAACACGGCGCGGTCGAAGCCGGACTCGGTGTCGAGAGTGAACATGACCCCGCTCGAGCCGATGTCGCTGCGCACCATGTACTGGATGCCCGCGGACAGCGCCACGTCGGCGTGGGTGAAGCCCTGGTGGACGCGGTAGGAGATGGCCCGGTCGTTGAACAGCGAGGCGAACACGCGCCTCGTCGCGGCCAGCACCGCGTCGGCGCCGCAAACGTTGAGAAAGGTCTCCTGCTGACCGGCGAACGATGCCTCGGGAAGGTCCTCGGCGGTGGCCGAGGAGCGCACCGCGACGGCCGCGTCGCGCCCGTCGCCGAGGGTGCGATAGGCCTCGCGGATCTCGTTCTCGAGGTCCTCCGGCAGGGGCGCGTCCTCGATCCACTGCCTGATCTGCCGGCCGGCGGCGGTGAGGGCCGAGACGTCGTCGACGTCGAGGGCGTCGAGCACCCCGGCGATGCGCTTGTCGAGGCCGTCGCGGGCCAGGTGCCGCCTGTAGGCGTCGGCCGTGGTGGCGAAGCCGCCGGGCACCTCGATGCCGCTGTCGGCCAGCGCGCTGATCATCTCGCCCAGTGAGGCGTTCTTGCCCCCCACGCGGGGCACGTCGCCCATGCCCAGGTCGGTGAACCAGACCAGGTTGTCACTCATTGGATGGGATTCCCGTGTATTGATAAAACGAGAGGGTGCGTCGACTGGTAGAATACGGGCCCCGCCGACTCGCGGCCTCGCCGGCGAGCCGTGACCCATGATGTTGAGCCCGATGAGCAATCGACCCGTATTCGTGGTATCCGACCGAACCGGGATTACCGCGGAAATGATGAGCCACAGCCTGTTGACGCAGTTCCCCAACGTCGATTTCGACGTGGCCACACTTCCGTTCGTGGACTCGGATGATAAGGTGAGCGACGTCGTAAGACAAATCAACGAGGCCGGCCGCGTCGCCGGGGTGCGGCCGCTGGTGTTCGCCACCTTCGTCGACGACAACCATCGCGGCCGCCTTCTGACCTGCGACGGGGTGGTGTTCGACCTGTTCGGCACCTTCCTCGACCCCCTGGAGCAGGAACTCGACCAGCGCTCCTCGCACAGCATCGGGGTCTCCCACGGCATCGTCGACCCGGTGCGCTACACCAACCGCATCGGCGCGGTGAACTACGCGGTACACTGCGACGACGGCCTCAACGTGCGCGACTACGACAAGGCCGACGTCATCCTCGTGGGGGTGTCCCGGGTCGGCAAGTCGCCGGTCAGCCTCTACCTCGCCATGCAGTTCGGGGTGTACTGCGCCAATTTCCCCCTGACCGACCAGGACCTCGAGAAGCTGACCCTGCCGCGCGCCCTCAAGGACTACCGCGAGCGACTGTTCGGGCTGACGATCCGCCCGGAGCGGCTGCAGCAGATCCGACAGGAGCGCCGCAACGGCAGCAAGTACGCCAGCATGCAGCAGTGTCGCTACGAGGTCGGGCAGGCCGAGAACCTGTTCATGCGCCACCACCTGCCGACCGCCGATACCACCTCCCTGTCCATCGAGGAGATCGCCAGCCGGGTGATGCAGCAGATGGGCCTGAAGCGGGATATCTACTGATGACGGACACGCGATCGGTCGGATTCGTCAGCCTCGGCTGTCCCAAGGCGCTGGTCGATTCCGAGCGAATCCTGACCCGCCTGCGTGCCGAGGGCTACGCCGTCAGCGGCTCCTACCAGGACGCCGACGTGGTGGTGGTCAACACCTGCGGCTTCATCGAGTCGGCGGTGGCCGAGTCGCTGGACGCCATCGGCGAGGCCATGGCCGAAAACGGGCGGGTGGTGGTGACCGGCTGTCTCGGCAAGCGGGCCGACACCATTCGCGAGCGCTTCCCGGACGTGCTGTCGATCTCGGGCCCGGCCGCCTACGACACGGTGATGGAGGCGATCCACGCCGCTGCGCCGCCGCCCGCCGACCCGTTCACCAGCCTGATTCCCCCTGGCGGCATCAAGCTGACGCCGCGGCACTACGCCTACCTGAAGATCGCCGAGGGCTGCAACCACAAGTGCACCTTCTGCATCATACCGAGCATGCGCGGGCGGCTGGTCAGCAGGCCTGTCGACGACGTCATGGCCGAGGCGGAGAAGCTCGTGTCGGCGGGCGTTCGCGAACTGCTGGTCATCTCCCAGGACACCAGCGCCTACGGAGTCGATCTCGGCTACCGGGCGGCGAGCTGGCGCGGGCGCGAGGTGCGAACGCGGCTCGTCGACCTGGCGCGCGAACTCGGCAGCCTCGGCGCCTGGGTGCGAATGCACTACGTCTACCCTTATCCCAACGTCGACGACCTCGTGCCGCTGATGGCCGACGGCGCCGTGCTGCCCTACCTCGACGTGCCGCTGCAGCATGCCGAGCCGCGGATCCTCAAGGCCATGCGCCGCCCGGCCAACGCCGAGAACACGCTGGCGCGAATCGGGCGCTGGCGTGAAATCTGCCCCGACATCGCCATCCGCAGCAGCTTCATCGTCGGATTCCCCGGGGAGACCGAGGCTGATTTCGAGACGCTGCTCGACTTTCTCGAAGCCGCCGAACTCGACCGGGTGGGATGCTTCGAGTACTCGCCGGTCGAGGGGGCAGCGGCCAACGACCTGCCGGGCGCGGTGCCCGGGGACGTGGGCGCCGAGCGACGTGAGCGGCTCATGGCGCTGCAGGAGGAGATCTCGGCCCGGCGTCTGGCACGCCGTATCGGACGGCGCGAGACGGTGCTGGTCGACGAGGTGGTCGAAACGGACACCATCGTTGCGCGGAGCTTCGCCGACGCGCCGGAAATCGACGGGTTGGTGTACCTGGATTACGAGGAGGGGGTGTCCCCGGGGGACTTCGTCGAGGTCGAGATCGCCGATGCCGCCGGCCACGACCTCGTCGGGCGCGTCGTCAGGGCACCAGGCGCCTGAGCCCGGGGTCGAGCGCAATGCCCGTTTGCCGTCGGGCCGCGACGAGCTGCTGGACCACGGTCGCGTGCCGGCGGTGCACCAGGGCGACGGGTTCGAGGGCGTGTTCGCGCTTCTTGCGTTTCTGACGGCGCCGCGAATGTTTCGAGACGCCGAACTGCTTGGATTTTCGCGACATGGGCAACCTGCTTCGAAGGCCCGCCCGGAAGCGCGCGAGGCGTCCGGGCGCGATTGAACCGATTGCCGGAAATTGTACCGGTGTCGCGGTCGTCGTCGATTCATCGCGGCGCAAAAACCACGAAATCGCCACATTGTGGCGCGCCAACTTTTTCAGAAGGTCGGTCTTTCGATATAATCCGCGCCCCGCGCGCCCGCCGATCCGCGAGGCCGGCGCAATCCGATCTAATCCCGTTGCCATCTCATGATCCGACTCACGGACGCCATCCGTTCGCGTCGCACGTTCGCCATCATCTCGCACCCGGACGCCGGCAAGACGACGTTGACCGAGCGGTTGCTCCAGTACGGTGGCGCGATCCAGCTCGCCGGCACGGTCAAGGCGCGCAAGAGCGGGCGCTATGCCACCTCCGACTGGATGGAACTGGAAAAGGAGCGCGGCATCTCGGTGACCTCGTCGGTGATGCAGTTTCCCTACCGGGATTGCGTGTTCAACCTGCTCGACACGCCCGGCCACGCCGACTTCTCCGAGGATACCTACCGCACGCTGACCGCGGTCGATTCCGCGCTGATGGTCATCGACGTCGCCAAGGGCGTGGAGGAGCGCACCATCAAGCTGATGGAAGTGTGCCGGCTGCGCGATACGCCGATCATGACCTTCATCAACAAGCTCGACCGCGAGGGGCGCGAACCGGTGGACCTGCTCGATGAGGTCGAAGACGTGCTCGGCATCGAGTGCGCCCCGATGACCTGGCCCGTCGGCATGGGCAAGGCGTTTCGCGGCATCTACCGGTTGTTCGACGATACCGTGCGGCTGTACGCCGGGCGCAATCGAGGCCTCGAACAGGATCTCGAGATCGCCGGCCTGGACAATCCCGAACTCGACGCCCGCATCGGCGCGACGGATGCAGCCGCGGTGCGGGAGGAAATCGAACTGGTGCGCGGCGCCAGCCACGCCTTCGAGCCGGAGCGATACCTCGCGGCGAAGCAGACCCCGGTCTATTTCGGCTCGGCGCTCAACCGCCTCGGCACCGACGAACTGATGGACGGCTTCGCTACGTGGGCGCCGCCGCCCAGGCCGCGCGAGGCCGAGACTCGCGAGGTGCGCGCGGAGGAAGAAGGGTTCACGGGGCTGGTCTTCAAGATCCAGGCCAACATGGACCCGGCCCACCACGACCGCATCGCCTTCTTGCGCATCGTCTCGGGCCGCTTTACCCGCGGCATGAAGCTCAGGCACGTGCGCCTCGGTCGCAGCGTGGTGATCCACAACGCCATCCAGTTCCTGGCCGCGCGCCGCGAGAGCGCCGATGATGCCGTCGCCGGCGACATACTCGGCCTGCATAACCACGGCACCATCCGCATAGGCGATACATTCACCGAGGGCGAAGACCTCAAGTTCACCGGAATCCCGAGCTTCGCCCCGGAGTTGTTCCGCCGGGTGCGCCTGCGCGATCCGCTGCGAGCCAAGGCGCTGCAGAAGGGGCTGGTGCAGCTCAGCGAGGAGGGCGCTACCCAGGTGTTCAAGCCGCGCATTTCGAACGACCTCGTGCTCGGCGCGGTGGGCGTGTTGCAGTTCGACGTGGTGGCGCATCGACTGAAGCACGAGTACGGCGTCGAGTGTGCCTTCGAGGGTGTGCCGGTCGTCACGGCACGCTGGATCTCCTGCGAGACGCCGGCCAAGCTGGCCGAGTTCGAACGCCGAAACGAGGCCAACCTCGCCGTCGACGGTGCCGGCGAACTGACCTACCTGGCACCCAACCTGGCGAATCTGCGCCTGACCCAGGAACGCTGGCCCGACATCCGGTTTCACGCCACCCGGGAAGTGTGATCCCTCTGCCGATGATCAGGCGCGATACGCATATAATTGATTTATATGCGTATCGAACCGACCGATTGATCTCGCGCGAGGACCGGCTGTATGCTCCCGCCGCCGCGGCGAGAGGTGGTTCGCAGGTGGCGAAACGTTAAGGTTATGCAAAAAACATGGCGAAGTCGTGGCTGAGTACCGATAATACGGCCGCCTGACTTCACCAGCGAACCCGGCGACGGAAACGTCACGGGATCGGATTGCCCCATCCGGGTTCGCCCAAAGAACGGTTGATCGTCTAATGACCAGCACGAGAATTGTGGCGCGACGCGTCGTCCGGGCGTTCGCGCTGCCTGCAGCGGCACTCGTCATGGTGGCGGCCCTGTTGCCGGCACAGACCGAGGCCCTGGAGCGAACCGAACTGGGCTGCCTGGCCCTGAACATCTACCACGAGGCCCGCGGCGAGTCGCGCCAGGGCCAGTTGGCGGTCGCCGCGGTGACGCTGAACCGGGTGCGCGACGAGCGTTTCCCGAACTCGGTGTGCGCGGTCGTGTGGCAGCCGCGCCAGTTCAGCTGGACTCATACCCTGCGCAACTACTTCCCCACCGACATGAAGGCCTGGAAGAAGGCGATGAAAATCGCCGAGTCGAGCCTGTCGAAGCAAGTCGTGGCTGAATACGACAATCTTTTGTATTACCATAGCAAGCAGGTTCGCCCCCGCTGGAGCCGGAGCAAGCGGTTCGTCGCTCGCGTGGGCAGCCACCTGTTCTATTCGAGCTGATCGCATCGCGGAAACATCCGGTCGATCGCGGTCGGTGAGGCAAGGTTCCCAACACTTACCGCCATACCGGAGGTTCCAGATGAAGGTTTTCGTGAAGGCCGCCGCTTCAGCCGCGTTTGTCGCCATGGCGTCGATGTCCGCCGGCGCTCTCGCCGATGCCGAGGCCGACTACCAGAGCGCCTGCTTCGCCTGCCACGACCAGGGGGTTGCCGGGGCTCCCAAGCTCGGTGACAAGGAAGCCTGGGCGCCGCGCATCGAACAGGGTATGGACACGCTTTACAAGCATTCCATCGAAGGATTCCAGGGACAGGTCGGATACATGCCGCCCCGCGGCGGGTCCACTCTCGACGACGACGCCCTCAAGGCCGTGGTCGACTACATGGTCGAAAAGGCCCAATAGGCAGCCGCCAGGGTATACCGCGAAAAGGCCGGGCTCGCGCCCGGCCTTTCTCGTTATGCGACCGAATCGCCCGTGAAGTCCGACCGCTGGTCCCGTTACGCGCCAAGCCCCACCGGTCCGCTGCATCTCGGCAACCTGCAGAGCGCCCTGGCCTCGTGGCTTCAGGCGCGCGCGGCCCGGGCCGGTTTCATCCTGCGGATCGAGGACCTCGACGCGGCCCGCTGCCGGCCGCAGTACATCGACTCGATTGTCGCCGACCTCGCCAGGCTGGGTCTCGACTGGCACGTCGGCCCCGGGGCCGGGTCGCCCGCCGACTACCTGCAAAGCGCCCGCCTCGACCTCTACCGTGACACTCTCGACAACCTGGCCCGTGACGGCCGCCTGTTTCCGTGCCGCTGCAGCCGCCGCGAGTTGACGGAATTGGCCAGCGCACCGCACGGGCCGATGGGCCCGGTGTATCCGGGCACCTGCCACGACCGCCGGCTGGCCGACGGCGAGGGCATCGATGCGGCGGCCGAGTCGGACGAAGCGCTGCGCTTTCGCGTTACGCGAGGCAGGGACTCGTTCGTCGACCGGATCGCCGGCGAGGTGACTTGCGACGTCGAGCGCGAGGTGGGCGATTTCGTGGTGTTCCGGCGCGACGGCGTGGTCGCCTACCATCTCGCGGTGGTGGTGGACGACATCGCCATGGGCGTCACCGACGTCGTGCGCGGGGCCGATCTCCTGCCAGCGGTGTTTCCCCAGGCGGCGCTGTACCGCGCCCTCGGCGTCGCCGCGCCGGCGTACTGGCACGTGCCGCTGCGCCGCGACCGCACCGGCGCGCGGTTGTCAAAGCGTGTCGGTGGTCCGTCGCTGGCCACCGTGCTCGATGCCGGTTGGTCCATCGAACGGGTGATCGGTTCGCTGGCCGCAGGTCTGGGACTGCTCGACAACGAGGAGCCGATCACCCTGGAAGAGCTTTCGGCACGCTTCGACGAGTCGGAGCTGGCGCGGCACATGGCAGCCGCCCTTCGCCGCGACGCGGCCGCCGGCTACGACCCGTAAAACGCCTGCAGCACCCGGTAGAGGTAGTACGGGTCGCGCACCCCGCAGGTCTCGCGCACGGAGTGCATGGCCCACTGGGGGATGCCGACGTCGACCACCGGGATGCCGGTGCGCGCGGCGCTGATTGGACCGATGGTGCTGCCGCACGCCATGTCGTTGCGCATGGCCATGGCCTGCACCGGCACGCCGGTCTCGATGCACAGGTTGCGGAACAGGGCGGCGGTCTCGCTGCTGGTGGCGTAGCGCTGGCTGGCATTGAACTTGATCACCGGACCGCCGTTGAGGACCGGCTGGTGGTTGGGATCGTGCTTGTCCGCGTAATTCGGGTGATGCGCGTGCGCGTTGTCGGCAGAGATCATGAGCGAGCGGTGAATGGCGCGGCGCCGGTCCTCGGCCTCCGGCACGATGCGCGCGATCACGTCGGCGAGGAACGGGCTGTTCGCCCCGCTGATCGACGCGCTGCCGACCTCCTCGTGATCGTGGCAGGCGATCATGCAGGTGGCGCCGGCGGGTGCAGCCGACTCGAGGGACTTCAGCGCCGTGAAGCAGCTGATGAGGTTGTCCAGGCGTGCCGAGGCGATGAACTCGTTGGCCAGCCCCGTGATCGCCGGCGCCTGGCTGTCGTAGAAGCACAGGTCCGCATCGAGCAGCAGGTCGATGTCGATGGCGCCGTACTCGTCCTCGATCTGGGCGAGGATCGCGTCTCGAAAGGCGAACTCTTCGTCCTCGGCGGCCAGGCCGACGACGGGGACGACGTGGTTCTGGGCGTTGATCTCGCGGCCCTTGTTGGCCTCGCGGTCGAGGTGGATGGCCAGGCTCGGAATGACCGCCACGGCCCGCTGAAAGTTGATAAGCACGCTCGCCACGCCGCCGCCGGCGTCGCGATAGCTGACCCGTCCGGCGATGGACAGGTCGCGATCGAACCAGGGCGCGAGCAGCACGCCGCCGTACACCTCGACCGCGACCTGGTTGCACCCCGCCCGGTTGATGTCGGCTTCCGGCTTGATGCGCAGGCACGGGCTGTCGGTGTGGGCGCCGACGATGCGCAGCGACGCACGGTCCGGAGCGTCCTCGCCGCGGATGAAGGCGATCAGGGAGCCGTCGCCGCGGGTAACCATGTAGCGCCCGCCGGCGCGCAATGCCCAGTGATCGTCCTCCGCCAGCAGCACGAAGCCCTGGTCCTCGAGGATGTTGACCATGTTCTGCACGCAGTGAAACGGCGTCGGCGAGGCGTGCAGGAACCTGAGCAGCTCGTGGTTGAAGTTTTCCTGGGTCATCGCTCGCCACCGGCGCTCGAAGCCTTCGGCTCGATCAGCCAGGAATCCGGCTCCTGGCTGGCGGCGGAAAAGGGAAACAGGCTGCGATCGGCGAGCTGCGAGGGCTTGACGTTGCCGATGGCGCGGAAGATGTTCTCGATGCGACCCGGGAAGCGCGCCTCCCATTCGCGCAGCATGGCCTTGGTGGCGGCGCGCTGAAGGTTCTCCTGCGAGCCGCACAGGTTGCAGGGGATGATCGGGAACTGCCTGAAGGCGGCGTAGCGCTCGATGTCCCGCTCGCTCGAGTAGGCGAGTGGCCGGATGACCACGTTTCTGCCGTCGTCGCTCCTGAGCCACGGCGGCATCGCCTTGAGTGCGCCGTTGTGGAACATGTTCAGGAACAGTGTTTCGATGATGTCGTCGCGATGGTGGCCGAGGGCGATCTTGGTGAAGCCGTGGGCCTCGGCGAAGCCGTACAGGGTGCCGCGCCTGAGGCGCGAGCACAGAGCGCACATGGTCTTGTCTGCCGGGATGACGCGGGTTACCACACTGTAAGTATCCCGTTCGATGACGTGGTACGGCACGCCCAGCGACTCGAGGTAGTTCGGCAGCACCTCGGGCGGAAACCCGGGCTGCTTCTGGTCGAGATTGACTGCCACGAGCTCGAACTCGACCGGCGCGCGGGCCTTGAGGTCGAGCAGCATGTCGAGCATGGTGTAGGAGTCCTTGCCTCCAGACAGGCAGACCATGACCCGGTCCCCGGCCTCGATCATGTTGAAGTCCTCGATGGCGCGGCCGGTGTTGCGCCGAAGTTTCTTGCGCAGCTTGTTGAACTCGAGCCGGCTGTGCCGGTCTGTTGCAGTAGTGGCTGTCATCGCGAACTGTCGTCGAGGGGACGGTGCTGGATAATTCCGGTCGGCATGCTATATGGTACAACAAGCCCCAGGCGCCATGGCCGCCGACAGGCGCCCGAAGCCCACTGAACGTGACATGTTAGGGAAGGTTCTCAGGAAGCTGATCATTGCCGTGGCAGGCGTCGTCCTGCTGGTCTTCGCGGCCCTCGTGTACCTGAACTCGGACCACGGGCGAGAGCGCGTTGCCGGTTACATAGAGTCCCGCTACGGGCACGAGGTGGCGTTCGACGGCGTCGCGAGGATCGGCTTCTCGCCGTTGTCGGTGTCGCTCGCGAACCTGGCCGTGGCGGTGCCGGGCGAGGAGCCGTGGCTGACCATCGAGCGGGCCACGCTGACCGCTCCGCGCGCGCTGCTGGACCCGAGCGCCGAGGACCCGGTCGTCGTCGCGCTCAGCGGAGCATCGCTGGCCGCGGGGCGCCTGCCAGGGCGCCGCGGCGGTGAAAGACGGCAAACGTGGCTGCCGTTCCCGGTCGAGATCGCGGTGGACCAGTCCGTGATCGAGGGTCTGCCCGGCGACCGTGCCGCCCTCGACATCGAGTCCATGAACCTGCGCGCGGATCTCGCCAGCGGCGCGCGGTTCAGCCTGCGGGCGGCGCTTGGCGGCGAACCGGTGGCGAGCGAACTCCTGGCCGGGTTCGGCGACCCGGTGGCCGATTCGTCCTCGGCCCGGGTGTCGGGCTGGATCGACTTCGCCGGCCTGACCCTCGCCGTGCATGGCGACGTTGCCGACTGGCCCGCGCTCGGCGGCGTCGACCTGCAGCTGACGGCTGCCGGTGACATCGCCGGCCAGGCCGGTGTCGGCGCGCAGTTCTTCGATGAGCGAGTCAAGGGGCGGCTGTTCGGAGACGTCGGCGCATTGACATTCGAGATGAGCGAGATGGCGGCGACCACCGCCCACGGCGGCTTCGGCCTTTCGGCAACCATTCGCCAGGAGCGTCGGCGCCTGGTGATGGAGCACGGCGATCTCGAGGTCGAGGCGAGCGATCTCGCGGCGTTCCTGGGCGACTTCGGCTTCGATGCGGGAGTAACCCTGCCGGCTCGGCTCAGCGCGCGCCTCGACGGCGACTACGACGGGGTCAACGTCGAGCACTTCACGGTCGTCATCGGCGATGGCGATGTCGAACTTGCCGGCTCCGGCCGATTCGCGCGCGACGAGGCCGGTGGCGGCGACCGCGTCGAGGACGTGCGCTTCACCATCGACGCCGACGACATTGCCATTATCGTTTCCGCATTCGGCGTCGACTCGCGTTTGACCGGCCCCCTGACCGGTAGCGCGGTTGCCGACGGACCGCTTCATCGGATCCTGGTCGAGCGACTGCAACTCGACCTCGGCGCCGGTGCGTTGACCGCGACCGGCGAAGGCGAGCTCGCGCGAAGCGATCACGGAATGTCGCTGGAACTGGCGGCGAGTGTTCGCGGGACCGACATCGCCCGGGTCGTGCCGAAGGTGCCCATGGCCGAGTGGTTCGGCGAGCGTGGCGAGGCATCGGGGACGCTGCGCTTTGCCGAGCGCCAGTTCTCGCTGGCGGGTCTCGTGGCGGTTTTCGAGAGCGAGCGCGGGCGCGCCCGGGTGAGCGGCGATATCCAGCGACTTCGCGATCTCGCCTCCAGCGGCATCGAGGTCGTCCTCGACGCGGGCCCGGCGTCGGCGCCGGCGGGAATCGTCGCCCTGGACCTTGCCCTGGACCTGCCCGAGGGCCTCGACGCCGGCGCCGCCGTCGAGGCGAACGGGGCAACGGCGCGCGGCCGATTCGAGTTCGAAGGCACCGTCGCCGAGCCGCGGCGGCTGGCGGGCATCGCCGGTGAGTTCCGCTTCGAGCCGGACCCCTCGTTGCTCCGGGGCGTCGAGGCTCCCGGTGCGGCCGCGTTCGCGGGCCGTGTCGAGGCGGGCGCCCTCGATGAGCGGGAGTTCGAGCTTTCCGCGCGCCTGGTCGGCAGCGACGGCACGATCTCGTACAGCGGCCGGCTGGACGAGGACTTCGGGGGTTCCGGACAACTGCGGCTCAAGGACATGGATGCCAATGCGATTACCGCACTGGCGGGTGCAACCACCGCCTTTCCCAACCCGGTGGACCTGGTCGGCAGCCTTCGCCATGACGCTTCCGGCATCTACCTGGAAGGACTCGACCTGGCCAGCGGCGAAACCCGGATCCAGGGCAGCGTCGACGTGCGATTTCCCGGCTCGAACGACGAGTTGCCGCACGTGCGTGTCGACGCCACCGCGCCGGATCTCCACCTCGCCGACCTCGGCCTCGATACGGAGCCGGATGCCGAGACGGCGGCCGAGGCCGCGTCGCGGACGAGCTATTTCTCAACCGCGCCGTTGTCCCTCAAGTCGCTTGCGACGTTCGATCTCGATCTCGACCTCGATGTCGGCACCCTGCACAGCAAGGCGATCGACTACCAGTCGGTATCGTTTCGCGGCCAGGGCCGCGGTGGCGTGGTCGAGATCGCATCGACCCAGCGCATGCTCGGCGGAGGCGAATCCAGCCTCGAACTCGATATCGACGCGAGCGCTGCCCGGCCGGCCGTCAGCGTCAACGTGTTGCTTGACGGCATCGATCCGGGTCGACTCAGGGCGCTGGAGGACAGCGGCGACGAGTACAGCGGCGACATCGACGTCGAGATCGAAATTGCCGGGCACGGCGACTCGGTGCACGAGATCATTTCGGGTGCCGACGGCCACCTGTTGGTCCGCATCAACAGCGCCGTACTGCCGAACCGCCAGCTCAACCTTTTGTCGGCGGACGTGCTGTTCGAGGTCTTCCGCATCGTCAATCCCTTTGACCGCCAGGCGCGGAACATGGAAATCGAGTGCGGTGTGGTCGGCTTCGTGGTCCGAGGAGGCAAGGCCGTCGCCGACAAGTCGATCGTGATCAAGGGCAGCCGGCTGCTCATCATAGGCGAGGGAGAAATCGACCTCGGCTCCGAGCGGCTCGCCCTGGTGATGCGGCCCAAGGCCCAGGAAGGCATCGGCCTGAGCACGTCGGGACTGGTCAAGTTCATCGGCGTCGGCGGCACGTTGTCGGCGCCCGAGTACCGCACCGACCCCAAGGGCCTGCTGATGACCGGCGCCAGCATCGGTGCGGCCATGGCGAGTGGCGGCATGAGCCTGCTGCTTCAAAACATGTTCGACCGCCTGACCACCGGCGGCAAGGAGTGTGCGCGGGTCGAGGCGGCCTTCAGGGACTCGCTGGCCGGGCCAGCGAAAACCGGGAGGGAGCCCCAACGTGAGTCCGTCCACCCGCCGTCGCGATAGACCCTGCCGTCAGTCCCGCTCCCCCTGCGGCACGTAGCCGCTCGGCACCGGCAGCACCGCCATGGTCACGCGCGAGATGCACACCGGCTTGCGCGCGGCGTTCTCGATCTCGACCTGCCACACGTGGGTGGTGCGGCCGAGATGCAGGGGGCGCGCGGTGCCGACGACGTGGCCGTCGGTCACCGGGCGCAGGTGATTGGCATTGATCTCCAGCCCCACGCAGTGACTGCGGCGGGTGTCCACGCAGAAGGTCGCTGCCCACGAGGCCAGCGTCTCCGCAAGCAGCACCGAGGCGCCGCCGTGCAGCACGCCGGCGGGCTGCCGGGTGCGCTCGTCGACCGGCATGCGCCCGACGAGGTAGTCGTCGCCGAGCTCGGTGAGCTCGATGCCGAGATGCCCGACGGCGGTGCCGCGCACCAGCCGGTTGGCCAGCGCCAGGTCGAGGGGACTTTGCCAGATCGCGGTGCTCACGAATTCGTCTCCCGGAATAGCTGGCCGACGCGGCAGGCGGCGTCGACAGGCCCCGGATGATACCCGATCGTCACCGCTCAGCACTGAAGGCCGAGCTGCTTCTCGAAGAACGCGCTGTGGATGTCGTCGCGGTAACCGCCGAACGGACCGCGCCGCCGGTAGCCGGCCTTTTCGTAGAGGGCAAGAGGCTCGGTGGTTGCAACGCCTGTCTCGAGCCGCGCCACCGTGAGCCCGCGCCGGCGCATCTCGTCCTCGAGGGCGTCGAGAATGCGGCGGCCGATGCCGGTGCCCCGATACAGCGGCTCGACGTAGATGCGCTTGATCTCCGCGTAGACGCCGTCGTCGGTCATGCGCTTGAACGCGCCGCAGCCGACCTGCTCGATGAGGTCGAAGGCGCCCACGGCGAAGGCGTCGGCAGCGTCGAGGTCGCCGATCGCGTCGAGGTGGTTGCTGCCGGGCGGGTAGAGGCCTCCCAGTTCGGCGTCCAGGCGCTCGACCAGGCTGGAAAAGCCGGGTGATCCCACCTTGCATTGGGCGATGTAGATGATCACGGTGGCGAGGCGGTCAGTGGTCGTCGCCCGGCGCCTCGATGACGCGGGAGAGGATCAGCGCGAAGAAGCTGTCGTGAGGTCCGTCGAAGCGCCAGCCGACGTGAACGCCGCAGCGGGCGCACAGGGCGATGCGCCAGGCGTAACCCGGAAACCAGGTATGCGCGCTCGTCGCGCGTCCGCTGCCGGCGGTGCGCTCGGCATGGGCGAAGCAGCCGACATGGAAGGAGAAGCCGTGCGGATTGACGAAGTGGTGGCGATGGGCGCCGCGGCGCTCGATGGGCCGCGGGCGGTGCGAGATCACCGCGCTACAGGTCGCGCATCGAAGGGCGGCCTCGCGGGTGCGGCGGGGGCCGACGGTCTCGAGGAAATCGCGGCCGAATTCGTCGAATCGTTTCAGCATGTCGCCTGCCGGTCTGCGGAGTAGTCACCGCACGGTTGTGCCGGCGATTCCTATCTTATCACCGGGACGCCTGCAGGCGCTGCGCCGCCGGCCTCGCGCGGTGGCTGCGAACCATGAACAGGCGATAGAGCACCGGTACGAAGAACAGGGTGAGCAGGCTCGAGATTCCCAGCCCCCACACGATGGAGGTGGCGACCGGGCCCCAGATCAGGGACTTGCCGCCCAGGCCCGTGGCGAGCGAGAACAGCCCGGCGATGGTGGTCAGCGAGGTGATCAGTATCGGCACCACGCGGCGGCGCGCCGCGTAGACGATGGCGTGGATCACCGTGTAGCCGGCGTCGAGGCGGGCATTGGCCGCCGAGATCAGGACGATGGCCGAGTTGACCGCGATCCCGGCAAGCGCCACCACGCCGTACAGGGTGAACAGGCTGAGCGGCGTCTTGCTGATGAGCAGGCCCGCCACCACGCCGGTGAAGGCCAGCGGAATGCTGGACAGGATCATCATGGGCTGGAAGTAGCTGCGAAACTGCGTGCCCAGGATCAGGTAGATCAGGCCGACGCCGAGCAGGAAAAGCCGGCCGATGGCGTCGATGCTCTCCTCGATGTCGTCGAGCACGCCGGTGAAGTCCAGGCCGATGCCGGGGTGACGCTCGCGTGCCTGCTCCCACCAGGAGCGGATGGCGTTGTTGATGGCCACGGTGTCGATCTGGTCGCTGTCGATGTCGGCGCTGACGGTGACGGTACGCCGGAAATTGTAGTGACGAATGGTGCCGGCGCCGCGCGAGGTGTCCGCTTCCAGAAGCGTGGAAAGGGCGACTTGGCGGCCGTCGGTCGCCGGCAGCGTGAATTCGAGCAGCCGGGCGATGTCGTGGCGGCCGTCGCCCTCGAGCCGCAGGCGAAGCTCGACCTTCTCGCCGCGGTCCTGGAAGCTGGTCAGGACCTCGCCGTCGACCAGCAGGCGCACGGTCCGCGCCAGCACGGCGGGATCGACGCCGGAGCGGGCGAGGGCGTCGTGGCGGATGCGCAGGCGGAACTCGAGCTGTCCCTGGGAGCGGTCGTCCTCGACGTCGTGCACGTCGGCGCGCGCCTCCAGGAAGGCTGTCAGGTCCTCTACCGCGGCGCCGATGGCGGCGGAGTCGTCGCCGCGCAACTTGACGTTGATGGGCTTGGAAGTCGGCGGCCCGCCGGCGAGGCGCAGGAAAGTGATGCGCGAGGCGCCCGGAATACGCTCGAGCACCGGACGGAGGGCGTCGATCACCTCGTCCACCGGGCGCAGTTCTCCGCGCGCCGGCTTGAGCGATACCAGCACCTGCCCGTAGCGGTCGCCGAACAGCGGCTCGATCTCGGTGAACTGCTGGCCGGCGTAGCTCACCACGGAACGCACCTCGTCCTCGTCGAGTCCGGCGCGCACCGCGCGCTCGATCCGCTCCACGTGCTCCATGGTCGCCTCGAGCGGCGTGTCGCTCGGCATCTGCACGTTGACGTAAAAGATCCTGAGCGGGTCGCTGGCGAAGAAATCCATGCGTATCGCGCCGGTCGCCACCGCGGCGCCGGCGCCGGCGATTAGCGCAAGGATCAGCACCGCGAAGACCGCCGGATGGCGGATGACGCGCACCAGCAGCCGCGTGTAGGTTCGCCGGATGGCGGCCAGCATCCGGTTGCGCAGTCGCTGGATGCGTCCGGGAGAGGAAAAGTCGGGACTCATCGCCGTGATGTGCACCGGGAGCATCCAGAACGCCTCGACCAGGCTGATCGCCAGCGCCACTGTCACCACCAGCGGAATCACCATCATGAACTGGCCGAGAATGCCCGGCAGCAGCATCAGCGGCAGAAACGCGGCCATGGTGGTGAGCACGGCGGTGGTCACAGGCGCCGCGACCTCGGCGAGCGACTCGAGCGACGCGGTCATGGCGTCGATGCCGTGCTGCAGGCGCTGGTAGATGGACTCGACCACCACCACCGCGTCGTCGACCAGCATGCCCAGGCTGATTACCACACCGAGCAGCACGCTGACGTTGACGGTCTGGTCGAGCGCCGACAGGGCCCAGAACGTACCGGCGAGGATGAAGGGGATGCCGAGACAGGTGAGCACGGCGATACGCGCGCCCACGAACAGCCAGGTGACAACCAGAACGAGCGCCAGGCCGAGCGCGGCGTTGGTCTGCATCACGTTGAGGGCGTCGCGGGTGACCTGGGTCTGGTCGTCGACGAGTTCGGCATTGACTCCGCGATGAGCCATGGCCTCGTTGTAGCCTGCGGCCCATTCCTCGAGCCGCTCGACCAGGGCAAGGTTGTTGGTTCCGGGCGACTTGGTCACCGCCAGCATGGCGGCCGGCCGCCCCCGGTAGCGCACGCCCGTGCGCAACTCGTCCATGCCGCGTTCGATGTCGGCGACGTCCTCGAGCAGCACTTCGCCATCAGCCGCCGGCAGGGGCACTCGCGACAACAGGCCCAGGTCGTCGCTGGTGCCGATCAGCCGCACGAGCCAGCGCTGGTCGTCCACGGAGACGCTGCCGGCGGCGACGTCGCGGAACTGGGCCTCTATGGCGTTCGCGATAGATATTGGCGACAGGCCGAGGGAATGGACCTTCGCGGCGTCGAGGCGCACGACGACCTCGGGATCGGGCAGGGAGGTCGCCAGCACCCGATCGACGCCGCGCAGCTGCTCGACCTCGTCGCGGGCCAGGTGGGCAGCGCGGCGCAGGTTCTCGTCGTAGGCCCGGCCGGATATGACGATGGTGGCCGTGGGGAAGGCGTTGGCGCTGGTGACCTCGAAGATCACCGGGTCGAGGGCGTCCTGGGGCAGTTCCACCTCCTTGTTCTGGATTTCGCGCCTCAAGTCGTTGACCCGCTTGTCGAACAATGCGGGCGAGATCTCGTTGAAGCGCACAACCACGTTGGAAACGCCCTCGCGGCTGGTGCTGGCCACGAAGCGCACGTCCGACAGCTTGCGCACGGCATCCTCGATGACGTCGGTGACGCGTTTCTCGATATCCTCGGCCGAGGCGCCCGGGAACACCGTGGTGATGTCGATCCAGTTGAAGTTGATGGTCGGGTCCTGCTCGCGCGGCATGGTCACGTAGGCGGCCGTGCCCAGTGCCAGGACCAGCACGAACAGGGCGTTGGCGAGAACGTGGTTGCGGATCAGTACGCGCAGCATGGGCCTTGGAAACGGGTCTCCCGGCGGGTCGATGTTGCAGGCGGCTTCAGTCGGTTTCGACTACGATCGGCCGGCCCGGGGCGACGGCATGGCGTCCGAGCGTGATGACCAGGGTGTCGGGATCGAGATTGGCGGCCGCCGCCCGTCCTTCCACGGCGCCCGGCAGCGGCACGAAGCGGGCGACGCCGTCGTCGGCGACGTAGACGCCGAGCGCGCCGTCGTGGGCCACCAGCAGGTGGGCCGGCACGGCGCTGTCGTCGGCGACCCAGACCACCCGTCCGGGTGTTCCCGGTACTGCCGGTTCACCCGCGAATCGAAGGCGCGCCTCCTGGCTGCGGCTGGAGGCGTCGATCAGCGGCACCAGGGTGCGAAGCGCAACCTCGTACTCCCCGTTGTCAGTGCGAAACGAAAGCGGCCTCGTTGCAAGCTGCCCGACGTCGCCCAGCGGCACCTGGCTCGACACCTCGACGCGCTCCGTATCGATGACCTCGGCCACTGCCGTGCCGGGAGAGACGTAGGCGCCGAGGCTTGCCGTGCGCCGGGTGACGACGCCGTCGAACGGGCTCACGATGCGGCAGTGTTCGACCTGGCGCCGGGAGATCGCGACCTGGGCCTTCTGGGCGACGATCTCGGCGCTGGCGACGTCGAATTCGGCTCGCCGCTGGTTGACCTGTTCCTCGGGGATGTTGCGGGTCGGCAGCAGCTTCAGGGCGCGCTGAAGCTGCGCGTCGGCAAGGGTGCGTCGCGCCTCGAGGGCCTCGAGCTGCGCCTCGTGGCGGGCGAGTTCGCGGGCGTACTCGGTGCAGTCGAGTTCGGCGAGCACGTCGCCGGTCGCCACGCGGTCGCCGGCCTCGACCGCGATCGAGTCGATCACCCCGGCAAGACGCGAGGCCACCTCGGTGTGGTGGAGGCTGACAGCGGTGCCGGGCGCCGACCCGGACAGGGTGACGGCGAGCGCGGACAGCGGCTCGACCGACACCGGTACCGCGTCGTTGGCGCCGACGCCGTGGACGAGAACCATGATTGCAGCGGCCAGTGCGAGCCGGGCGCGGGCAATTCGAACCTGCCCTGGCGTAGAATACGGCGCGCCCGAAGCTCGCGCCCTGAGATGAGACATGCCTGAATTCTTGAGGAAGATCGGTCCGCTGCGCGTGATGCACGCGGCATTCCTGCTGGTGCTCGTATTATCCGCGCCCTTCGCCGGCGGCGAAAGTGCCCGCAGCGGTTTTGCCATGTGGCCGACGCTGATCGCCCCGGCGCTGGTGCCGATCTTCTTTTTCGTGCTGCCGCTCGACATGACCATGGCGGCGATCGGACGCGCGTCCGCCGAAGGCGCCGAGCGCGCCCGGCTGACCACGGTGATCCGATTCGATGCGCTCCTGTTGGTGCTGCTGGTCGGGGCGTGGCTGCCTTTCTTCCTTGAACTGTTGAGCTACTGAGCCGGAGGTACGCATGAACCCGGGCGCACTGCCATTCCCGCGATCGGAGTTCCTCGAGCGCCAGCAGCGCCTTCGCACCGCCATGGTCGCGCATTCGCTCGACGGCCTGCTGCTGTTTCGCCAGGAGAGCATGTACTACCTGACCGGCTACGAGACATTCGGGTTCTGCTTCTTCCAGTGCCTGTTCTTCGGTGCCGACGGCGCCTTGTTCCTGCTGACCCGCTCGGCGGACCTGCGGCAGGCGCAGCTCACCTCCATCATCGACGAAATACACGTCTGGGTGGACGGCGTCGACGGGGGGCCGGCCCCCCGGCTGCGCGACCTGCTCGCCGCGCACGGGATGAAGGGCGCGCGCCTGGGCGCCGAGTTCGAGAGCTACGGACTGACCCATCGCCGCGGCCGCGAACTCGAGGACGCGCTGGACGGGTTCTGCACCGTCGCGGATCACTCCGAACTCGTCAGCACGCTGCGCATGGTGAAGTCGACCGCCGAGCTCGAACACGTGCGTCGTGCCGCAGCGCTGGCCGACGACGCCCTCGATGCCGGCATTGCACTGATCGGCCCGGGCGCCGACGAGGGCCAGGTTCTCGCCGCCATGCAGGGCGCGGTGTTCGCTGGCGGCGGCGATTATCCCGGCAACGAGTTCATCATCGGCTCGGGCGAGCGCGCATTGTTGTGCCGCTATGCCTCGGGGCGGCGCCGCCTCGACGAACCGGACCAGCTCACCTTGGAGTTCGCCGGCGTGTTCCGGCACTACCACGCCGCTATGATGCGCACCGTGCTGGTCGGCGAGGTGCACCCGGAACACCGCTACCTGTACGAGGCCGCCGCCGAGGCGCTGGCGGCCTGCGACGAGGCAATGGTGCCCGGAGCGAGCGCGCACGACGTGTTCCACGCGCACGCCCGCGCGCTCGACGGTGCCGGTCTCGCCGCGCACCGGCTCAACGCCTGCGGCTACAGCCTCGGCGCCCGCTTCACGCCGAGCTGGATGGACTATCCCATGTGCCACGACGGCAACCGCCAAGTGATCGAACCGGGCATGGTGATGTTCCTGCACATGATCCTGATGAACAGCAACAGCGCCCGCGCCATGACGCTGGGTGAGACGTTCATCGTCGGCGACACCGGCAACGAGCGGCTGTCGCGCCATGGCCGCGAGCTGATCGTTCGATAGTGGACGTCACGGCAGCCGGCGCGGCGCTGGCGAACAAATGCGGGCTGGTGCTGCTTTACCACGCCGTCTTCGAACGGCCCCCGGCAGTGCTTGCCGGCGGCCTGCACAACGTGCGGCCGTCGGTGCTGCGCGCCCAGCTCGAGGCCGTCGGCCGGTGCTTCGAATTCGTCGACGTCGACACATTCGCGGCCCTGCCCGATCCGCGCGGTTACGCGGCCGTGACCTTCGACGACGGCTATCGCTCGGTGTTCGACTCGGCCCTGCCGGTGCTCGAGTCGCTCGGTGTCCCGTTCACCGTGTACCTGAACGGCGCCGCCTTCGACGGGGCAGCGTTCTGGCGCGACAAGGTCCGGCTGGTCGAGGCCATGGGCTGGGTGAGCGACTTCGAGTCGTTCATGCGGGGCATCGAGCCGATTGCCGGCCGGCGGTTCTACCGCTACAGCAAGGACCCGTCCATCGACAGTGCCCGGATCGACGCCGAACTCGACCGTTTCCTCGAGTTCAAGGGCGCTCCGGCCGCGAACCTCGACTGGTGCGTGTCACGGATCGAGGACCTGCCGGGCCACCCGCTTGTCGCCTACGGCAACCACGGGCACCACCACTACGTGATGTCGTCCCTGGACGTCAGGCGCCAGTTGGCGGAGATCCGTGCCACGGGCGAGATGCTGGCGCGACTCGACGGCCGGCGCATCAGCGAACTGTTCTCGCTGCCGTTCGGCGACGCCGCCGACATGAACGCCGCGACCGGCCAGGCCCTGGAGAAGTCCGGCTACGACAATGTACTCATGTCCCGCAACCGGCCCCATGCGGGGCCGGGTCGGCTTTTCGGCGTCACCACGGTCGAACGATTCATGCCCGCCGACGACCCGGTCG
The DNA here is from genome assembly GCA_965652415.1 of uncultured Gammaproteobacteria bacterium. Classification (GTDB taxonomy): domain Bacteria; phylum Pseudomonadota; class Gammaproteobacteria; order Arenicellales; family CAJQKF01; genus BQJD01. Next base: position 33,496 of record CBFGVH010000004.1, on the reverse strand, counting down.
AGTTCTGGCCGTAGGAGTGATTTGCCCGCCACGCCAGCGAAGAAGGCGGCAACCCTTAAAAAAGCGCACGGGATCGGCTAAACTCCTCCTTTTGCGCTGCATGCTGGCGACTCCTGCGTCCAGTGCGTGACGCCTTCCCCGTCGAACCGCCATGACCCAGAAATACCTCACCGACGATCTGCGCATCGCCGAAATCAAGGAAGTCGCCAACCCGCTCACGGTGTGCGAGGAGTTCCCGCTGACCGAGCACGCCGCCCGCGTGACCTGGGAGGCGCGGCGAGACATCCAGAACATCATGGACCACAAGGACGACCGGCTGGTGGTCATCGCCGGCCCGTGTTCGATCCACGATCCGGAGGCGGCGTTGGAATACGCTTCCCGGCTCGCGGCGGAGCGCCGGCGCCATGCCGACACGCTCATGATCGTCATGCGCACCTACTTCGAGAAGCCGCGCACCACGGTCGGCTGGAAGGGGTTGATCAACGATCCGGACCTCGACAACAGTTTCCACATCAACAAGGGACTGCGCCTGGCGCGCAAGCTGGTGCTCGGCATCAACGAGCTCGACGTGCCCGTGGCCACCGAGTACCTGGACATCATCACGCCGCAGTACATCGCCGACGGGGTGAGCTGGGGCGCCATCGGCGCGCGCACCACGGAGAGCCAGGTGCATCGCGAGATGGCCTCCGGGTTGTCGTGCCCGGTGGGGTTCAAGAACGGCACCAAGGGCAGCCTGCAGATCGCGGTCGACGCCATCGGCGCCTCGCGCCATCCGCACCATTTCCTGTCGCTGACCAAGAGCGGTCACTCCGCCATCTACCACACGACCGGTAATCCCTACACGCACATCATCCTGCGCGGCGGCGTTGAACCCAACTACAGCCGCGAACATGTCGGCGAAACGGCGCGCCTGCTGGCGCGGGCCAACCTGCCCGAGATCATCATGATCGACTTCAGCCATGCCAACAGCCGCAAGATCCCCGAGCGGCAGGTCGAGGTATGCGCCGATGTCAGCCACCAGGTCGCCGACGGCGACCGCCGCATCTTCGGCGTGATGATCGAGAGTCACCTCGAGGCCGGCCGACAGGACATCCGGCCCGGCGAGGAACTCGAGTACGGGCAGAGCATCACCGACGCCTGTATCGGCTGGGACGACACGACGAGGATGTTCGCGCAGTTGTCGCAGGCGGTGGCCGCGCGCCGTGCCCACCACAACCGCCAGGCGAGCTGACGGCGTCCGCCGAGGTCCTTATAACTCGATTAGAAATTTCTTGCCGGCGGGATGTCTGCGCCCGCCGTCAACGATGCTAATGTCATCGCCCGGACATGTCCCGATCGGGATTCGCACCAGGCAACCGAACCTTCGAGGAGAGATTTCGCGATGATCAAGCCGCACGGGGCCGATGCACTCATGCCCCTGTACGTCGCCGACCGCGAAGCGCGGGCGCGGCTTTCTGACGAGGCGCGTTCACTGCCGTCTATCGTGGTGTCCTCGGGCGCCGCGGCCAACGCGGTCATGCTCGGCGCGGGATACTTCACGCCGCTTGCCGGCTACATGAACAAGGCGGACGCGTTGTCCGTGGCCCGCGACATGCACACCACGACCGGCCTGTTCTGGCCGGTTCCGGTACTGAACCTCGTGGCGGACGCTGGCGGCATCGAAGCCGGATCGCGCATAGCGCTTAAGGATCCCAACGTCGAGGGCGAGCCCGTGATCGCGGTGCAGCACGTTGAGGCCGTGGAAACGCTGTCCGACGAGGAGCTCGATCTCATCACCGAGAAGGTCTATCGCACCCTCGATCCCGCCCATCCCGGCGTCGAGGCGTTCCGCGCCCAGGGCAGGCAGATCGTGTCCGGTGCGGTGGAAGTGCTCAACTTCAGTTACTTCGAAACCGATTTCCCGGAAACCTTCCGCACCGCGCAGCAGATCCGCGACGGCATCGCCGAGCGGGGCTGGAAGTCGGTGGTGGCGTTCCAGACGCGCAATCCCATGCACCGCGCCCACGAGGAGTTGTGCAAGATGGCGCGCGAGGCCGCCGGCGCCGACGGCATACTGATCCACATGCTGCTCGGCAAGCTCAAGCCCGGCGACATTCCCGCGCCGGTGCGCGATGCCGCGATCCGCAAGATGGTGGAGCTGTACTTCCCGCCCAACACGGTGATGATCACCGGATACGGCTTCGACATGCTCTACGCCGGTCCGCGCGAGGCGGTGCTGCACGCGGTGTTTCGCCAGAACGCCGGCTGCACGCATTTCATCATCGGCCGCGACCATGCCGGCGTCGGCGACTACTACGGCGCGTTCGACGCCCAGAAGATCTTCGACGAGGAAGTTCCCGCAGGGGCGCTTGCGATCGAGATCTTCCGCGCCGACCACACCGCCTACTCGAAGAAGCTCGGTCGCGTGGTGATGATGCGCGACGCGCCTGATCACACGAAGGACGATTTCGTGTTGCTGTCCGGCACCCGGGTGCGCGAGATGCTGGCCGCCGGGCAGGAGCTGCCGCCCGAGTTCGCCAGGCCCGAGGTCGCCCACATACTGATGGACTACTACCGCCGAAACGCCGCCTGAGGGTGGCCACGGCGCGGCGGCGGGGGCAGGTCGTCGTCGAGCCGGGCCCGGCCGTGAAGCAGCCGGCCGGGCCGCCGTGGTCGTCGCGCGCGGTCGATCGCTGACATAATCGCCTTGTCGACCACCCGGGGCGAGGCGCGCGTCAGCGTTCATGAGGCTACTTACCTGGAACATCCACAAGGCCATCGGCAGCCTCGACCGCCGTTACGACCTCGAGCGCGTGGTCGAGGTGATCCGCCACTACGACCCCGACATCGTGGCGTTGCAGGAGGTGGACCACGAGGTGCCGAGGTCGCGCTCCGAGCCCCAGGCGGCGGCGCTGGCGGAGGCGCTCGGCATGCCCCACCGAGTGTTCGCGCCCAACGTATTCCTCAAATACGGCTGCTACGGCAACGCGACGCTGTCGCGCCACGTCATATCCCGAAGCCGCAACATCGACCTGACCCTGCCCGGCAAGAAGGCGCGTGGCGCACTGTACACCGAGATCCGGGTCCAGGCCGGCGATCGCCGCCGCACGCTGCACGTGATCAACGTCCACCTGGGCTTGTCGGGCATGGAACGGCGCTGGCAGGTGCGCAGCCTGCTCGCAACCGACGAGCTCACTCGTCTCGATCCGGCCAGCCGGGTGATCGTCGCCGGCGACACCAACGACTGGAGTGGTGCGCTGGCGCGAGGCCGACTGCGCCAGTCGGGCTTCGAGTGCGTGACCGGGACCGGCCGGCGTGCGTCGCTGACGTTTCCGTCGTGGCAGCCGGTCGGGGCCCTCGACAGGGTGTTCGCACGCGGGGCGCTGGGCTGCGAGCACCACCGGCGCTCCCGGCTGGCGCTGGCCCGCTTCGCCTCGGACCACCTGCCGGTGGTGGTTGATATAGAACTCGTCGCGCGTTGACTTCGCGCCCGGAAGCGGGAACCTACTCGAGGTTCGCGGGAATGCTCAGGTCCTCGAGCATGATGGGAATGTCGTCCTCGATCTTGTAGATCGTGTTGCCGTTGGCGGTGACGAGGGCGCCGTCCAGTGCCCTTTCCACGACGCTGCCGTCGAGGTGACGGACCTCACCGCGTTCGATCCTCGCATTCAGGGCGGCGAGCCTGTCGGGAGGGATCAGCGAGAGCGTTTGCTTGGTCACCGGGCAGCGCAGGATCTCGAGCAGCTTGGCGTCGACGGTCATGGCGGACCTCTGTCGTCGAGTGATTGGGACGGGGTGCGGATTATCGCACAGGCAGGCGTCGAGAGAGCGGCGCCCTGATCAGTGTCACTCCTGGACGATGATGGAGGCGAAGGCGAAGCCGCTGTCGTCGATGCCGTCATTGACTGTCACGGTGATGAAGCGCGAACCGTCGCCCGGATCGCTTGTCTCGAAGGTGACCACGCCGATGGCGGCGGCATAGGCCTCGGGCGCCGCGACGCCCGAAAGGTTGATCGAGGTTGGCGAGACGGCGGCGGCGATGCCGCCTGGCAGCAGCGACGGATCGACGTCGAGACTGTCGCCATCGGCGCCGTACTGCAGGGTGATGGTCGCGCTGGCAATTTCGTCGCCGTCGGCGTCGCCGACGGCGACATCGGTGTCGGCGATGGCGACGGGATCGCCGCCGATCACGTACGTCGCCTGGAAGTTGTTGCCGCTGACCGAACTGTCGTCGGCGTCGAGATCGACGGTGGGGGCACTGTTGTCCACACCGCCGCCGGACATGCCGGCCGCCGGATCGCCGCCGCTGCCCGCGCCGCCGGAGTCGTCGTTAGCGCCGCCACCGCCCGCCGGGGTCCCCTGGTCGATGCTGAATTCCGTGGCCAGCGTATCCTCGCCGCAGCCGTCGTACTCGACCCGGGGCACGGCTTCGGTCTCGCCGTTGCCATCTCCACTGTCATCGTTGTCGCCCTGGCCATCGCCGCCAATGCTCTGCCCGGTGATCTCGAAGCGGAGCCTGTCGGACACCGCGTGGAAGCCGTCGTTGACGAACAGCGTCGCCTCGTAGGTGCCGTCGGCAAGGTCGGCGAGGCACGGTTTCTCGCCGAGGCGGATCAGGTTCTCGCCGTCGATCTGCCAGCTGAAGGTGAGCGGTGCCGGACCGCCGTCGGGGTCGAAGGAATGCGAGGCGTCGAGCCTCGGCACGCCGCGGCGGGTGCTCGACAGCGCCGCCACCGCCTCCGGCTTGCTGGTGAACAGCGGGCCTTCGCCGCGTCCGAACACGATGACCTGGTCGATCAGGGTGAATGGTTCGAAGCCGCCGGTGTTGGTGCCTTGGCGGAACTGGATGCGAATCTGCTGGTCGCGGAACGCGCGGGTATCGAAGTAGTGGACGTAGAAGCGCCCGTCGCGGGCCTCTCCCGGGCAGCCGTCGGCCAGCCGAACCACGGCCGTGTTGAAACGCTGGGCCGTGAGCGGTGCGCCGTCGGCGTTTAAAATGCGCACCTCGAAATGCACCGGCGCGACCACGCGCTCGCCGTCGCGGGTCCCGGTGAGTGCGGCGAAGACGATGCCGTCGCCTGCGACGAAGGGATCGGACGTCAGTGCGCCGATGGAACCGCGGCCGCCGCCTGGCCCCGACCTGATGAGCGCCGCGTGGCCGCCAAACATGGTGAGCCGGGTCGTGTCCTCGCCGGAGAAACAAGTGCCCGCAGTGGCGATATCGGCGATTCCACCGTCGATGCCGGCGCCGAACCAGCCGAGAAGGGAACCGGACTCGAAGTCACCGTTGGGCAGCAGCGAGGCGGCGGGGGCGATTGCCGGCATCGCGGCGAGAAAGGTCAGGGTGGCAAGCAGGGCAGGTTGTTTCGTTCCGGAAACCATGGGCTGAGTCCTTGTCCGTTCGGGGTTTACCGTCATTTTATACAAATCCTTCATCATCTTCATGGTTGTCCGGCGCATCGACAGATTCGGTGTCGGCCTGCACGACGGCGCGGGTCGCGAAATGGTAGAATCGGGCATCGTAGCCGCGACAGCGCCCCCTGCATCCCCATTCAACCGGGAGAGTTCATGAGACCCATCTACAAAGCCTGCGCAGGCCTGCTGATTGCAACGGCAGCCGGCGCCGCCCTTGCCCAGGATGCGAACCTCGATACCGACGACGAGAAGTTCAGCTACGCCATGGGCTACAGCATCGGCAACCAGGTGCTCGGCCAGTTCGGCGCCGAGAACATCCAGTTCGACGTCGACGTGTTCGTACAAGCGATCAGCGATGCCCTCAAACAGGAGGCCCCGGCCCTGTCGCCCGACGAGATGCAGGCCGTGGTCATGGCCCGGCGGGAACAGGAGATGCAGGCCCAGCGCGCCAGGGCCGAGGACACAAAGGCCGCCGGCGAGGCCTTTCTGGCGGAGAACGGCGAGCGCGAAGGCGTCGTGACCACCGACTCCGGCCTGCAGTACGAGGTGCTCACCGAGGGCGAAGGTGAACAGCCCACGGTCAATGACACGGTGGTGGTCCACTACCGCGGCACGCTCCTCGACGGCACCGAGTTCGACAGTTCCTACAGCCGTGACGCGCCGGCGACGTTTCCGCTCGAGGGCATCATCAAGGGCTGGCAGGAGGCGCTTCAGCTCATGAAGACCGGCGGCAAGTGGAAGGTATTCATTCCTTCCGAGCTCGCCTATGGCGCCAGCGGCGCCGGCGGACGTATCGGCCCCAACGAGACGCTGATCTTCGAGATCGAGCTCCTCGAGATAAAGTAACACGGCGCGCGGGGCCGGCGCTGCCGGCCCCGCCGGCCGTCCGCGCCGGCAACGGGTCGGCGGCGTCATTCACGGCGTCATTCATTGGATTCGTCGGCCCTGCTGATTCCCCTGGTCCTGCTGGCGGCATTGCTGCATGCCGGCTGGAACGCGTTCGTGCGCGCAAGCGGGGACCGGCTGGTGGTGCTGGCCGGCGTCAACATCGTCGCAATGCTCGTCGGCGCCGTGCTGGTGCCGTTCGTGCCGCTGCCCGCCCCCGCGGCGTGGCCGTACATCCTGCTCTCCGTGGTGCTGCACTGCGGCTATTACTTCTACCTGCTCAAGGCCTACGACCGCGGCGAACTGATCCAGGTCTACCCCCTGGCGCGCGGCTCGGCGCCCCTGCTGATCAGCATTGGCGGCATGCTGTTCGCCGGGGAGCTTTTGTCCCCGCTGGCTGCGGCGGGCGTGCTGCTGGCCTCGGTGGGGATCATCAGCCTGTCCTTCGAGCGTGGTCCGCCGTGGCGTCTCGGCAACAGCGCGGTGGCGCCCGCGCTCATCACGAGCGTCTGGATTGCCGCCTACTCGATCACCGACGGCCTCGGCGGCCGGCTTTCCGGCAACGCGCTCAGCTACATCTGCTGGCTCTCGCTGCTGGACGGATGGCCGATCGCCTTGTACGCGCTGGTGCTCCGGCGCGGCGCGGTGGCGAGCGGTCTTGCCGCGAACTGGCGCTACTGCATTGCCGGCGGGGTGTTCTCCATGACTGCCTATGGGCTGGTCATCTACGCCATGACCCTCGGTGCCATGGGACTCGTCTCGGCGCTGCGCGAGACCAGCGTCATCATGGCGGCGATGATCGGCGTGTTCTACCTCAAGGAACGGCTCACCCGGGTGCGGCTCGCCGCGGTGGTGATGGTGGCCGCCGGCGTGATCGTGATGCAGGTCGCCTCGTAAGCCCTCAGGTGAGCGTGTTGGCGTAGTGGTGGCGCAGCGTGTACACGTGGGTCACCCTGAGTTCCACCGGCTCTCCGGCCAGGGTGCGTGCCGTGCGTTCGATCCGAAGGAGCGCCTCCCCGGGGTCGACGCCGAGCTGGCGGGCGATGCGCTGGCCGGCCTTTACGGCCTTCAGTCGCTCGTCGGCGCGGTGAATGGTCACGCCGAATCGGCGCTCGTACATCTCGTAGACGGCATTGGGCAGGTCCGGCGCGGCCGTGTTTTCGAGCCCCGGGAACATGCGCGCCGGAACTGAAATGGTCTCCGCGAGGATCTCCTCGCCGCCGAGGCGGCGTATCCGCTCGATGCGCACCACCTCTCCGCCCGCCGACAGCGCCAGCGCGGCGGCTTCGTCGCGGGTCGCCTCGCGGCGGCGGATGGACAGCGTCCTGCTGTCTGGCAGGGACTTCGTTCCCTGGTCGGGAACCACGTGGAAGAAATGGAACAGTGCCCGGCGGCTGTCGTGGGCGGCAACGAACGTGCCCTTGCCCTGCTGGCGCACGAGCACCCTGCCGGTGACGAGGTCGCCGATGGCCTTCCGGATGGTTCCCTGGCTGACGTCGAGGTCGCGGGCCAGCCGGGTCTCGCTGGGTATCGGTTCGCCGGGCTTGTACTCGCCGCGGCGGATGCGCTCGACCATGAGGTTGCGCACCTGGACGTACAGGGGGCCTGCACCGGCTATGGTCATGGTCCTGGTCTCCGCTGGGCTGCCGGATCGGAAGACCCGGCTCGCCGCCAATATAACACAGGAATACACACTAGAGTATCTCAGATAACTCTTATATAAGAGTTATCTGAGTATATTGACAAGACTCAACGCTTCGCCTATAGTTCCCGCATCGACAATCCCCGCTCCCGGGCAGCCGGGTTCAACCTCAGGAGGGTGCAGATGATCCAGTTCGTGGTGCATGACGAGAACGATTCCGTCGGCGTGGTCGTCGTCGAAGGCGTAAATGCCGGCGACGAGCTGACCGGCTGGATCATGGACCAGGACAGGGAGATCCAGTTCAAGGCCGCCGGCGACATTCCCATCGGCCACAAGCTTGCGATAAAGCCGCTGAAGGAAGGCGACACGGTGATCAAGTACGGCGTGGACATCGGACGGGTGGTCGCCGACATTGGCCTCGGCGAGCACGCCCACGTGCACAACATCAAGACCAAGCGCTGGTAGCCGAAGCCGCAAACGCACGAACATCCCGGAGAGAAATTCCATGTCCATCGATCTCGACAACGCAACATTCCTCGGCTACCGCCGCGAAAACGGCCGTGTCGGTGTGCGCAATCACGTCATCATCCTGCCGGTCGACGACCTGTCGAACGCCGCCTGCGAGGCGGTCGCCAACAACATCAAGGGCGCCATGGCGATTCCCCATCCGTATGGGCGCCTGCAGTTCGGCGAGGACCTCGAGCTGCACTTTCGCACCCTGATCGGAACCGGGGCCAATCCCAACGTCGCCGCCGTGGTGGTGATCGGCATCGAGGAGCAGTGGACCCGGCGCGTCGTAGACGGCATCGCCGCCACCGGCAAGCCGGTCACCGGCTTCGGCATCGAGCTGCACGGCGACCACGACACCATCATGCGCGCCTCGAAGGCGGCCAAGGAGTACGTGCAGTGGGCGTCGGAGAAGCAGCGCGAGGAAGCCCCGCTGGCGGAGCTGTGGGTGTCGACCAAGTGCGGCGAGTCCGACACGACCTCCGGCTGCGGCTCGAACCCTACGGTAGGCAACGCTTTCGACAAGATGTACGACAAGGGTGTGACGCTGCTGTTCGGCGAGACTTCCGAGATCACCGGCGGCGAACACCTGGTGGCCGAGCGCTGCCGCGACGACGCGGTGCGCGATCGCTTCATGTTCATGTTCAACCGCTACCAGGACATGATCAACCGCCACAAGACCAACGACCTGTCCGATTCCCAGCCCACCAAGGGCAACATCGCCGGCGGCCTGACCACCATCGAGGAGAAGGCGCTCGGCAACATCCAGAAGATCGGCAGGAAATGCCTGGTCGACGGCGTGCTGGACAAGGCCGAGATGCCCACCGGGCCGGGGCTGTGGTTCATGGACTCCTCCAGCGCCGCGGCCGAGATGGTCACCCTGTGCGCCGCCTCGGGCTTCGTGGTGCACTTCTTTCCCACCGGCCAGGGCAACATCATCGGCAACCCCGTGCTGCCCGTGATCAAGCTGTGCGCCAATCCGCGTACCGTGCGCACCATGAGCGAGCACGTCGACGTCGACGTGTCCGGACTCCTGCGCAAGGAGATGACGCCTGACGAGGCGGGCGACGCGCTGCTCGAGATGATGCTGCGCACCGCCAATGGCCGCCTGACGGCGGCGGAGTCGCTCGGCCATCGCGAGTTCGTGCTGACCCGGCTCTACGAGAGCGCCTGACGAAAGCCGACGGCGCGGCAAGCCGGCCATGAGCGACATCGTCATCACCGAGTTCATGGACCGCCCGGTGGTCGACTCCCTGGCCGGCGACTACCGCGTCGTTTACGATCCCGCGCTGGTCGACGACGGCGAACGCCTGGTCTCACTGCTGCCTGGTGCGCGCGCCCTGGTGGTACGCAACCGAACCCGCGTCGACGAGGCGCTGCTGGACGCGGCGCCCGCGCTGGAAGTGGTGGGCCGCCTCGGCGTGGGCCTCGACAATATCGATCTTGACGCCTGCGCGCGCCGCGGCGTCGAGGTCTGTCCGGCCGGCGGCGCCAACGACGTGGCTGTCGCCGAGTACGTCATCGCCGCCGCGATGCTGCTGATCAGGCCCGTGTTCCTGCGATCGGGCGAGGTCGTCGTGGGCGCCTGGCCGCGCAGCGCGGGCATCGGCGGCGAACTCAGCGGGCGCACCCTGGGCCTCGTCGGCTTCGGCGGCATCGCGCGGGAAACCGCTCACCGGGCCCGCGCGTTCGGCATGACCGTGGCCACGTACGATCCCCACCTCGCCGACGGCGTGAACCTCGCCGGCGCGGGTCGCCTGGACACACTTGACCAGCTGCTCGCGCAGTCGGACATCGTCAGCATTCACGTTCCGCTGACCGACGAGACCCGCGGCCTGGTCGGCGCCGCGGAGCTGGGCCGCATGAAACGCGAGGCCGTCCTGGTCAATACCGCCCGCGGCGGCGTCGTGGACGAGGCGGCGCTGGCCGAGGCCCTGCTCTCCGGCGAAATCGCGGGCGCGGCCCTGGACGTGTTCGAATCCGAGCCCCTGGCCGGCGAGGCGGCGCGGCGCTTCGAAGGAGTGCCGAACCTCGTGCTGACTCCGCACGTCGCCGGGGTCACCAACGAATCCAACGTGCGTGTGAGCCGGGTGACCGCCGACAACGTGCGCCGCGTGCTGGATCGGCGCCGTCCATGAACGACTCCGTAATCGTCGATCTCGACGAGGCCCAACGATTCGTCGCCCGGGCGCTCGAGCGGCACGATACCTCGAGGGCCAACGCCGCCAGCGTGGCCCGCGCCCTGGTCGCTGCCGAGGCGGACGGCCAGAAGGGGCACGGCCTGTCGCGGCTGCCGTCCTACGCCGCCCAGGCGGCGTCCGGCAAGGTCGACGGCTTTGCCGAGCCGACAGTGGTGCAGGAGTCGGCCGCCGCGGTGCGCATCGACGCGGCATGCGGCTTCGCCTTCCCGGCCATGGACCTCGCCATCGACCGCGTCGCAGAGCATGCACGAACGACCGGCATCGCCTCCGCGGGGGTTTTCCGCTCTCATCACTTCGGCCAGGCCGGATTTCACGTGGAACGGCTCGCCGAACGCGGGCTGGTTGCGCTGGGCTTCGGCAACAGTCCCCGCGCCATCGCGCCGTGGGGCGGCAGCGCCGGCCTGTTCGGCACCAACCCGATCGCCTTCGCGGCCCCGCGCGCCGCCGACCCGCCCCTCGTCATCGATCTTTCGTTGAGCAAGGTGGCGCGGGGCAGGATCATGGTGGCGGCGGCGAAGGGCGAGGCGATCGAGCCGGGCTGGGCGCTGGACGCCGAAGGGCGTCCGACCACGGATGCCGCGGCCGCCATGGCGGGAACCATGCTGCCCATCGGCGATGCCAAGGGCTCGGCCCTGGTCATGATGGTGGAGATCCTCGCCGCCGCGCTGACCGGCGCCAACTTCGGCTACGAGGCCTCGTCGTTCTTCGACGCCGAGGGCGAGCCCCCCGGGGTTGGCCAGCTGCTGATCGGCTTCGATCCGGCCGTGTTTTCGGGCGGCGCGTTCGCCGACCGCCTCGAAGCGCTGATCGGCGCCATGATGGCCCAGCCCGGCGTGCGCCTGCCCGGCTCGCGCCGGCTCGAGGCGCGTGCAAGGGCGGCGGCGCAGGGTATCGCGCTGCCGCGAGAACTGCTGGACCGGTTCGGCGAACCCGCCTGAGCCACGCCATCGGCGGCCGTGCGGGCGAGCCTTGCGCGGGCCTTGGGCCGGCCCCACATCACGTGCATGTTCAATCGGTTCCGTTCAACGAGCCCGGGGCGGCCGGGGGCCGTCGCATCTTCCCGCTGATGGCTACCGCGCGTATTGGCAAGGGGATGGTTTTCGGCGCCTGGGTGGTATTCCTGGCCCTCGTGGCGTGGCTGTTCCAGGGTGAACTCGAACGCCAGTTCAACCCCAACGCCGAGCCCGTGGTCAACGTCGCCGAGAGCGGGGAACAGGAAGTGGTGCTGCGGCGCAACCGCTCGGGGCACTACGTCGCCACTGGCGAAGTGAACGGCGAGCCGATCCGGTTCCTGGTGGACACCGGTGCGACCGACGTCGCCATGTCCGAGGCAACCGGCCGGCGGCTGGGGCTTCGGCCGGGGGCCCCGGTGACGTTGTCGACCGCCAACGGCGTCGTGCGCGGGGCACGCACGACCATCGATTCGATCGCCATCGGCCCGATCCGGCTCGAGGACGTCGCGGCGGTGCTCAGCCCCGGCATCGACGAGTCGATCGTGCTGCTCGGCATGTCGTTCCTGCGCGACCTGGAACTGGTGCAGCGCGACGGGCAACTGATCCTGCGGCGCTAGCGGTAGGCGAACGCCTCCGGCGGCACGATCTCCTCTTCGCCCCCCGGCGCGATCCAGACCAGCCTGAGCGCCGAGGTGCCCTTGCGCTGGTAGTAGTCGAGGGTGAAGTCGTACCAGCCCGGTTCGGTGACTTCGTAGGCCAGGTCCGGCGACCAGCGGGCCGCGTGGATCTCCGGGTCGACGTGCATGAATACGCCGCCGATGAACAGCTTGACCCCGTCGTTCGACTGCAGGCGGAACGTGTAGGTACCGGGCTTGTCGAGATGGATCAGGCCGCGGATGTGGGCACCGACTCCCATAGGCTGGCTGGTGGTCAGCACCTTGCCGTCCTCGAAGGCGACGTGGTCGAGATTCGTCAGCGCATCGCCCGGCTTGCCGCCGTCGAGGCCGTCGAGTTCGTCGATATGGTCGAAGTACCTGTAGAAGTAGTTCACGGCCAGCCCCGGCTTGAGGGTCGCCGAATCGGGCTGCGGCGATAGGGGCACGCCACCGGTGAAGGTCTCGGCGCCGGCGGTCCCGGCGAGGCAAAGGAACAGGGCGGCGAGCCCCGCGAGCAGGCCGCGCCCGGCGAGCGAACGTGAAGAAAACAACATGGCTGGGGTCCTTCTGGTGACTTAAGGGCGGTCCACCCGGAGTCTGCCGCCCGCAGGCGCTATTATCAACGGCCAGGCGAAAAATACCAGCATCGAGCCCGGTTCAGTGACGATTCAGCGGGCGCCGCTATGATCTCGAGGCAATCGCGACGGAACCACCGGATCGGGAACGGCCCCGTTCCCGAGGAGACGACAGCATGAAGACGCCAATTGAACACCTCCTGCCGGGCGCGGCGGCCGCGGTTCTGCTGCTCGCGTCCCCGGTCCTTGCCGCAGCACCCGGCACCGCCTACACCGACTACGCCCGCGTCACCTCGGTCGAGCCCGTGGTGCGAGTTGTTCGCGTCGAAACCCCGCGCCGGCAGTGCCGGGACGAGACGGTGACCGTCACCGAGCCTGCGCCGCGCACGTACACCCCGGAAATTCTCGGCTCCATCCTCGGCGCTGCCGTGGGCAACCAGTTCGGCAGCGGCAGCGGTCGGGATGTGGCGACGGTGGCCGGCGCGGTGCTCGGCGGGTCCCTCGGCCACGACTACAAGAACCGCCGCATGGCCCCGTACGGCCGCACCTACCAGACGGTCGAGCGTCGCTGCCGCACCGTCCACGACGTGCACGACGAGGAGCGCATCGACGGCTACGACGTGACGTACCGGTATCATGGCCGCGACTACACGACGCGGATGGATCACGACCCCGGCGACCGACTGCGTGTGCGCGTCGATGTCACTCCGGCCTGGTAGCAGTCCGCTCGGTAGTGGCCGGCGGACCCTGGCGCTATAATGCCGCGCACCAACGGGAAAGGTTCGGGGGGACTGATGATCCGAGTGCTGATCGTGCTCGCTCTGATCGCCGCCGGCGCCCAGGCGCAGGCGCTGGATTCGAACGGCAGGGGTGACAACAAGCGCATCGCCAGTCCCGACGAGGCGGTCGAGCGTGCCGTGTCGCAGATCAACAAGCGCTACAAGGGAAGGGTGCTTTCGGCCACGCCGATCAAGGGACCGGGCGGCTACACGGTGCGCGTGAAGATCCTCTCGAACGGCGTCATCAAGGTCCTGACCGTGGACCCCGGCAAGGATTGAGCGAGCCATGCGCGTGCTGATCGTCGAGGACGAGGTCGAACTCAATCGCCAGCTCACCGAGCGGCTGCGGGCCGAGGGTTACGCCGTGGACAGCGCGACCACCGGCGACGACGGCCTGTATTTCGGGCGCGAGTACCCGATCGACGTCGCCGTGGTGGACATCGGCCTGCCGGGCATCTCGGGCATCGAGTTGATCAGCACGCTGAGGCGCGAGGAGCATACCTTCCCGATTCTTATCCTGACCGCGCGTTCGCGCTGGCAGGAGAAGGTCGAGGGGCTGGAGGCCGGTGCCGACGACTATCTCACCAAGCCCTTCCACTTCGAGGAGCTGTCGGCGAGGCTGCGCGCGCTGATACGCCGAAGCGCCGGCGTCGCCGAGTCGACGGTGCGCGCCGGGCCGATCGCCCTGGACACCGCCAGCCAGGAAGTCAGCGTCGACGGCAGGTCCGTGGAAATCACCGCGTTCGAATACCGGCTGCTGCATTACCTCGTGCTCAATCGCAACAAGGTCGTGTCGAAGTCGGAGCTGGTCGAGCACATCTACGACGAGGACCGGGACCGGGACAGCAACGTCATCGAGGTGTTCATCGGCCGCCTGCGCAAGAAGCTTGATCCCGACGGCGTCATCAACCCGATCCAGACCCTTCGCGGACGCGGCTATCGCCTCAACCCGACCCTCGACGACTGACGGCGGGCGCGGCGTGGCGCTCGGTCTGTTCAGTTCACTGAGGGCTCGCCTGCTCGCCATCGCATCGCTGGTGGTGCTCATGTTTGCCGCCGTTGCCGTCGCGGTGCTGCACAACGCCTTCGAGCAGGCCGCGCGCGACTCGGTGCGCGAGCAGCTCAACGCCCAGCTCTACGCGTTGCTGACCGCGGCGGAAGTCGATGCCGAGGGCAATATCTACCTTCCCGAGCGGCTGGTCGAGCCGCGCTTCTCGGTGGTGGGGTCGGGACTCTACGCGTTCGCCTACGACACCGACGGCGGCAACGTGTGGCGTTCGCCGTCGGCGATCTCGCCGCTGGTCGAGCCGAGCGCCTACGCGATGCCGGTCGGTTCGACTCGCTTCGGGCTGGAACGGACCGAGGGAGGCACCGATCTTTTCACCCTGCGCTTCGGCGTGGCCTGGGAATCGGCCGAGGGAGAGCAGCACGGTTTCACGATCGTGGTCGCCGAGGACCTGGCGCGGTACCGCGCACAGGTCGACAGTTTCCGACGCAACCTCTTCCTGTGGAGCGCGGCGGGAGTCGGCCTGCTGATGGCCCTGCAGCTGTCGATCCTCCACTGGGCCTTGAGGCCCCTGTCGAGGGTCGGGCGCGAGATCGACCGGGTGGAGCGGGGAGAGCAGCGGCTGGTGCAGGGAGCCTACCCGGACGAGATTCGCGGGCTGACCCGCAACGTCAACCGCCTGATCGAAAGCAGCCAGCGCTCGCTCGAGCGCTATCGCAATTCGCTCGGGGACCTCGCGCACAGCCTGAAGACGCCGCTCGCGGTGCTGCGCGGGCTGACCGAGGAGGACGGTGATGCCGATCGCGCGCGGGTCACGCTCGCCGAGCAGGTCCGGCGCATGTCCGATATCGTCGACTACCAGCTCAAGCGTGCCGCGAGCTCCGGAGGCCGCGTGAACATCCCGCCCATCGCCGTGGGCCCCGTGGTCGACAAGGTGGTGCGCACGCTCCGCAAGGTCTATGCCGAGCGCGGCTTGCACCTCGCGGTCGACGTGGAACAGGGCCTGACAGTGCCCATGGACGAGGGCGATCTCATGGAGGTCGTCGGCAACGTGATCGAGAACGCCTGCAAGTGGACCGCCGGCGAGGTGCGCGTGCGCGCGCACCGAAGCGCGCGCGGTGTCGAGCTGTCGGTGGCCGACGACGGTCCCGGGATCGAGCCGGCGCTGGCCCGCGACGTTCTGCGCCGCGGCGTGCGTGCCGACGAGCGGATCCCGGGACAGGGCATCGGCCTGTCCATCGTGCGAGACATCGTCGAAAGCTACGACGGCGAGATCGATATCGGTACCGCCGTCGCCGGCGGCGCCGACGTCAGGGTCGTCATCCCGGCCCCGTGACGGCCGCGGGCGTGGGCGGCGCGCCCCTGTTATAATGCGAGCCTGCCCGCGGGGCCCGGCCGAAGTCGCCGCTCCCACCGCCCGCGTCGGGCAGAGATCGTCCGTCCTTGTCTTCAGGAACGTCTCGTCAACGGATCGGTGCGTGCCCGCGCGGTGGACGGCGGCGCACCGATCGCCCCCCGGAGTTTTCGATGAATCATCCAGGCACCGTCAATCGGGTGTTCAATTTCAGTGCCGGTCCTTCCACCCTTCCGCTGGAGGTGTTGAGCGAGGTTCAGCAGGAGTTCGTGGACTACCAGGGTTCGGGCATGTCCCTGGTCGAGATGAGTCATCGCGGCAGTCATTTCATGGCGGTGCACGAGGAGGCCAAGGACCTGGCGCGGCGCGTGGCCGGCTGCGGTGACGAGTTCGAGGTCCTGTTCCTGCAG
Organism: uncultured Gammaproteobacteria bacterium; assembly: GCA_965652415.1. GTDB lineage: Bacteria > Pseudomonadota > Gammaproteobacteria > Arenicellales > CAJQKF01 > BQJD01. The sequence goes on along the minus strand of CBFGVH010000004.1, from coordinate 17,134 downwards.
GGCGGGGCGACGCTGCAGTTCTCGATGGTGCCGATGAATTTCCTGGCCGAGGGCGCATGCGCCGGGTACGTCGACAGCGGCTCGTGGGCGAAGGGTGCCATCGCCGACGCGAAGTGCTACGGCGACGTGTACGTCGCCTGGGACGGTCAGGCGCACGGCTACGCGCGCATGCCTTCTTCGGACGAGATCGCGATCCGCGGCGGCACCCGCTACCTGCACATCACCAGCAATGAAACCATCGGCGGTATCCGCTTCCCGGAGTGGCCCGATGTGTCCGTGCCCCTCATCGCCGACGTCTCCTCGGAGTACATGGCCAGGCCCATACCCTGGGACCGTGTCGACCTCGTCTACGGCGGCGTGCAGAAGAACCTCGGGCCTGCGGGGCTGGCGGTGGTGTACGTCCGCAATTCCGTCGTTGCCGGTCTGAACAAGGCCCTGGGACGCTACCTGCGCTACGACGTTCACGTCGACAAGGACTCCATGTTCAACACCCCGCCGGTCTTCGCGGTGTACATGCTGGGCAAGGTCCTGAGGTGGATCGAGGCGAACGGCGGCCTCGAGGCCATGGAACTCGCCGCAGCGCGAAAGGCGGGGTTGCTGTACGAAGCCATCGACGGCAGCGGCGGATACTACCGCAGCCCCGTCGACAAGGCCTGCCGTTCGCACATGAACGTGGTGTTCCGCCTGCCCGACGAGGCCCTCGAGGCGCGTTTTCTGAAGGAGGCCGCCGCGCGGGGCATGGTCAACCTCAAGGGCCATCGGAGCGTCGGCGGCGTGCGTGCCAGCATTTACAACGCCATGCCGGAAGCGGGAGTGCGCTCCCTTGTCGACTTCATGGCCGCGTTCCGCGCCGCCAACCCGGCGTGACCGGGCGTCCAGCGGCCATTCCCTGCTGAACAGGCCCGCGCTCGCACAAGGCCATGAGCGAGATCGTTCTTGTCAACGTCACCGGCTCCGACCGCCCCGGCATCACCGCGTCGCTGACCGCGATCATGGGGCGCTATCACCTGAACGTGCTGGACATCGGCCAGGCCGTGATCCACGACAACCTCGCCTGGGGCATGCTGGTGGAGATCCCGCCCCAGGCGTCGGATTCGGCCCTGTTCAAGGAACTGATGTTCGAGGCCCATCGGCTCGGTCTGAACATGCACGTCACCCCGGTGAGCGAGGCCGAGTACAGCCGCTGGGTGGGCCAGCAGGGCCGCTCGCGGCACGTGATCACGGTGCTCGGCAAGCAGATCCGTGCCGAGCACATCTGCCGCGTCGCCGAGCTCATCGCGGTCGGGGGACTGAACATAGATCGCATCAACCGCTTGTCGGGTCGTGCGCTTCTGAGCACCCCGGAGCACAAGCGGCGCGCGGCCATCGACTTCCACGTGCGCGGCGACGTCAAGGACCTGTCGGTGATGCACGCCACGTTCCTGCAGCTGTCGCAGAGCCTCGACATCGACGTCGCCATCCAGGAGGACAACGTGTTCCGGCGCAACCGCCGCTTGGTGTGCTTCGACATGGACTCGACGCTGATCCAGAACGAGGTGATCGACGAGCTTGCCCGCGTCGCCGGCGTCGGCGACGAGGTCGGTCGCATCACTGCGAGGGCCATGGCCGGCGAACTCGATTTCAAGGAAAGCTTCACCCGGCGCCTTGCGCTGCTTCGGGGGCTGGGCGAGGAGGAGCTCGAGAAGGTGGCGGAATCGGTCAGGGTGACCGACGGCGCCGAGGCCCTGGTGCGGACGCTGAAGCACTACCGGTTTCGGACCGCGATCATCTCCGGAGGATTCACGTGGTTCGCCCGTCGCCTGAAGGAGCGTCTCGGCATCGACTACGTCTACGCCAACGAGCTCGAGATCGTCGACGGTCGGCTGACGGGAAAGGTCGTCGGCGAGATCATCGACGAGGACAGGAAGGCGGAGTTGCTGTGCACCATAGCCGAGCGCGAGGGCATCCGGTTGGAGCAGGTGATTGCCGTCGGCGACGGCGCCAACGATCTCAAAATGCTCAGCATCGCCGGTCTCGGCATCGCCTTTCGCGCCAAGCCGGTGGTGCGGCGCCAGGCGCGACTGGCGCTGGGAGCATCGAGCCTCGACAGCATCCTCTACCTGATCGGCATGCGCGAGCGGGACTTCAGGCACCTGCCCGAGACGGCCTCGACGTAGGGCGACGCCTCCTCAGGGTGCGCGGCCGCACGGGCAGCGCCCGGCGGCGTCACCGGGACGGCTCGCGCGAGTCGTTTTTCGCTTCGCGGCGGGCGCCGCTGGCAAAGTCTCGCGCGGGGCGGGTGCTACGCTACGCGCACTTTCGCAATGGGCCTTGGCGCCCGTCCATCCGCCGGAGAACGCGTTCGTGCCCGAGATGAAATCCGATATAGAAATCGCCCGCAGCGTCACCCCCCGTCCGATCGGCGAGATCGGCGAGCGCCTGGGCATCGCGTGGGAGCACCTGCGTCCCTTCGGCCACGACAAGGCGAAGATCGGCGCGGCGATGGTGAACGAGGCCGCGGCACGGCCGCGCGGGCGCCTGGTGCTGGTCACGGCGATTTCTCCCACGCCGGCAGGCGAGGGCAAGACCACGACCTCGGTTGGCCTCACCGACGGCCTCAACCGCATCGGCAGGAACGCGGTGGTGTGCCTGCGCGAGCCGAGCCTCGGGCCCTGCTTCGGCATGAAGGGCGGCGCGGCCGGCGGCGGATACGCTCAGGTGATCCCCATGGAGGACATCAACCTTCATTTCACCGGCGATTTTCACGCCATCACCGCGGCCCACAACCTGCTCGCGGCGATGATCGACAACCACATCTACTGGGGCAACGAGCTCGGATTCGACACGCGCCGGGTGGCCTGGCGACGGGTGCTGGACATGAACGACCGCGCCCTGCGCCAGGTCAACGTGGCCCTGGGCGGCATCGCCAACGGCTTCCCGCGCGAGTCGGGGTTCGACATCACCGTGGCCTCCGAGGTGATGGCCATCTTCTGCCTGGCATCGAGTCTCGAGGACCTCGAGCGGCGCCTGGGCGACATCATCGTCGGCTACACCCGCGAACGCCGGCCGATTCGCTGTGCGGAACTCGAAGCGGCCGGGCCGATGACCGTGCTGCTCAAGGATGCTTTCAGTCCCAACCTGGTGCAGACACTGGAAGGCAACCCGGCGATCATCCACGGCGGGCCGTTTGCAAATATCGCACACGGCTGCAACTCGGTGATCGCCACCACCACCGCCCTGGGGCTGGCCGACTTCGTGGTCACCGAGGCGGGCTTCGGCGCCGACCTCGGGGCCGAGAAGTTCTTCGATATCAAGTGCCGCAAGTCGGGCCTGGCGCCCGACGCCGCCGTGCTGGTGGCGACGATTCGCGCCCTGAAGTACCACGGCGGCGTGGCCCGGGACGCACTCGGCGCCGAAAACCTCGATGCCGTCCGTGAAGGTTTCGCCAACCTGCGCCGACACATCGAGAACGTTCACCAGTTCGGCGTGCCGCTGGTGGTGGCCATCAACCGCTTCGCCAGCGATACCGACGCGGAACTGGAACTGGTGAAGGAGTTCTGCGCCGGCCACGGCGTGACCGCGGTGCCCTGTACCCACTTCTCCGAAGGCGGCGCCGGCACCGAGCAGCTGGCGCGCGAGGTGGCGGCGCTGGCCGAGGCCGGCCGCAGCCAGTTCATGCCTCTTTACGAGGACTCGCTGTCTCCCTGGGAGAAGGTGCGCACCATCGCCCGGCGCCTGTACGGGGCCGACGACATCACCGCCGAAAGCCGTGTGCGGGCTCAGTTCAAGGCCTTCGAGGACGACGGCTTCGGCCATCTCCCGGTATGCATCGCCAAGACCCAGTACAGCTTCTCCACCGACCCGGCCCTGCGCGGTGCGCCGTCGAATCACGTGGTGCCAGTGCGCGAGGTGCGCCTGGCCGCCGGCGCCGGTTTCCTGGTCGTGATCTGCGGTGACATCATGACCATGCCCGGACTGCCGCGGGTGCCTGCCGCTACCCGCATTCGTCTCGACGAATCCGGCAACACCACCGGTCTGTTTTGACCGCGTGCGGGGCGAGGTTTTAGCGTTTGTCGTTCTACTATAAACTGGTGTCGCGCCGGCGCCAGCAGCCGGTGTCTCCGTGGCCCATAAATCGCCGGCGAATCGGGTACGATGGGTGCCCGAAGGCGACCAGCCGAACGGCCGCCCGACGCCTTCCAGGCGTACCCCGGCGGCAGCGGACCCCAGCAGTATCGAGTGAGTGAATCATGGCCGAAGAAGACGTTATCGAAACCGACGAGGAAGAGATCGACCTCGCTTCCCTGGATGACGACGAACTCGTCGAGCAGATGCACGACGACCTGTACGACGGACTGAGGGAGGAGATCGTCGAAGGCACGCAGATCCTGCTCGACCGGGGCTGGGCGCCCGACAGGGTGCTGGCCGACGCGCTGGTCGAGGGTATGCGCATCGTCGGCATCGATTTTCGCGACGGCATCCTGTTCGTGCCGGAGGTGCTGATGGCGGCCAACGCCATGAAGGGCGGCATGGCCATCCTGCGTCCCCTGCTCGCCGAGACCGGCGCCGAGACCATCGGCAAGATGGTCATCGGCACGGTCAAGGGCGACATCCACGACATCGGCAAGAACCTGGTCTCGATGATGATGGAGGGCGCCGGCTTCGAGGTCATCGACCTCGGCATCAACAACCCGGTCGAGAACTACCTCGAGGCCATCGAGAAGCACAAGCCCGACATCCTCGGCATGTCGGCCCTTCTGACCACCACCATGCCCTATATGAAGGTGGTGATCGACACCCTGGTGGAGCAGGGCATCCGCGACGACTTCATCGTGCTGGTCGGCGGGGCGCCGCTCAACGAGGAGTTTGGCAGGGCCATCGGCGCCGACGCCTACTGCCGCGACGCGGCGGTCGCGGTGGAGACGGCCAAGCGACTGGTCGCGGAGCGCAGGGCCGCGGCCTGAGACGATGTCCTCCAACGCCCCGGGCAAGGTGCTCGTGATCGCCTGCGGCGCCGTGGCGAACGAGTTGGTACGCATCCGGCGCCTCAACGATTGGCAGGCGGTCGAGATCCAATGCCTGCCCGCCGAACTGCACAACCGGCCCGAGCGCATCGCGCCGGCGGTGGAGCGCAAGATCATGGAGAACGAGGGCCGCTTCGAGCGCATCGTGATCGGCTACGCCGACTGCGGCAGCGGGGGCTTGCTGGATGAGGTGGCGCGCCGGCACGGCGTCGATCGCATCCCGGGCGCCCACTGTTACGAGTTCTTCGCCGGCGCCGGCCGATTCGCCGAACTGGCCGAGCGTGACGCGGCCACCTTCTACCTGACCGACTACCTCGCACGCAATTTCACCCGCCTGATCGTCAAGGGCATGGGCATCGACCGTCACCCCGAACTGAAGGACATGCTTTTCGGCAACTACCGCCGACTGGTGTACCTGGCGCAGAGCGACGATGCGGCACTGGATCGCGAGGCCGCCGATGCCGCGGCCTTCCTCGGCCTCGAGTACGAGCGCGTGCCGACCGGGCTCGATGCGTTCGAGTCCGCTCTCGAAGCCCTCGTCTGACGCCGCCATGGCGAAACTCATCACCGTGTACTGGCGCGACATCCCGGCCCAGGTCATCGTCAAGCAGGGCAGGCGCACGGCCAAGGTGCAGCTGCCCGAACGTTTCCAGGAAGCCATCGACCGCGCCGCCATGCGCGCCGGCAAGGGCGGCACCGACGCCTACCTCGAGGAATGGCGGCGCGAGACCGAGGAAGTCTCGGGCGACATCGACGCCGCGGCCCGGGCGCGCGCCGAGGTACTTCAGGCATCCATCGACGACGACATGCTGGCGGCGATGATTCGCGGCAAGGGCCGCCGTCCCGCCGCTGACGACTGACGGCGAGCTGCCATGTACGCGGTGAGACGATGGTCGGTGCGCCACGCACGACAGATGGAGTGGTTCTATCGGCACTTCGAGCGGTTCTTCGCCGCGCTGCACCCGTTGTGGTTGAAAATCGGCTACGACCGTGTCGAAAAGCCGGTGACCGCGATCGAGAAGCGGGTCAAGGGATTCCTGTTCGACTGCCGGATGTGCGGCCGCTGCGTGCTCAGCTCCACCGGCATGTCCTGCCCCATGAACTGCCCCAAGGAGATTCGCAACGGGCCGTGCGGCGGCGTGCGCGCCAACGGGAACTGCGAGGTGAAGCCCGATATGCGATGCGTGTGGGTCGAGGCCTACGAAGGGAGCCTCAGGATGCGCAACGGACAGCGCATTCTCGACGTTCAGGTGGTGGTCGACCGTTCCCTGAAAGGCTCCTCTGCGTGGTTGCGCGAGGTACGGCGTCTTCGCGACGAGCAGTTCTACCAGCAATCCTGAAATGCCCCGTCGGGCGGGGAGTTCGGCCATGTACTTTGAAGACGAGCCGGTTCCGGGTTATTCTCTGCCGATACTTCCCGGGCACGTGTCGCCGGGGCGGTTCGAGCGCGTGCTGCGCGGGGGCAAGTTCGCGGTAACGGCGGAACTGGCCCCGCCGGACTCCGCGGACCCGGAAGAGGTGTACCTGAGGGCGAGGATATTCGACGGCTACGTCGATGCGATCAACGCGACCGACGGATCGGGCGCCAACTGCCACATGTCGAGCGTCGGCGTGTGCGCGCTTCTGACGCGCGTCGGCTACTCGACGATCATGCAGATCTCCTGCCGCGACCGGAACCGCATCGCCATCCAGGGAGACATTCTCGGAGCGGCGGCGATGGGCGTGGCGAACATCCTGTGCCTGTCCGGGGACGGCGTGCAGGCCGGCGACCAGCCGGGCGCCAAGCCGGTGTTCGACTTCGACTGCATGTCGCTGCTGACCACGGCGCGGCGAATGCGCGACGAGTCCGAGTTCCTGAGCGGGCGCAAACTCGACTTCTCGCCGAAGATTTTTCTCGGCGCCGCCGAGAACCCGTTCGCCGAGCCGCTCGACTTTCGCGTCGACCGGCTGGCGAAGAAAGTGGCCGCGGGGGCGCAGTTCGTGCAGACCCAGTACTGCTACGACGTGCCGCGCCTTGAGCGGTTCATGGAACAGGTGTGCGACCGGGGCCTGGACGAGAAGGTGTTCATCCTGGTCGGGGTCGGGCCGCTGGCGTCGGGGCGGGCCGCGTCGTGGATCCGCGACCACGTGCCGGGCGTGCATATTCCCGACGACGTGATCGAGCGGCTGCTCAAGGCCGAAAAGCCCAGGCTCGAAGGCAAGAAGATCTGCATCGAACTGATTCAGCGAATTCGTGAAATCAAGGGAGTGGCCGGCATCCACATCATGGCCTACCGGCAGGAAGAGTCGGTTGCCGAGATCGTGGACGCTTCCGGGATCCTCGAGGGTCGCGTGCCCTGGTTTCCCAACCGCCCCGCAAACACAGACATGAGGCTTGCACAGTGACCGATACCGTGATCAGCTCCGCCAGCCGCGAGGTGGTGATAGGGTTCGACCGACCGTTCGTGTTAATCGGCGAACGCATCAATCCCACCGGCAGGAAGCTGCTGGCCCAGGAGATGGCCGCGGGCGATTTCAGCCGCGTCGAGGCGGACGCCATCGCGCAGGTCGAGGCCGGCGCTCATGTGCTCGACGTCAACGCGGGCATTCCGCTTGCCGACGAGCCGCGAATCCTGGCCGAAGCGGTCCAGCTGGTGCAGTCCCTGACCGACGTGCCGCTGTCGATCGACTCCTCGATCGTCGCGGCGCTCGAGGCGGGTCTCGCGGTCTACAAGGGCAAGCCGCTGGTGAACTCGGTGACCGGCGAAGACGACAGGCTGGAGTCGGTGCTGCCGCTGGTGAAGAAATACGGCGCCGCCGTGGTGGCGATTTCCAACGATGAGACCGGGATCTCGGAGGATCCGGACGTGCGTTTCGCCGTGGCGAAAAAGATCGTCGAGCGCGCCGCCGACCACGGCATCCCGGTGTCGGACATCGTGGTCGATCCGCTGGTCATGCCCATCGGCGCCATCAACACCGCCGGCGTCCAGGTGCTGCGGCTGGTGCGCCGCCTGCGTGACGAGCTCAAGGTCAACACGACCTGCGGCGCATCCAACGTCAGCTTCGGCCTGCCCAATCGCAACGGCATGAACGCGGCCTTCCTGACCATGGCCATTGGCGCTGGCATGACCTCGGCCATCACCAACCCGCTGCATGCCGAGGTGGTACAGGCCATCCTCGGCGCCGACGTCATGATGGGACACGATCCGGACTGCCGAAGCTGGATTCGCCGCTATCGCGAGCCCGCCGCCGAAGGACAGGGCGGGGCCAGGGAGAAGCGCGCCGGACGCCGCCGCCGCGCCCGATCGTAATCTGTCGCAACTGCCGCCGAAATAAATTGACCAGCCGGATCAACACCGCCATCGAAAGCGACGATGCCCTCGCGGCCGAAGCCGCCGCGCAGGTGCGTGTCGTGTTCACGCCGTCGGGCAAGCGCGGCGCGTTCGCCCGCGGCACCACCGTGCTCGAGGCCGCGCGCATGCTCGGCGTCGATATCGACTCCGTGTGCGGCGGCCGCGGCATCTGCGGGCGCTGCCAGGTCAAGCTCAGCGAGGGCAGCTTCGCCAAGCACGGCATCGACTCGCGCGCCGATCACCTGTCGGCGGTCACCGAGACCGAGCGCACCTATTTCCAGACCCTCGGCCGGCACGGGGACAGGAGGCTCGCCTGTTCCGCGTCGATGCTCGACGACGTCGTCATCGACGTGCCGCCCGACAGCCAGGTCCACAAGCAGGTGGTGCGCAAGCGCGTCGAGGTGCACAGCATCGAGGTCGATCCCGCCATCCGGATCTTCTTCGTCGAGGTGCCCGAACCCGACATGCACGACCCGGCCGGAGACCTGAGGCGGCTGCGCGAGGCGCTCGAGTTCGAATGGTCGCTGACCGACCTCGAGTTCCCGGCGCCGCTCCTGCCGGGGTTCCAGAAAATCCTGAGAGACGGAAATTTCGCGGTCACCGTCGCGGTGGCGGACGGCAGGCGCGTGGTGGCGCTGTGGCCCGGCTATCACGACCGCGTGTACGGCGTCGCGGTCGATGTGGGCTCGACCACCATCGCCGCCCACCTGATCGATCTTTCGACCGGCAGGGCGGCGGCCTCGGCGGGCGTGATGAATCCGCAGATCCGCTTCGGCGAGGACCTCATGAGCCGGGTGTCGTACGTGATGATGAACCCGGGAGGCGAAGTCGAGCTGACCCGCGTGGTTCGCGAGGCCGTCTGCGACCTCGTCCGCGAAACGTGCGAGGAGGCGGGCGTTGATTCGACCAGCGTTCTGGAACTGGTGCTGGTGGGCAATCCCGTCATGCATCACCTGTTTCTCGGCATCAACCCGGTGGAGCTCGGCGGCGCGCCGTTCGCGCTGGCGACCGACGAGGCGGTCCGCGCCAGCGCCGCGGAACTCGGTCTCGACGTCAATCCGCGCGCCATGGTCTACGTGCTGCCCTGCATCGCTGGGCACGTCGGCGCCGACACGGCGGCCGTGGTGCTGTCAGAGGCGCCGTACCTTCGCGACGAACTGACGCTGGTCGTCGACGTGGGGACCAACGCCGAGATCGTGCTCGGCAACCGCAGGAAGCTGCTCGCCGCGTCGAGCCCGACCGGACCCGCCTTCGAGGGAGCCCAGATCAGTTGCGGCCAGCGCGCCGCGCCCGGCGCGGTGGAGCGGGTGAGGATCGACCCGGTGACACTCGAGCCGCGATTCAAGGTGATCGGCTGCGACCTGTGGTCCGACGACGAGGGGTTCGCCGAGGCATCCGCGCACGTGGGCATTACCGGCGTGTGCGGCTCGGGCATCATCGAGTTCATCGCGGAGCTGTTTCTCGCCGGGGTGATCACGACCGACGGCATCATCGACGGCGCCAACGCGGCGCGCAGTACGCGCGTGTTTTCGGCTGGAAAGACCTTCTCCTACCTGCTCCACGACGGCAACGTGCGCCTGGCGCTGACCCAGAACGACGTGCGCGCCATCCAGCTCGCAAAGGCGGCCTTGTTCGCGGGGGCGCGGCTCCTGATGGACAAGATGCGAATCGATCGCGTCGACCGCATTCGCCTGGCCGGCGCCTTCGGCGCACACATCGACGTCAAGTACGCGATGGTGCTCGGCATGATTCCCGACTGTCGCCTGGAACACGTCACCTCGGCGGGCAACGCGGCCGGCACCGGTGCCTCGATCGCCCTCGTCGATCGCAAGTCGCGAGTCGAAATCGAGGCCGAGGTGCGACGGATCGAGAAGGTCGAAACGGCCGTCGAACCGAAGTTCCAGCAGCACTTCGTCGAGGCCATGGCGTTCCCGCACAAGACCATCGTCTTCACCGAGCTGGCCAAGGAGGTGACGCTGCCGGCGCCGCGCGCGGATTCGGCGGCAGGCGGCGCGGGTGGACGACGCCGGCGACGAAGGCGTTGACGCGGCGGCGGAGGGAACCGCCGGAGTAATCGCAGCGGATCGCGACCCAGGGAGCCACGGCGCATGGACACGCGGGAACTTGCCGACAGCATCGCCCTGTTCGCGGGGCTGGACGACGACGCCATCCGGCGCATCATCGACATGGGCTACGTCTGGGTGCTGCCGCCGGATACCCTGGTGGTTTCCGAGGGCGAGCCCGGCGAGGCGCTCTACGTCATCCTCGCCGGCGCGGTGAAACGGTTCGCCAGCGCCCGAGGCGGGCGCGAGGCGATCTTCGGCGTGGAGACGACCGGCGCCTGGTTCGGCGAGGTGGCCCTGATAGACGGAGCCGTGCGCGGAACGTCCGTCATGACCACGGCCAGGACCCGGCTCCTGGTCATCCCGCGCGATCGCTTTCGTGCCTGCATCGATCGCCATCCGCAGTTGGCGGCGTGCATCATTCACGGCCTTGCGCACAAGATCCGCAACCTCACCGGGTGCGTGCAAAGCATGGCCGGCGGCGACGTGCGCGGGCGCGTCATCTGCACGCTGAGGCGCTTCGCCGATCCGGCCCAGGACGGGGGGGTGGTTGCCGAGGGGCTCACGCAGCAGCTCATCGCCGACATGGTCGGCGCCTCTCGGGAGCGGACCGGTCGCGTGCTCAGGGCATTGATCGCCGAGGGAGTGATCGTGCTCGAAGGAGGACGGATGCGGATCGTGGACGAACGCGGGTAGGCGTCTGTTCTATCCGGATACCAGGCCCAGGAACTCCGAGCGGGTGCGGTGGTCGGTGCGGAAGGTTCCGATCATCATCGACGTCGTCATCACCGAGTTCTGCTTCTGCACGCCGCGCATCATCATGCACAGGTGCTTGGCCTCGACCACCACGCCGACACCGCGCGGGTGCGTCATCTCGTTGACCGCCTCGGCGATCTGGCTGGTCAGGTTCTCCTGGATCTGCAGGCGGCTGGCGAACATGTCGACGATGCGGGCCACCTTCGACAGGCCGATGACCTTGCCGGTCGGCAGGTAGGCGACGTGGCACTTGCCGATGAAGGGAAGCAGGTGATGCTCGCACAGGGAGTACACCTCGATGTCCTTGACGATCACCATCTCGTCGTTGCTCGAGTCGAACACGGCGCCGTTGACCACCTCGTCCAGGCTCTGGCCGTACCCGCGGGTCAGGTACGCGAGCGCGCGGGCGGCGCGCAGCGGCGTGTCGCGAAGGCCGTCGCGATCGACGTCTTCCCCGATACCGGCGATGATCTGGCGGTAATGCTGCGCCTGCTGGTCGATGTCTTGCATGTCAACTGGTTCCGTCAGGTCCTGCCCCGGTGCCAAGCATAACCAATCTGGCGACCGCCGCCCAGCAATCGTCTTTCGTCGGGGCGACGGAAGATTCGACGATTGCTACAGCCGCGCGCAATGTGCGGTGAACGCGTCGGCCGCGCGCCGCCACACGTCGGAGCCTTCGCGCAGGTCGGCCAGGTGCTGCAGCAGCTGGTTGCTGAAATCGATGCTGCTCTCGCGCGGCAGCAGCGAGGGCAGATTGTCAACGGCGATGATGTCGAGCGGGTTGTGGCCTTCGATGACGCGCACGGCGGGTTCGGCGAACGTGGTCACGTGGTCGTAGATCGGCAGCGGGTTCGCGGCGCTCGAGGGGTCGCAACTGACGTCGGTGATGACGGCCAGGCGCCGGTCCTTGCGCGCGATTTCGGCGCGGGTCAAAAATGGCGGAACCGGCGCGCCGAGCAGCACGGTGTTGACGAGCAGGTCGTAGTCGACGAGTTCGGGAAACGGGCCACCGCCGGCGGTTTCGGCCATGTCCCAGCCGGTGACCTCCATGCCGAGCGCATCGAACAGGGCCGAGGCGCCGCGGCCCGAGCGACCGAGGGCGCCGACGATGATCGACTTCGGCTGCCGGGCGCGGCCTTCGGGTATCAGGTCGAGCCGTGTGCGGATCGCCGACACCAGTTCGTTCTGGTCCGCGGCAGGCCTTTGGGCGGACATCCTGAACTCGCCTCCCTCGCGTTGGCGTCCCGCCCACAGGCGCACGCCGAGCGCGGCGCCGGCGAAGCCGGCCCAGTACCCGAATGCCGCCACGCGCGCCCCGGAGGCGTCGGTGAGGTATTCCAGGTCGAGAAGCTTTCCGCCGCCGGCAACGAACCGTCCCAGCAGGTCGCGCCACCCGCTCTGCTCCTTGTACGCATGGGCGAAGTAGACGTGGCGATGGCGAAGGGCACCGGGCTCGGCGGGCAGCTCCTTGATCCCGAGGATGAAGGCGTCGTCGGGGGCGTCCGTCCAGCTGCCGGGCGGCACCAGCCGGCAGCCGGCGGCGGCATAGGCGGCGTCGGTGAACACACGCTCCGCCGATTCCTCGACCATGATCGAGAAGCCGTCCTCGACCAGGCGGGCGGCATCGGACGGGGTAAGCGGTGTGCGGCGTTCGTCGGCCCTGGTTTCCGCTCGCAGCCACAGCGTGATGGTCATGTCGCCATTCCTTGAGGGGTCGATCCGGCGCCGTGCAGGCGCCGGGACGTTCTCACGACGTCGCGCACTACCGCGCCGCCGCCAGTGTTTCGCTCGCGGGTATTGTAGGCGCAACGCCGGGCGGGTGCATTTTCGATCTGCGTTTCGAGGGGCGGCTCAATTCGGGATGCGGCCGAGCACCACGATCCGGTTGTCCCGGTAATTGAGCGAACTGTCATGACATGTCCTTCGTGGTGAAAGTTCCGGGGATCGACACCGCGATCCGGCGGGTCGTGCGAGGGCAGGTCGATTACATCGCAAAGGCGCCGCGCAGGCAACGCGCGCGCGATCGTTCAGGGCGTGACGATGGCTACGCCCGCCTCGTGAAGCAGGCCGGCGAGACGGGGAGCGGGCGCGCGGTCGGTGACCACGCGGTCAACCATGCTGCGCTCGCATATGCGCACGAAGGCGCGCGCGCCGAACTTGGAGTGGTCGGCGACGACGATGGTTTCCTGGGCCCGGGCCATGACCGCGCGCGAGAACTCCGCCTCCTCGAGGTGAAAGTCCATGAAATCGCCGTCGTCGGTGATGGCGCCGATGGACAGGATGGCGTAGCGTGCCTGGAACTGGCGCACGAAGTCGATGGACGAAGGGCCGAACACGGCCGAATCGTCTGCGCGCAGCTCGCCGCCGGTGATGTTGACGCGGTTGCCGGCGACGGGCGCCAGGGTGCGGGCGATCTCCGTGCAATTTGTGACCACGGAGAGATTGGCGCGGCGGCGCAGGGCGCGCGCGACGTAGGCATTGGTCGAGCCGGTGTCCATGATGACCGAGTCGCCGTCGGCGACGATGCCCGCGACGATTTCGGCGATGGCCGTCTTCTCGGTCACGTGCTCCTGCATGCGGCGCTCGAACGGCGGTTCGCTGCCGTGCTCGCCGGCGAACACGATGCCGCCGTGGACCTTTTCCACCAGCCCTTCGTCGATGAGCGGCCTGATGGTGCGGCGAATGGTCTCGTCCGACACCTCGAGCATGCCGGCGAGCTCGGCGATGGAGCAGTCGCCCCGGGCGCGGACGAGACGCAGGATTTCCTGGCGGCGCCGGCGTGGCTGCATGAGCTAGCGGCCGCGACGCGACGCGCGGCAGGGCGGCAACGGATCTGGAATCGGCATGAGGGAAGATTACCACACGACTTCCACAGTATCCCATAACGATCCCACATCAAGACTTCATATACGAGGTCTTTGTTGGAATCCGTGGAGAGATTGTGAGAGTATTTGCCGCTCCCGGATCGTCACCCGGTCCGGATCGACTTCAGACAGACACAAACGAATTCGGAGGATATAGGCCATGAAAACCTTCAGGCGCGTGACCACGGCGGTGCTGACGGGCGCCGCGGTGGCGCTGATGGCGGGACCCGCGGCGGCGGTGGAGTCCGAGGACCCGATCAAGCTTACCCTGCACGACTGGACCGGGCAGCTCATCACCACCCGCATCATGGGCGAGGTACTGCGCGAGGCCGGTTACAACGTCGAGTACGTGCAGGCCGACTATATCGCCCAGTTCGCGGGTCTGAAGACAGGCGACCTGCACGTGGCGATGGAAATGTGGGAGACCACCGGCCGCGAGGCCATGGACGAGGCCGTGGGCACCGGCAACGTCGAGAACCTCGGCGAGACCGGGATGCTGGCGATCGAGGAGTGGTGGTACCCGATGTACATGAAGGAGCGCTGCCCGGGACTGCCGAACTGGGAGGCGCTCAACGACTGCGCCGAGGAGTTCTCGACACCGGAGACGGCGCCGCGCGGACGCTACCTCGGCGGTCCCGTGACCTGGGGCGGCTTCGACGACGAGCGCGTCGAGTCACTCGAGCTGGATTACGAGGTGGTGCACGCCGGCACCGACGCCGCGCTCTTTGCCGAGCTCGAATCCGCCTACCAGCGCGAGGCGCCGATCCTGCTGTGGGTGTACGCGCCGCACTGGGCGCCGATCAAGTACGAAGGCGAGTGGGTGGAGTTTCCGCCCTACACCGCCGAGTGCTACGATGATCCGGCCTGGGGCACGAATCCCGACATGCCCTACGACTGCGCCAAGCCGCGCGGCCCGATCTGGAAGGTGGCCTGGAGCGGCGTGAAGGACAAGTGGCCCGGCGCGCATGCCGCCGTCGTCGCGTTCAAGGTCGACAACGACGAGATGGGCGCGATGGTCGCCGCGGTCGACCTCGAGGGCGGAACCGTCGAAGGGGTCGTGTCCGACTGGATGGCTGCAAACGAGTCGCGCTGGAAGGCGTGGATCGGCCAGTAGGACGATCGGCCGAGATGAACTGACCGCCTGCCGGTCTCCCCGGGGCTGGGGGCGACCGGCGCGGTTTCGTCAAGTCATTCCTCATCGGGGTCGTCCATGACCGACGCCAAGCTTGCCTGCCAGGGCGTGTGGAAAGTCTTCGGCCCGGGCGAGCGCGAGTTCCTCGAACGTCACCGGATGGCCCCCGACGACGAGGCGCTCGCCGCCGCCGGCATGATCGGCGCCGTGCGCGACGTCGACCTGGAAATCCGCGAAGGCGAGATCTTCGTCATCATGGGTTTGTCCGGTTCCGGCAAGTCGACGCTGGTGCGCTGCCTGTCGCGGCTGATCGAGCCGAGCGCCGGGCGGGTGCTGTTCAACGGCGTCGACCTGCTGTCCGCCAGCGACCGCGAGATGATCGAGATCCGCCGGCACAAGATGGGCATGGTGTTCCAGCATTTCGCCCTGCTGCCGCACCGCACCGTGCTCGGCAACGTCGCCTTCCCCCTGGAAGTGCAGGGTGCGGGCCGCGCGGCGCGCGAGGAGCGAGCCCGCGAAGTCATCCGGCTCGTGGGCCTCGAGGGGCGCGAGGAATACTATCCGCGCGAGCTCTCGGGCGGCCAGCAGCAGCGCGTGGGCATCGCCCGGTCGCTGGCCGTGGAGCCCGAGGTCTGGTTTCTCGACGAGCCGTTCTCCGCCCTCGATCCGCTGATCCGGCGCGAGATGCAGGACGAGTTCCTGCGCCTGCAGAGCGTGCTCGACAAGACCATCGTGTTCATCACCCACGATTTCGACGAGGCCATCCGCCTCGCCGACCGCATCGCCATCATGAAGGACGGGCGGGTGATCCAGACCGGCACACCCGAGGACCTCGTGATGGCGCCTGCAACCGACTACGTCGCCGAGTTCACGAACCACATACCGCGTGCCAAGGTGCTGACCTTGAAGTCGGTCATGCGCCCGGCCACCGGTACCGACTTCGCCGGCCGGCTGCGGCAGGACGCGCGGGTCGCCGATGTCGCTTCGAACATGGAGCGAAGCCGCGCCTACGCCGTCGTCGACGACGGCGGCCGGGTGATCGGTGAAGTCGACCGCGAGGCCCTCGTCGAGGTGTTCCTGCGCACGGGTGCACCGGCCGCATGACCGCGACTCGCCGCGCCCCCGGAGCCTGGGGCTGGTTCTGGATCGCGGCGCTCGCCGGCAGTTTCGTTCTCTACTTCCAGGCCGGCGACTGGCTGCCGCGAGAGGCGCTGCGTTACCCGGCAGCCTGGCGCGTGGGCCTGAAGGACCACATCTCGGCGTTCATGAACTGGCTCATCGAGGACGCGACCTTCGGCTTCGTGACGTTCCGCGAACTCACCCGCGGCATCTCGCGCGCCCTCGAGGTGCCGCTGGACGCGGCCATGAGCCTGTTCGCCACCGGGCTGATGTCGGGTGTCGGCAGCAGCGCCGTGCAGATGGTGCCACCGCTGTCGTGGCTGGCCGTGATCGGCATCGTGTACCTGATGGGCTGGTACGCCCGCGACATCACCCTGGCCGTGCTGGTGGGCGGATGCTTCGCCTACCTCGCCCTGTTCGGCCAATGGCAAAGCGCCATGGTCACGTTGTCGTCGATCGTCATCGCGGTGCCCTTCGGGGTCGCCGGCGGGCTGCTGTTGGGCATCGCGGGGTATCGCAGCGACTGGTTCAGGCGCGTGATCACGCCGGTCCTGGACCTGATGCAGACCATACCGATCTTCGCCTACCTGGTGCCGATCCTGTTCCTGTTCGGCTTCGGGCCGGTGGCGGCCATGGTCGGCACCATCATCTACGCCATGCCGCCCATGGTGCGGGTGACCATGCTGGCCTTGTCGGAAGTCCAGGACGAGGTCGTCGAGTTCGGGCGCATGGCCGGCTGCACCCGGCGCCAGTTGATGTGGAAGGTGCTGGTGCCGTCGGCGGCTCCGGGGCTCATGGTGGGCGTCAACCAGGTGATCATGCTGTCGCTGAACATGGTGATCATCGCCTCGATGATCGGCGCCGG